>JAEZJK010000047.1 GCA_023415835.1 Bacillota bacterium
GAACCTATGTCGAGATCGTCAGAAACATTCCTAACTTGCTTTTTATCATTGCAATCCGTTTTCTCACACCCTTAAAACCGGTTCAATCCGGGATTGTAGCGATTACCATTTTCACTTCGGCGGCCATTGCCGAGATTATCCGGGGGGGACTGAATTCCATTGGCAAAGGCCAATGGGAAGCTGCCCGTTCCCAAGGTTTCAGTTATCCCGCCACCTTGATTTATATTATTCTACCGCAAGCCGTAAGGAATATGATCCCGCCTCTAGTCTCCCAGTTCATTACGGTGATCAAGGATACTTCTTTCGTTTGGGCGGTAGGAACCGAGGAACTAACCGGTAAAGGCATGATCATCATGGGTCGATATGGTTCAAAATATCAAGTTTTTACTATCTTTGGAATTATTGCCGCCACCTATTTCCTGATGAATTACGCTTTATCCGTTTTCGCCCGTAAAATGCAGCGGAAGATGATTCATTAAGAACTTGGCTTAATCATAAAATTTCTCTAGTGAAATTTTAAAATTGCTTGGCTTAATCCCAAAATTTCTCTGGTGAAATATCTAAATTCCTCTAGTGAAATTTTAAAATTCCTTTGGCTAAAGGCCATTTTAAAGTCCTCCTTGGAATCTTTTTGACTGGTTCTCCCGTTAGCGAGTAAGATTTGATTTAATATTCGGTATATATTTCCATTTCTTTAAAAGGATTTTATGAAATAATGGAAACTCAAACAAAGATAATTGGGTGAGGCGAAAAACAATATCGCCTCACCCAATTTCAATACTTTGAGTGGAGATTTTTCCCGGTTGCCGTTCCCCTCTCCATACAAATGAGCGTTTTTTGGGCGTTTGGAGAGGGGAAGGATGGAAGACGCGAGTTTTTGGGTGGTTTTTATTAATTTAAAACGAAATTAATTATCAAAATAAACCAAACTGCCCCTCGCCTGAACTTTCAAACTAGCAATAGGGCAAAGAGAGGGGCGATTAAGAAAAGATAATCGAGCAGCTAATGAATGGGGTGAGGCGAAAATGGCCGGCGTCATGTAACATAAAAAGCGGTTACTTCAATTTATCTAGAAATTAAAGCGCGACTGCCTCCGACCTTCCCTCCCAGTCCTCCGTATATTTTCCCCCACTTTGCGCAGGCTGATGGTGGAGGTGAAAAAATGTCTCCCAAAAAAGACAAACCTAATCCAACACCGGCCCCGAAAGGCAAAGAAAAACTCAAGTGGGAAACCGCTAAGGAACTTGGGCTCGATGACGACCTGGCCGGAGGGGGCGATGAGCTCACCGTGAGGGAAGCCGGTAAAATTGGCGGCAACATGGTCAAAAAGCTGGTGGAAAAAGGGGAACAAGAAATCGCCAAGCAGGAAGAGAACTATCAAGAAGGAACGGAATAGCATAAGAAACGCAGCCAACCGGCTGCGTTTCTTATGTTAGGCGGTTTCATAATTCCTTTTTTCCGACTTCGCATACAATATATTGATAGACTAAAACAAAACCTACACTATATATTGCATGCGAAGATAAATTTTTGTAATTATGAAACTCGCTTATGTATTTTATTTAAAGGTTTTTTAGCCTAAACGCCAAATATAATATTTATAGAAAACCCCGGAGGTGCCCCATGCTCCAATCTATTGGGAAACTATTCCAGTCAACTCTATTTAGCCAATACACCGATGAACTCCATCAAGCCTTGAAGGGCGGCGGCCAACCACGCCTGGAATTGGCACTGTCCTTAGCCGAGGCCGAATATCGTCACCCGGAATGCGAAGCGGCTCAAACTGAACCCGACCAGCGTAGCTTTTGTTGGCACCATCAAAAAGTAACCCCCCAGTCGTTCCTGCTGCTCCACGGTTTCACCGCTTGCCCCTACGAGATGCGGGAGTTGGGCGAGGCGCTATACAAGCAAGGCCATAACGTCTTCGGCGCCCGCCTGGCCGGACATGGGACTAAAGTAGCCGATTTTGCTAAATATGGTGCCTTGGATTGGGAAAACTCCGCCCAACAGGGACTTGGGATCAGTTTCTTACTGGGCAGGCGGGTAACGGTGATAGGTGAAAGTATGGGGGGCGCCCTGGCGGCTATCTTAGGCCGGGATTTCCCCGGGCTGATTGGCAAATTAATCCTCTGTGCCCCAGCTTTCCGGTTCGTCAACCGGATGGCTGCCCTAACCCGGTGGGGTCCGGTACGGAAATTAATCCCCCAGAACGACATGGGAATCCAATATGACTGGCAACGGCCCTATTGGTATGGGGTAATTCCCACTTCGGGAGTGGCCGAGTTGGTCAAAGTGGCCCGGGAAGGGCGAAGCGCCGGACCTAAAATAAAAGCGCCGACCCTAATCATCCACTCCCTGGATGACCGGATCATTAAATATCAGGGTTCTCAAAATTTCTATCTGACTTTATCCGGATTGGCCACCGATCATAAAAAATTAATCCTATTTCCAAGCGGGCACCACAACTTGACGCTAGATTTAAATCCGCGCAAGGAAGAAGTCTTTCGATGGATCAATGATTTTATTTAACTTAGGCGGTTTCATAATTCCTTTTTTCCAGCTTCGCATACAATATATTGATAGACTAAAATAAAACCTATACTATATATTGCATGCGAAGATAAATTTTTGTAATTATGAAACTCGCTCAACTATGAACCATTTATTGGGGGCAGGATTTAAAATATTAAGCTCCGAATATTTATTTATTAAATGAAATTTCCGATACTGAAGTAAACGGATTATTTGGTACCTTATTTATATAAGTTGAATTAAATTTCTAATACGCATCAGGTCCCTAAAGCCGGACCTGATAAAAAGATTAATGAATTTAATTCAACTTATTACAGCTGTAATAGGATGAAATAAATACGAATTTGACCGTATTTGCATTCGGCTTTAGGAATGCAAATCTTGGTTAAGAAATTATTTCATCCTATATTTAAGAAAATTTCATTTATTAAGGGATATCGGGAACCATTTGGAACCATGATGCGTCTATAGTAAATTAGGCGGTTTCATAATTCCTTTTTTCTGGCTTCGCATACAATATATTGATAGACTAAAATAAAACCTACACTATATATTGTATGCGAAGATAAATTTTTGTAATTATGAAACTCGCTCAAATAAGAAAATAACAGGATGTGATCCCTTGGACTGGATGCGGCGCCGGGTAATTCTTTTAAGCTTATCGGTATTTTTGATATTATCCATTTCCCCGTTGTCTTTAGCTAAAGAACAATTTTTCAGGTTGGAAAAAGTTGAACCGGGACAGAAAGGGAAAGGTTATTCGGTTTTTTCCGGGACTAAAATTGAGAGTTTTGACGTCCAAGTCTTAGCGGTAGTCGAGGGGGATGTGGGTCGCGAGAAATTGATCCTGGTAAAACTCTCCGGTGAACGGTTGGAAGAAAGCGGGGGTTTAGCGGCCGGAATGAGCGGTAGCCCGGTTTATATCAAAGATCGGTTAGTAGGGGCCATTAGTTATGGTTTTGAGAATGCCGATTCATTTTTAGCCTTGGTGACGCCGATCGAAAGTATGTTGAAGTTGCTTCCAACCCCGGAAAAAGCCGCCTATTATGGTGGGAAACCTTTAATTATAGAGAAAGGCCATTTAAAACCGGTCGTCTCCCCGGTGATAGTTTCGGGGATGGGAAGGCGCGGTTTTGATACTTTGAAGGCAGCCTTGGAAGCGTATCATTTCAAACCGGTCTTCTTCTTTAACTCAAAGAAAAATAAGGAATACCCGGGCTTTGTAACTCTAAAACCGGGGAGCGCGGTCGCCGTTCAAATGGTCTCCGGCGATTATCAAGTCTCGGCAATCGGAACGGTGACAATGGTCGAAGGTGATAATTTCCTGGCCTTTGGCCACTCCTTTACTAATAAAGGTAAAGTGGATTACCTAGCTTATCAGGCCGAAATCTTACATACAATCAAGAGCCCGGTGATGTCCTTCAAAATTGGGCTGCCCTTACAAAGGTCAGGCCGGATAGTTGAAGACCGGCAGGATGGTATTTTAGGCAGATTTGGCGAATTTCCCAATTTGATACCGGTAACTGTGATTGTAAAAGATATAGATCGTAATATCTCCCGGACCAGTTCCTTTCAAGTGATCGATAACGAGCAAATGTATAAGGATTTGATTATCTCTGGGGTTACCGACGCCATCGATCAAACCATTGACCGGGTTGGTAGCGGGACAGCTTTAGTAAAGATTCAGGTTGAGCTCAGCAATGATAATCGGCAGTTGACCCGTGAGAATTTGTTTTACGGTAAGGATATCGCCGTATCTTGCCTCCAGGACTTGCGGGCCTTATTGGGCTTATTAACTACCAACGAATTTTCCCCAGTGGTTTTGAAGTCAGTCACGGTATCGATCGATATCCAAGAAAAGCAAAATACAGCCCGGATTATCAGGGTTGAAACCGACCAACCGAAAGCCAAACCTGGCGATAGAGTTAAACTTAATGCGAAAATCCGCGCCTATCGGGGGCAAGAACTTAGCGTCCCTTTTGAGATCAAATTACCAGCCAATATCGGATCCGGTAAACTGACAATAACGACGCGCGGATCATCAAAATTCATTTTAGAATCGGAGACTGGGGAGCGTAAAAAAGAGGAAACCAAATCCAGCTTGAAAGAAGCGGGTTCATTAGGGGAATTATTGAATGATTTTCTTAATGAAACTAAAAACAACCAAGTTGTTATGGAATATCAGCTCAACGAGAACCCCGGCGCCGATAAAAAGGTTTTGAAGGATATTAAACTTAAATCGGACACCCTTTATTGCATTTACGGCGATGCCCGGTTTGATTTAGAAATAGAACAGGCGCTTTAATCTTATTTCACTTTAGTACAGCCAGTGGGGGACCTTTCTTTTGGGAGGGAAAATCTTGCAGAAATTAATTCCCAATAAAATTGGAATATGGTTAACAACTAGCCTCGTGGTAATCGGGGCTTTGTTTTATACCTTATCCTGTTTTTTACTGCAAGACCAGGTCCTAACCGTACAAATCCGGGACAATCTTCAGAAAAACCTTAAAAAGACAGGGCTAAAAATTGAAATTAAAAATATCCATTGGTCCGGTTGGGGTTCATTTAAATGTTCTAAAGTACAATTGATCGATCCCAAACAAAAGGTAATACCGGTTCAGGCTGAACAAGTAAATTTAAGTTTTGACTTATTGGCTTTGTTAAGAAATAGGCGTCATCCCGAAAGCGCTTTGCGGAAGGTAGAATTAATTAACCCTTCCGTAAGATTAGAGCGTTTCCCGGATGGAACTTTTGATATTCAAAAATATTTCCCGAAAAGCGGTCAAAAGCTGCGCTTGGAAACGGTTTTCATCGTCAAAAACGGAGGCCTTTCACTGAAGGACGATCTTTATGGAAAACATTCTTTAAAACAAATAAATGGCAAAGCCCGGTTTTATCGAGATAATACATTGGATTGGGAGTGTAACGGTATCTCCGATTTTAATAAAAATTTGATATTGAGTAGCCGAGGCGACGCCCGAATCGACTTTAAATCCGGCCATGGAGAAATATCCGCTGCTAATCTAGTATTAAGCAAAATCGAGCCGTATCTTCCAAAACCCTATTCATTCAAAATCTATCGGGGAACCGGTAACTTTGATCTGAAGTTTAGTTGGCAAAAAACGCGATTTTGGTTTGAAAGAGGCAAAGTAGCGCTCAATGATGCCCGAGTTAAGATTCCCGCCACCAACGAACTCGTAGATATTAAAGAACTCGACGGTGAAATCTCTCCTTCGGAACTCAATATCAAAAAAGCCCGTATCGTCTATAATAATGCTTTATTGAACATATCCGGCCAACTTGATACCAAGGCTGCTACGGTTAAGGGAATTATCAGCGGGGATCAGGTCCGCTTAGCTGACTTACCCAAATTCATCCCGACACTTCGCCCTTATCAAATTGAAGGTTTAACAAATTTGCGAGTTGATATTTCCGGAAACCTCGACCAACCGATGATCAATGGCGAAATATCCCTTTCAAGAGTAGGGTTTAATATCAAAAAAGATTTAAGGCTTGAGGAGATCTCCGGTCAAGGGAAGATTGTCCGGAACAATTTGGAGATCAAGGGATTGAAAGGATTATTGGGTAAAGCATCGGTGGGTGTTGATGGGAAAGTCAACAATATTTTAGCGCCCACTTTTGACCTTAATATCTTTGGAGCCGGGCTGAATCTTACCGAATTTAACCTTCCGGAACTGGACGGTTTGAAAATTGGGCCTAAAATCGATTTTACCGGGAAGGTCAGTGGCGAATTATGGAGTCCCCTGATCTCCGGCGAACTTCAAATTGATAAACTTAAGTATCAAAATTATGAAACTGAAAATTTAAGAGCCACTGTTAGCTGGGAAGTTTTATCTAATAACATTCAAATTTCCAAACTTGAAGGAGAAACCGGGGGAGGGCGTTTTTCCGCCAAAGGGGCAGTTAAAATTAATGCCGGCGGGGTTGAGTGGAAGGTTTCCGGGGAGATTATGCAATTGGATTTAGGACGTACCAAGTTGGGACCCGAAGTAGGCATTAATGGCAAAATTTCCTCCAATGCTATTTTAAAGGGGAAGTGGAAACAAGGGGAACCGTTTGAACCAGGGCTTATTCTGGGCACTTTTAAAGGCGAAGGTTTTAACAATCAAGAATTATATCTTAAGGATATTCAAGGGGTCTACAGTTGGGATAAGGGCAAGTTGATTGTAGATTCGATTCAAGCCCGTACCGGCCAGGGGAGGATTTATGGGCACCTTGCCTGGGATACAGAGATTTTAACCGCTAATTTCAATGCCGAACATGTACCCATTCGCGATCTATTGCCTGACGCCAAAAAGTATCCTTTTGACGGAGTATTTGACGGCACCTTTGACTTTGAAGGGCCGTTATCCGATATTAACGGTAAAATCCAATGCTCGCTTAAGCAAACCACCTATTTGTCAAAACAGGTTGGAGAGATAACCGGTAGCCTGGAATATGCGGATCAAGGGTTAAACGTCACGGGGCTCCGGGTTGCTTCCGATTTAGGGGATTATTCAATAAAAGGCAGGGTCAATTTAGCTACCGAACCAACCGTTTCATTGACGGTAAGTTGTGATAATACTCAATTGGAAGGCTTAATGAAGTGGTTGCCGCTGGATCCTGCATGGGGACTGGGAGGAACGGGGGCTTTAAATCTCGAACTTACCGGATCGGTGTTTAATCCTTCTTATGCGGGCCTAATCCAACTGGTCAATCCTAGTTTGGGGAATTTTCAGATGGAGGAAGGCACGGTTCAACTTGAGGGTGACTTTCAGGAGATTCGCTTAAACCGGATGGAATTAAGGGACGGCATTTCCTCAATTGAAATTACCGGAAAGGCAAACCAAGGCAATTTAGATCTCTCTTTAACCGGAAATCAAATCAACCTAGATCCTTTGGGCTTCGGATACAACGGCAACAAGCTTCAGGGGATACTCAATTTGAAAGGTAAGTTAGTTGGGAACCCGTCTAATCCCGTTTTATCAATTGAATTTTCTCGCGGAAATTTAATTTTTGGTCCCTTTTCCGGCGACATCAACTCCGGCAACCTTGATTGGAAGGATAAGGAAATTCAACTTTCCCGGATTAAACTAAGTGGCGAAGATTTTAAGCTTAATATGTATGGAAAAATAGATTTTTCCCAACCATTAAAGGTTGATTTAGGGTTTAATATCGCTGATCTTAGCTTAACAAAGCTGTCGCAGGCTTTTAATGTTTCCCTGACAGATGCAACCGGAAGGCTTGGCGGATTGGTAAAAGTAACCGGGAATCCATTTATGCCTGAGATAAGGGTCAATGGGGAATTATCAAATGCCACTTTAAGCTCGGTTCCGGTTCAAGGTGAATTTGAACTTTACTATCATGACAATCGGCTCAATATTGAACAGATTAAACTGAGGCAAAATTTTGGGACCTTGGTTGCCAACGGGGATTGGGAATTAGGTTCCGCATTAAACCTTCAAATTAAGGCGGCCGGTTTTTCCGTAGAGACATTCAATTCTTTTTTAAGCCCTGCTCACAAGCTGGCTGGAACGATTGATGTTGATACCAATTTAGTGTGGTCTAGTACAAAGATTTCCGGGGATCTCCAAGCCAATGTCGACGAGCTATATTTGAATCAGAGCCGCCTCGGGGATCTTCAACTATTAGGAAGGTTTACGGAACAAGGGCTTTTGATTAGTGAGAGCGTTTTAGATACTAAAGGAGGCTCTATTACGGCTCAAGGCTATTTACCATGGCCGGATCAAATCCTTTCAAAAATAACCGGTTTTCACGGATCATCCCGTAGCCTCGATCTGGAGCTGGTATTCAAAAATACCCCGTTAGAGATAGTTAATTCATATCTACCCAAAAATATTTTGGTTACCTCCGGTGCGATGAATGGTAGGATTCAATTACAAGGGGCATATGGATGGCCTGTATTCTCCGGTAAACTGGAAGCCTCTAATATTGGAGCGACTACGCCCGATTTACCATTGCCCATTGAAAATACCAAAATAGATATGGATATTAACGACAACCGGATCTCGATCCAGCAAGCACGCGGCGAGTATGGCGACGGAAAATTCACATTAAATGGCGAAACAACGTTATTTGGAGAAGAAGATCAGCTTCATTTTAATCTGAATTTTAAGGGTTCCAACCTATATTACCGTAATAATTACTTTGATGGATTTGGCGACTTGAATATCCAGTTGGCCGGTACTACCAATAACTCGAAGCTTAGTGGGGAAGTCCATGTCTACGAGTGTAAAGTTGGCAAGTTAAAAATGGCTAAAAACCGCGCTGCAAGTAATATTTGGAACCCTGATTTTGATCTTCGGGTTACAACCGGTAAAAATGTTCGTTTCCGGCAAATTGGTTTGGCTGATATTATGGTCAAAAGCGACCTCCGGATTGGAGGGAATTTTAAAAGTCCCTTAATTAGCGGTGAAGCCACCTCTAAAAAGGGAGTCTTGACCTTCTATGGCCAAACGTTCAAAGTAAACAAAGCTAAAGCGGTTTTTAAGTATTCACAGGGTTTTAATCCCTATATCGATGTTGATTCCAGCGTGTTAACCGCTAAGGCGGAAGTCTTTTTGGTTGTTAAAGGGCAAATCGGGGAGAATCTTTCGATTAATCTTTATTCTTACCCCTCATTATCCGAGGAGGATTTATATGCTTTGCTGAATTGGTCGGAGCTTCGGGGTGATAAGCCTTTAACCGTTCAAGGGGTCGCTAACACCAATTTGAACATTGTTACAGACACGATGTTTGGCGAAGTTTTTTACGAATTACGCCAGGCGTTGCACTTGGATTATTTATATTTGGAACACGATTACCTGGAAGGTGAATTTCGGATTAGTGCCGGGGATTTTGTTTCCAGCAGATTATTTTTATCATATAGCCGTTCTGTCTCCTCCGATCAGCCCAAAGAAAAATGGGGCCTTGACTATCATTTGACTTCGAATTTAATTACTAGTGGGACTTATTCTTTGGAGGATGGGACTTCCTGGCGGCTCACTTATCGGTTCCGTTTTTGAAAAGGTTGCCATTGTTCCCTAAATTACTTTATTTATTAGAGAAGGAACTCTGCTAAATAACGAGAATAGTCTTATATTATGCTATTTTTATAGGGGATACCTCTTCAGGGAAGGTGCCAATTGATCCAGGATTACTTGGCTGAACTATCTAAAATTTCGTTACTTTCTCAAACAGAGGAACAGCTCTTATGGACAAAGTTTAAAATAGGGAAATCCCGAGAAGCCCGCCAACAAATAATCGAATCTTATCAGCCTTTGGTTTATAAGATCGCCTCTCGGATTACTTGCCATGAAGGGTTGATCTTTGATTTAATTCAAGAAGGAACGGTCGGCTTGATTGAATCGGCAGAGAGTTATGACTATCAATACGGAGTGCGTTTTAGCACATTTGCTTCGCACCGTATTAGAGGGAGAATGATCGATTATTTAAAACGGCTCCGTTCCGATCATGACGCATTGGAAGTGGCTGTCTCTGAAGATGTATTTGAAGATTTTTTGACCAAGCTCGCAGATAAACAGGTAAACGTGGAGGAACAAGTAACAACCTGCATCATTAATGAACAAGTAAATATGGCAATTTCAAGGTTAAATCCCAAGGAACAAAAAGTAATCTGCGATTTATACCTTTTAGATAAAGAGCCGAGCGTAACTGCAGCAGAAATGGATATTAGCCTTTCGTATTTTTATAAATTACAAAAGAAGGCTTTGCAAAGATTGAGAGGGATGTTATCCAAACTGCGTGCGGAGATTAAGGACAAAGGCTAGAAGATTGTTAAATTCAAGGGTTATGGCACAAAATATGGGGTAGTGCTTGCCAATTATACTACATCATGTATTTAAGATGAAAAATAATGAAGCAAGTTAAAACAAGGTTATAATTTGAGGAAAATGGATAATTTAAGATAAAGCGGGCAAATTTACCTCTATATAGTAGGACAAAAAACACCTCTTTTAAGCGATCTTAATAAAGGAGAATTATGAGAGGCGGGGGTTATGGTGGAAAAATTCAACAATACAAAAAAGGAATCTGAAAAAGTAATAGAACATATTGAAGACGCTAAAAGATGGCTAGATAAAGCCGGGGATTATTATAAACAAGCTAATCCGGTACATGCCGAGATGACCTTGAATTTAGCTCAGGCAGAAGTTAAACATGCTTGGGAACTAAGTCGCGAGAGGTACGTTTCTAAGAAACAGACAACTGTTCCGAAGCGTCAGTTCAACAATCTCATCGCCGTCGCTGCGTCAATTTTGGTCTTTTTCGGTTTGGCCTTTGGGTTCCAGAAGGGGAATCTCAATAAACACTTAGCCAGCATTTTTAAACCAGCCGAGAAAAGCGTTTCGATTGGTCCTGACTCAAAACTGGCCTCGGCTAAGGTCAATCAAAAAGGTTTGGAGGAAGAGGCTCCGAAAACGGTTCAACCAGGTTCTGATAGTTCGGTCGAGCCGGTGAGCGATATTGCTAAAACCGGCGAAAAAACCGAATCACAAACCTCCTCTACCGTTGCTGCCGATATTGAACGGGAACGGTTCGAATCGGAAAACACTCAAAATAAAGTGCGGGTGCGTCAGGCGTCACAATTTGCAATTGATGAAGACGCCCTTACCCAAGAGGCTTCACGCAGTTTACGGAATGGGAAATAACTAGGTTAGGGGGATATATTTGAAGTTTTTAGGCCGCTTTCAGAAAAAGATACCATTCTTCATAGCAATAATATTGATGATGGCCATTGTATCGCCGGTAACGGCTCAAACAAATCCGCGAGTTTATATGTTTGATGTCGAGGGGAATGAGCGGATACCGGCGGCTCAAATCTTAGGGGTAGTTTCTAATACTACGATTGGGGAACCATTAGACCCTAAAAAAATTCAATTAGACATGCGGGCAATTATGGATTTGGGTTTTTTCAGCGATGTGCAAGTTACTACCGAAAAGATGTATGATGGGATTAAACTCAGTTTCGTTGTGATTGAAAACCCATCTTTTAAAGAGGTTAAAGTAACAGGGTTAACCAAAGTAAAGCCGGAAGAAGTCCAGCAATTTTTTTCGCAAAAACCAGGCGAGATCTTTAATACCGCAACTTTCGGGGCAGACTTGCTGAAACTTAAAAACTACTGCCGGGAAAAGAATGGATTATTTGTTGAGTCTAAAACCCCGGGAGTGAATCTTGCCCCGGATGGGACTGTCCAGTTGGAACTGGTCGAATTAAAGTATGGAAAAACTGTTATTCTAGGCCTGGTTAAGACGAATGAACAAGTTGTTCGGAGAGAGTTGTCGATCAAAGAAGGGGATATTATCGATTTCAACGAGTTGAAAGAGGAATATGCCAAATTAACTCGTTTAAGGCTCTTTGATAGTATCGACGTACGCTGGGAGAAAAGCGTGGATCCGGAAAAAATGGATCTGGTAATCGAGGTCCAGGAAGCATTGACCGGCTCTTTTGAATTTGGTATGTCATACGGAGAGGAATCCGGCGAGGTAGGCGGATTTGTTAAGTTCACCGAGGGGAACCTGATGGGTTTGGGGCAAAGTGTCTCCATTGATGTCAGTTTTGATGATGATAGTGATAATATCAAATTTTCATTTTATGAACCATGGTTGGACGATAAACACACTTCATTCGGCTTGTCCCTCTGGAACTCTGAAGATGTAATCGATTCAACCATGAAAAAATGGTATCCGGCGAATGTGGATTATAATGGAGATCCCAAGGATGATGATTACTCTAAAGTTCACGAACTGGATCTGAATCGAACCGGGCTCTCTCTATCTTTCGGTCGGCAGTTTTGGAAGAATACGACCGCGAGGCTGAAGTTGAATTTTGAAGAAAATAAGATTGCCAAAATTACTGATACAATTCAAGTTCTGGAAACAGTAAAGGATGAGAACGGACAACCGGTAAAGGATGAGGACGGTCAAGAAGTAAAAGAACTTGTTACCAAAGATGTAGAAGTAGATCTTGCAAGTAAGTTCAACCGTCCCCTTGAGTTTTGGGATAACTCCGCTGAGCTCGAGTTGATTCGGAACAAACTCGTCTACGCTGATTCCCAATTTGTATCGGGAGGCCACTACCTTTATGCCGGGTACACGGCGGCCGGGGATATTCTCGGCGGCGAGTTCGATTACAATAAATATATGTTAGAAGGCAAATGGTTTAAGACATTAGCGCCGAATTTGGTTTGGGGGACCAGGCTTCAAGGAGTATATTTGACCGGCGAATACCCTGATTACGATGCGCTCTATTTAGGCGGAATGTATAAGCTTAGGGGTTATGACGGCAACCGTTTTGACGACGATGAAACCCGAAAACTAATCGGCGATCAAACTTTGCTTTTAAATACCGAGCTTCGTTACAGGCTTCCAATGAATAAAAATATTGAATTGGTTCTCTTTTACGACGCGGGTCGGGTTAATTCCACCACCGCCGATGACTATGGGGTAGGATTCCGTTTTAACATTCCGTTTCTGGGAATGATCCGTTTGGATCAAGCTTGGGGCGGTTCAGAAGATCAATTCGTATTTAGCTTAGGAGAGATGTTTTAAACAGGGGTGATTAGGTGATTACTCGGCCTAAGCTGCTTAGAATAAGTATAGTCCTTTTTATAGTAGTTGCCGTATTAATGAATCAACAATCTGAAGTTATTGCTGACGGACCGGAAAGCGTAGAATCAGTTGAAGTCCAGTTAAACCTGGGAAGTGGTATTTATGATGGTTTACGGGAAAGGATGGAATTCAGTATTGGGCGGGTAGGCGAAAAAATCCTTCTTTCCCGTTCCGTAGTTATCCTTAAAACCAACCAAGTTTCGGTGGAAACAGCCATTTTTAATGTTTTTTCCAAAGTTTTAATCGGGTTCAAACTTGAAAGTGTGGATCTTTTTCCTGGGAAGCACAGTAAAATCATTGTTCAACTAAAACCTAACCCCCCGTTTGTGGGAGAAGTAAGGGTTAATTTGGAGATAGAGGGAGTATCTCCTGGGATTTCCGAGTTGTCACAAGATATCGCCAAACTGCTGGAAACGGAATTAGGCCGTATCTTGGTTGGACTGCCGGTAGATTCAATTGCTTGGTCCGAAGGGATTATTAATCAAGCCGTCCGTTATTTGGTAGAAAAAGAATTTCCTGGCTATGATTGCCAGTTTTCTTTGAAATCGGATACTGTAGCTGAGTTTAAGATAACTTTGAAACCTGTATCCCCGGTTATTAAGGACGTTAAGGTAAATTATAACTCTTCTAACTTTCCGGTTTGGTTGGTTAAACACAAGGCCAAACGTTATCAGGATCGGTTTGATATCCTGAAAGGCTTGCCGGTTGATTTTTTAAAGCATTACCAGTCGAGACTGGAAAAATATTTGACCGAGTATTTGAATAATTTACCGGAGATGGATCGTAACGGCTTAAAGCTTAAATTAGGGATCGAAGCGGGAGTAACTACCAGAATCAAAGTATTGGCAGAATCAGAAACCTTTCAAACCAGGTTGGAAGCAAGATATGCTCTTAGTGATGAAGAAGATTTTGGTTACTTTCAATATTATTTAGGTTATAAAAATGAAGGTTCCGAGATTTATACCAGGTATTACCAAGGGGATTATCCGGGAGGGCGTTTAATGGCCGGTTATCGGTGGCCATTATCTACCAATTTAACCGGGGCTCTTGAATATGAGTTTGATAATCATTTTAAAACTATCTGGTTTCATAACCGGTTTGAACGTGGTGATTATTTTGACTTGAAGATTGGAATTGACGGGAGCCCAAATGAGGCAGTGATTGGAATTTTTCTAAACGACAGCCTTAACTTGGAACTAGTAACTTATGATGACCAATTTGCAGTACAGTTTATGTTTCACTTCTAAATAAATAATAATTTTCGTAAAGGATGGTAGTTGATGATGAAGAAAGTAGGAGGCTTAATCAGTTTTTCATTGGTAGGGGTTTTACTAATCATCGGGATGCTCTTGTTTAATAATTTTTCTGGCGCAGCAGCTGCTTCAGTAAATGTTGGTATTGTGGACATGGAAACTCTTCAAAAAGAATTGCCCGATTATCAGAGTTTAAAACAGACCATTAAAGATAAAGAATCGGAATATAATTTATTTCGAGGCTATATCTATCAGGAACACCAAACTGCTGTCAAAGACTTAGAAAAGAAGATTAATCAAGAAAAATCAGGTAAATCTGATGACGTACAAGCTTCATTGGATAAAAAACTGCAAAGCGACATTAAGAAAAAGACCGAGGAATTAAATACCCGTTTATCTGAAAAATTGGCTGAAATTCAGGAATATCTGGGAAAACAGGAAAAAACGGTTGAAGAAAAAATTCAAAAACTCATCGGCGAAGTTGCTGATGAAAAGGGCGTCTCTGTTGTTTTAGACAAAAAAGCTGTTTATCATGGCGGTAAAGACCTTACTAAAGATGTAATTGAAAAGGCAAAAAAGCAAACGGAAATGGATAACAAGAATACCAAAACCGAGAGTAAGGGGAATAAGGAGAGCAAGCCCGCGAGTAAATGAAGTTGGATAAAAAGGTTAAATGGTCCCTGGTTGCCTGCGGTTGCCCTTTAATTATTGCGGCTGTTTGGATTGGTTGTTTTCTAAAACAGCCGCTAAGCAAAGAAACTTTTTTAAAGTACCATCGTTATAAAAGCGAAAAAGCTAAAAATGATTCCGAATGGTTACGTTACCAGGAAATTCGGAATAAGATATCCGGTTTAAGCCGGGGTTGGAAAAAACCAGCACATCAACTTAACCCTGATATTAACCCTGATTTAGCTATTTCGATTAATGACGCTATCGCAAAACAAATTATCGAAATTGAACGGATTCATGAGGAAGAGATCTTAGGCAAATTATCGGAGGCTAACCGTATTTATCATGAATACCGGCGAAAGCTTAACCGGGATTTAGAAGTAAAATTTACTGAAAAGTCAAAGGCGGCAAGGGCTAAGCTTGAAATTGATTTGGCTACTGAAAAAGAACGGCAAGCAAAAGCTTTAGTTGACTTTCGGAAGGATTCGGAAAGAAAACAACAGTTAACCATTATCAATTTGGAACTACAAAAAAAGATGCTCATCTTTAACTCTGTTTCCCCTAAAAACCATCAAGGCGAATTAGAAGGGATCGATTTGGAGATCGCCCGGATTCGGGATGATATTAAAAAAAAGGTTGATCAACGTAGCACTGGATTGGAAAAGGAATTTGAACTTTTTCAAAAACGAAAGACAGCGGAATACCATAATCAATTAAGTGGGTTTCGCAAAGAAAAACAGAAACTGTTTCAGATGGAATTGAGCCGTTTTCGGGATGAACAAATGGATGATTTCAAGGACTGGAACAACCAACGTCAAGCCGATGTGGAACAAGCTATTGAACTTCGCCGTTTTCAACAATAACTATATAATATATGGAGGAAAAAGTAATGATTAATCAGAATAATAAATGGCTCGTACCAACTGGGATTATCCTTGGAGCCTTGATTTTAGCGGCTGGATTAATTTGGGCGTTTAATGCCTTTTCATTCAAATTAGCTACGGTAGATATTCAAAAAATCGAGGAGCAGAGTGAATTCAGTAAGAAATTGAATGAAGAGGTCCAAGCAAAAGGGAATGAGTTATCTTCAAAATTTAAATCAGCAAAAACCGACAAGGAAAAACAAGCCATTAACTCGGAGTTTGAAAGCTTTAAGAATGAAAAACAGAAAGAATTCACTTCCAAAGTAAGGACAGTTTTGGGCAAAGTTGCCAAGAAGCAAGGTTATAAAGCGGTTGCCTCCAACCAGGTTTATATTTACAGCGCTTATGATATTACTGAAGATGTGATTAAGGAATTGGACAAGTAACTAGTATCAGGATTTCATAAATTCCAATATTGGCCGTTTAGCTGTTGGTTTTTGGCTTAAAGCCAACAGTTTAGGGCTAGCAGCCAATATGACTGATGAATAGATACGATATTTAAAGCTTTATATTTGATCGAATTAATTCTATATATTATGTTGAAATAAGTTTTGAGTAAAACATCCCCATCCCAAATATCGGATGTGAATGGCGAAATTATTGGGCTTTTTTCAACATATGAATCAAGGAAAATATGTCGCAATAATCCACGCTTATCCAAGAAACTTATTGCGACATAAAAAAGTAAAAAAATTAAGCCCTTAGATAACTAGAATGATAACAAAAGGAGTCGGACTCAATGCCATTATTGTCGGAATTAGCAAAGTTGGTAAAAGGGGTAGTAATCGGAGACGGTAATATTGAAATTAAAGGAATTAAAGGGTTGGATGATGTCGGTCCGGATGAAATTACCATGGCGGCTACCGCCCGTGTTTTGGAAACCGCTGTCCGGAGTAAGGCAGTAGCTATTATCGTACCCGCCAATGTCGTTGAGGTTTCCAAACCGGCAATTCAGGTCTCCAATCCGAGACTTGCTTTTGCGCAAATTTTGACATATTTCACCCCGCCCGTAACCTGTATGCCGGGAATTCACCCAACAGCCGTTGTAGGGGAAAATTTTGATGGTAAGGGTTCCGAGATCGGTCCCCAAGTATTTATCGGTACAGATGTAACTATCGGCAAGGGGAGTATTATTCAACCCGGAGCAGTAATCGAAGATCGGGTTAAGATCGGTGAAAACTCGATTATCCATTCTAATGTGGTAATTCAGAAAGAATGTATTATCGGAAATAGGGTCGAAATACACGCCGGTACCGTTATTGGGGCTGACGGATTTGGTTATGTCACAACCGATAGGAAACATATTAAAATACCCCAAGTAGGGAAAGTTGTGATTGAGGACGATGTAGAGATCGGCGCCAATGCTGCAATTGACCGAGCAACTACCGGGGTTACATTAGTAAAACGGGGTACTAAAATAGACAATCTTGTTCAAATCGGCCATAATTGTGTACTTGGAGAAGACTGTCTTTTATGTGGCCAAGTTGGTATGGCCGGTAGCGCTAAACTGGGAGATCGGGTGGTTATGGCTGGTAAAGCGGGTGTGGTTGGCCATGTACTGATTGATCACGATTCGGTGATCGCAGCTTGTTCGTTAGCTATTAACGGCTTACCGTCAAATTCTTTTGTATCCGGCACCCCAGCCAGGCCTCATGCCGAAGATATGCGAATTCAAGCAACGGCGGGACGTTTGCCTGAATTACTAAAGGAAATCAGGGAACTCCAAAAGAAGGTTATGGAATTGGAAGAAAGGGTCCGATCTTGAAACCTCCGATTTTTTGGAGGATTTTGATAAAACTTGGCGAAGTAGTCCCATAAATGGATGGGGCTACTTTTTTTAGCCAAGTTCTATTATGGACTCCTGGTTCGATGAAAAGAGCCATTTTTTAAATTAAAAAAGCGCATTGGGCGCTTTTTTGATAAGCCGAGGGATAAGAGGATAACCGTGCAGATACTAAATCGTTACATATGGAATGAATTTATTCAACAATTCCTTGTATGCGGCCTTGGGTTTACGGCTTTAGGAATTGGTAAGATTTTTTTTGATTATAATGATTTATTCATCGGTTACCGCGTAACTCCCAAATTACTCTGTATCCTTTTACTCAACCAAATACCTGCGCTTTTAATGGATATCATCCCTGCCGCTACATTGTTTGGTGTAATTCTGTTCATGGGGAGATTGCTTCGGGAACGGGAACTAGATGTGATTCGGATCAACGGAGTCAGTTTAATGAAGATTATGGCTCCGGTATTTATCGGAGTGTTTGTATTTTGCGTCGCGGCATTTTTTTGGAACGATTATATAGTGCCATCGGCCAATCACCGTTTCGAGGTTGAGCTTCGCCGAATGTCGGTTAAACAAGATTTTCCATTATTCCGTGAGAATGTTGTCTTTAAAGCTCCCCAAAACCGTTTTATCTACCTAAAAAGGGTGGAGCGGAAAACCGGAATAATAGGGGGAATATTGATCTTCGAGGCCGGTTCCGGGGGTGAGTGGCCGAGGATTATCACCGCGGAATATGGGCGGATTAACAAAGGGATTTGGGAGTTAAATCAAGGTGTGGTTCATGAATTTGATAAAGAGGGTGCAGTAAATTCCGAACTTAAATTTAGTAAAATGGAACTGGTGATGAATAAGGATTATCATGGATTTATCAGTGAAGAAAAAGGCCCGAATGAAATGCGGACCACTGAATTATTGCAGATGATCAACTTATATAGGCGTAGTGGGCTGAATATACCGGCATTCCAGGTTTTTTATCAATCAAAATTTTCCGATCCGATCATCTCGTTAACACTGGTTTTTTTAGCAGCCCCTTTAACTTTAATGACTGGCCGGAACTCACGGTGGCTGGGTTTAGTCCTTTGTTTCTTAATTATTATGGGTTATTATGCGTTGCAAGTAATCGGAAGGACTATGGGGGTAAATAGCTTAATCGCTCCGTGGGCGGCAGCATGGGTTCCGAACCTATTCTTTTTAGTAATCGGTATTTTCTTGCTGTTAAAGACGGAACAATGGAAATGATTCGTGGTTTAGCCTTGGGTGCAGCTTTAGCAATTTCCCTTTTGTTATTATTTGGGGGGGATGCCCTGGCGGAAACAGTCAGTGTGACTCTTACCGCTGACGAAATCAACTACGATTATCATTCCAAGCAGATTGAAGCGAAGGGAAATGTACAAATAAGTTATAAAAAAACAAAGGTTCGTTCCGATCAAGCAGTTATCGACCATGATCAAAACATTTTATTAGCTACCGGGCATGTTAAAGTTGAAAAAGAAGGCGATCTATTCGACGGCGACCGCTTTTTGTATTACCTCGAGACGCAACAAGGATGGGTCTATCCGGTGATTACCGAAATCACCGACGCGGAAATCGAAGGATCGCTGAAGTATACAGCTACAGAAGCGTTTATAAAAGGTGAAGAGATCTTATTTAAAAAGGCTTACTTGACCAGTTGCGATCTAGAGCACCCGCATTACCATTTTACAGCCAAGGAGGTTGAATATTTCCCGGAGGATAAAATAAAAATGCGGCATGTTTGGTACTGGGAACACCGGGTGCCTTTGATTTACGTTCCGGTTTTATTCATTTCCTTGGAAGAAGACAGTAATAATTTCGGTATGCAAGTAGGTTGGAATAATACTGATGGATGGTGGGTATCGGCTTGGTATACATATTACTTCGGGGATGACAATTCTTTAATGGTCCGTAATAAAACTACCGAGCATGGGATAGATTACTGGGAATTTGAACATATCAACAAGCTTTCACCTACGAGGAAACTAAGCCAAACCTTTGAGATTGAAGATAAAGATAAAATTGGTAATTATAACGATGATTATAAGTTTGGTTTAAAGTATGAAGATCGCACCAACCCTAAAATGAACTATGAAACTTGGATCAATGCTTGGAAACGTTATACTATTAAAGGGGATAATTATTATGATGGTGAGTTTGTTTTAAATTTTAAAGGGCAATCCCCCTATCCAGCCATAAAGTATTATTATGATATCAAGGGAGAACAAGTCCTTCCGGAAATGTATCTTTATGAATCGTGGAAATATAATATTGATCCTTCCTTTAATATTTCGTTAAACGGAGAATGGCTCTATAGCGAGCGAAGATTAGATGGCGGTCAACCTTCCAATAAAATGGATTATTACTTTAATTTATTAAAGAAATGGAAACAATCCGATCTTTCGATTAAAACTTCTGAAAAAAATATAGGTGTCAATGAAAGCATTGTTCCGGATATAACTTATACGATCTATAAATGGGATGCACCTTTAGTGGGAGAGATTAAAACCACTTCTCAATATACGCATAAAGAAACAGTAAAAACTAATACCAATGTCAAAACCGAAGGCGATCGGGCCGCTGTTGACCTCCAAAAAATTAATAACTTATGGGAAAAGGGTAATGTGACCTTATCAAATGATATTCAATTTCGGTTTCGCGATTATATAATTAATGACAGCCCATCAGAAGTAGAGGCTTTAACTGAATCACTAGTAATAAAAAATATGTTTACTAATGAATTAAATACCGAAATCAAATTAGGTTTTACTGAAGTTCAGGGGGAAACAAATCAATTTTTTACAAGTAGTGATGATATCAGGCCAGGGGCTGAGATTCGTAATTACTGGAATTGGAAGAGTCGAATTTTTAGTGCCAATTTTAACACTGGGTATAATTTTGAAACCGAATACGCATATCCTGCATATCTCGGCGCTACTTGGACACCGAATTCTACTTCGGTAGGTTTTGGAACGGTTTATTATTGGGATAATGGTCCTGGTGAAAATTTTGGGTTTGGCGCGACAAGGCTCACAGTTAATTCGTCCCCGAGAAAAGATTGGCAAATTATTCTTTTACTAAATTATGACTTTACGACTCAGTTGTGGTCTCAGAAACGAATGGATTTGGAATTGACTGAACAGCTTAGCCCAAAGTGGAAGGCAAACCTAAGGATGAATTATAATATGTTAATTGATGACTTCACCAACGCTAATGTGGGTTTGGCTTACGATTGGCACTGCCGTACCCTGGAAATGCATTATGATTGGGTTGAACGCGAATACTGGCTTCAATTTACTTTCAAAGCTTTCCCACAGGCCAGGTTCAATACCTCCGAAAATCCGTTGGAGTATTTGAATTATGAGTAAAAAAAGCTTGATCATTATTTTAATTGTGGGAGGAACCATTTTCCTAGGCTATCTCGGCGGATGGTGGGAGGTTTTTTACAAAGGGTTGGAGAACACTCCGTCAGTTGTTCAACCTTCAAAACCCGCTTCGGTAATGTATGATAGCGAGCTTACCGGTTGGGACGATCAAAAGCGGGCTTGGAAAATCGGGGCGGTTAAAATTTGGGAATCCTCGGACTCCAATCAAGTGTATTTTGAAGATATTAATAATGGGATAATTTATACCGATAAGGACGGGGAGGTTTATTTTAAGGCAAAATGGGCCCGCTGGGAAAGAGCCCGGCAGGAGCTGAATATCAGTGGCGGCTTGGAAGCGAAACAAAAAGAGGAATTTTTTACAACCGACCAAGCGGTAATGAAATATAAAACCGAGGAATTGTATTGCCCTACGCCGGTCCGGTATTATGGGAAAGATCTGAAAGCTACGGCGGACAAGATGACCATGAATTTTGAAAAAGAAGAAGTAGTGATGGAAGGCAATGTGGAGTTAGTCCATAACGAGGACATAGTCAGATCCGAAGGAATGGTTTATTGGCGAAATGATAAAAAATTCAAGCTGATTAAACCAAGAGAGGCAATAATTAAACCATGAACCGTTTTTGGGGCGGTTTACTATTATTATTCGTTGTTACTTTTCAAATTGTTATTGCGGCAGAGGAAGTAAGGGTAACAGGGAAAAACGTATGGGGCGATACCGAAACCAAGATCAATTATATTGAGGGCGATGTCCGCTTTGTTCAGGGGTCGACGGAAATCACTACTGAAAAAGCCCGGGTCGACACTGACCGGAAAAGCGCGGTATTTGAAAAGAAGGTCAAACTGAACCATCCTGAAGTTACAATTAAGTCCGAAACCTTGGAATATGATTTGAAAAAAAAAGTAGGGACTTTTAAGGCCAATGTGGTTATGAACCGTATTAAAACTGAAGCGACCAATGGAAAAAAAGCAAAAGACCCTTTTACGCTAAATACTAACGAATTATACTTTGAAACCGACACTAAAAATTTTATTGCCCAAAAAGGCCGGGTTGAGCATAAGGATTTTACCGGCGAGGCCGGGTTAATTGAATATAACGACCAACTACAGGAATTGTCACTTAAAGAAAATGCCAAATTAATCAGGCCGAAGGGTGAAATAATCAAAGGGAAGCTGATCAAAATTAACGTATCCGATAAAAGTTTTATCGTTATTGATTCAGTTAGTGTGGAGTTTAAAGTTGAGCAAGAAGCGGATTCGGGAAGCGGCGGGAAGAAAAAATAAATGTACTCGGAGGATGTAGATGCCTTTTATATTTTCCGATTCGGCTACCCTCGGCGACGGGTGGGAATTGAAACTTTTGGAAGAACGGGAAGAGTCTAATGAGGTTGGAGTTTTTGAACTATTGAAGCTTCGAACCGAAAATATTGATTTTCGATTTCCAAGCGAAGAGTTGCTTGAAAAAGATTTGCGTTTAATCTACGGTATTGGTCCGGCTACTATAGGTAAATTAAATGACGCCGGTTATCATTCGATCTCCGATTTAATAGGGCATCCCAGATGGTCTAAAGCGGCGGCTGAGATTTTAAGGATTATCAAAGCCAAGGATTTTAGCAGGTTAGCCCGTTACGGAGCCTCAGACTTGCAGCTGTTAAGCTTTTTTAAACCGGAGGAGATTGTCTTTATCGATATTGAAACCTCGGGCCTCTATTATATTCATCCTGTGTTTTTAGTAGGGATGCTTGCTTTTAAGGATGGCCGGGGGGAGATCAGCCAGATTTTAGCCAGGAATCCAATTGAGGAGCGGGCGCTTCTTTCGGAAACTATTAGCCGGCTGAAGCAGGCGACTATTATTGTCAGTTTTAATGGACGTAGTTTTGATTTGCCTTATTTGAAAGGCAGGATGAGATTTCAAGGTTTAAATGACCAAGTGGCCGCCTTTCATTTTGACCTACTACGGCAGGCGCGGAAAAATTACCGCTCGCAGCTGCCAAATTGCCGGTTATTAACAATTGAGCGCTATTTATTTAACCAGGAACGCCTCGATGACCTTCCCGGATCGGAGGTAGCCGAATATTATCAACGTTATCTGGAGACGGAGGAACGCGGTTATTTGACCCCAATCTTGGAACATAATGCCTGCGACCTTTTGACTATGGCTAAATTGCTTGGATTAATAACTGCCAAATTACCGGAGGTGAGCTAAGTGGAGATTAAAGATATAACCGGGAATAAAGCGGTATCCGGAGAATATTTAATCGTTGAAAACCAGTTGCGTACTGCTAAGAATGGCAGTAATTATTTAGCGCTGAAAATTGCCGACCAAACCGGAGAAATAGCCGCCAAAGTTTGGGACGCTGATGAAAACTTATATCAGCAGTTGGAAGCCGGTAAAATTATTGCGCTTTGCAACATCCACCCAAAGTTGTTTAAAGACCAAATTCAACTAGAATGGGAAGCCAAAAACAGCGGCGCCTTTGAGTTAGTGCCGGATTCCAAGGCGGATTACAGTAAATTTTTGCCTCACGCGCCGGGTAATTTGGCCGAACATTGGAACTATATTAATGATACTATTCAGGAGATTAATGAACCATCCTTAAAAAAGATCTTAACAGTATTCTTTGACGACCGGGACTTTGTGAACTTATTTATTAAGGTTCCGGCTGCATTAAAGAGACATCACGTTTATATCGGAGGTTTATTGGAGCATACCGCCGGTGTCGCAGCGATCTGTAAGGCTGCTGCCGCTTATTACCCGCTGGTAAATAAAGACTTATTATTATCCGGCGCAATCTTACACGATATTGGAAAAACTAAAACTTACAAACTCGAACGGGGGTTTGAAGGGACTGATCAGGGAAAACTCATCGGGCATCTAGTGCTAGGAGTAAATATGATTGAGCGGGCAATCACCGGTTTATTTGGGAATCGGCCGGAGGATGCGGGCGATCCGGTTTTAATGAGTTTGATCCATTTACTCGTAAGCCACCATGGGATTATGGAATGGGGGTCGCCGGTTGAACCGTTGACTTTGGAAGCCTGTATCCTACATCATGCTGATAATATGGACGCCCAAGTCGCAAAGTTTTTAACGATTATCCGTAACCAGGGGCATGAAAACGCTTGGGCTGCTTTTGATCCGGGGTTGGGAAGATCAATTTTTTTGAAAGGCCTACCCGAAAAAATAGAGCAAAAAGACCTTTCGGAAGGAGCATAGTTCATGGGCGCCGCCTTAAAAATCTTCATTTATCTGCTTACTTTTGGAGTTGGATTTGGCCTTCAAAATTTTACACGCTGTTCGCCTTGGGTTAACCTTGGCATCTCTTATTTGGCAATTTTGATTATTCCTCCCGGCTGGAGCTTGGGATTGGTTGGGGGCGCCTGGGTTGCTTGCGCTTTTTTCACTTTTAACCCGGAGCTTGACCATCTCGAACTTTTGAAAACTTTTAGTTGGGTTAAAGTATTTTTAAGCTCGCTATGGACTTTTACCGGATTTTTATTAACTTTATGCCTTTTATGGAAGCTTAAGGTATCGGGATATTTGCTAGTATCTCATAGAGAGTTTCTGGCCTGGGCTTTCCTGGTATTGATCGAGGCATGCCAGTATCGGATTATTGCAAGGCTTTCCCCGGTTTTACATAGGATTCCTTTAGGTTACGGGATCGCCTTTTTTAATTTTTTAATGCTCTTATATTGGTTATATCCGCTAGGTATTCCAATAATGGCAATGGTATTGGTTACTTTGGCAATCATTAATCCATTATTATTGGTTTTTGTCGATCTTCCGGTTGGTGCCAGCGGTGATCCGTATTTAAGGAGAAATAGATGAAGGTTGCTTTTCATACTTTAGGTTGTAAGGTTAATCAAAATGAGACAGAGAGCCTAGCATCGATGTTTCGGGATCGGGGCCACCAGATTGTTTCTTTTAATGAAGTTGCTGATGTTTATGTGATTAATACTTGCGCTGTCACCAATTTAGGCGAACGGAAGTCGCGGCAAAGCATCCGGCGGGCGGCTGCAGTAACACCCAAGCCGCTAGTAGTGGTTACAGGGTGTTATGCTCAAACCGCATCCGGAGAGGTTGCCGGGATACCCGGAGTCAACCTGGTGGTGGGAATGGCGGAACGTCCGCAGTTGGTTGAATTAGTCGAGGAATGCTTGGCCGATCATCGCAATAAGGTTAGGGTCAGCAATATTGGCCTTGAGAAATCATGGATAAAGCTTCCGGTAAGTCATTTGACCGAGCGGACCCGGTCGACTTTAAAGGTTGAAGAAGGATGCGACCAATTTTGCTCATATTGTATCGTACCTTTAGCCCGTGGCGGGATTCGTAGTTTACCGATAACAGAGGCTATTAATGAATTTAAGGTTTTGGTTGAGATCGGTTACCGCGAGATAGTCCTGGCTGGAATTCATTTAGGCGCTTATGGTAAAGATTTAGGACTAACCCTGGCTGATTTACTCGGGGAATTATTGAAGGTTCCGGGCGATTACCGTATCAGGTTAGGATCAATCGAACCCAGCGATTTCGATGAGGAATTACTAGGAATTATCCTTAATAATAACCGGGTATGCCAACATTTACATATTCCACTTCAAAGCGGGAGTGACCGGATTCTGAAACTGATGAACCGGGATTATACTTTATCATACTATAGTGGCCTGTTAAACCGGATCCGTTCGGTGAATCCCTTAATTGCTATTGGGACTGATTTGATTGTCGGTTTTCCCGGGGAGACGGAGCTGGATTTCCAAGGCGCTTGTGAATTTATTCAAGAGCAAGCTTTTAGTAGGGTTCACGTGTTTCGATTTTCACCTCGGAAGGGAACACCGGCTGCCACATTTTCAGGAAGGGTTCCCGGCCAGATCCAAGAGGAACGGAGTAGAAGGGTTCAAAAAATTGCCCTTAAGACCGGTTCTGATTATGCTCGAAAGTTCATCGGCAAACAGGTGGAAGTACTTTTTGAAGAGAAGGCCCCGGCCGGATGGATTGGGTTGTCCGGTGAATACCTGAGGACTGAGGTCTTAACGGATGCTGATTTAAAAAATATAGTCAAAAATGTTTTAATAAATGGAATTTCAGGGAATATTCTGAAGGGGACTTATTCTGCAAAATGATAAATTAGGATTTTAAAAATTTTTTAGAGGAATTTAAAATATCTTGTCGAACTAAGCCTTGAGAGGATGCGTTGTTTATGTCGGAATGCTTGTTTTGCAAGATTATTGATAAAGAAATATCCAGCCAAGTTGTATATGAAAACGAAGCGGCGTTAATCTTTAAAGATAATGATCCGGCCGCGCCCACCCACTGGTTAGTTGTTCCCAAACAACATATTGATAATGTTGGGGATCCGCGTTTGGTTGACGGTACTCTTTTGCAATCTTTATTTACTGCGATTCAACATATATCAAAAGCAGAAGGTTTGACTGAAAACGGGTTTAGAATAGTTGTCAATTATGGGCAAGACGCTGGTGAAACAGTCCACCATTTACATTTTCACCTGATTGCCGGACGAAAGTTGGAATGGCCTCCGGGCTAATATTGACAATATAGGGTTTTATATAGTAAAATAATTTATTACTATGCAATAATTCGAACCGGACACTGCAAACGGGTCATCGGGAGGAAGCAGTGGAGGGGAGGGAAGTATATTGGCGGCCGAAGTTAAAATTGGGAAAAATGAATCTTTGGATAATGCTTTACGGCGTTTTAAAAGAGAATGCCAAGTTTCAGGTATTTTAGCTGAAGTACGCAAACGGGAGCATTATGAAAAACCCAGTGTGCGTAGGAAGAAAAAGTCAGAGGCAGCACGGAAGCGTAAATCATTTAAGAAATAAAAAGTAAATACCCGCCCATTGGCGGGTTTTAATTTTACTTCCCTTTAGCGGAAGGCTTGTATCCGTCATGTATACGGGATACATTTTTTTTTGAAAAGGGAATGGGATTTTAATGTTGAATAATATGTCAAATTAGATTGAGGGTTGGTGAATCGCATTGATAAAGTTTAGTAAAAGAAGTAATACCCTGGAACAAAGCGAATACCTTTACACGCTTCAAGATGTGCCTGAACCACATTTATACCGAAACCTATTTAATTATGAAGAAGTCCCTAAGGTTTCCTTTAACCACCGGCATGTGCCGATGCGGCCTCCGGAAGAAATTTGGATTACCGATTCTACTTTCCGCGATGGCCAGCAAGCGCGGGAACCCTACACAGTGCAACAGATTGTTGACCTTTTTAAGCTATTACATAAATTAGGCGGTCCTAAAGGTATTATCCGCCAGACCGAGTTTTTCTTGTATAGCAAGAAAGATAAAGAAGCGGTAATGAAGTGTATGGAACTGGGATACGACTTTCCGGAGATTACCAGTTGGATCCGGGCGGTCAAGGAAGACTTTTACCTGGTTAAAGAGATGGGGCTCAAAGAAACCGGGATTTTAGCCAGTTGTTCCGATTACCATATCTTTAAAAAGCTGAAAATGAGCCGGAAGCAAGCAATGGAACAATTCTTATCAATTGTCAAGAGCGCTTTGGAAATTGGGGTTATCCCGCGGGTGCATCTTGAGGATATTACCAGGGCTGATTTTTATGGTTTTGTGGTTCCCTTTGTCTTGGAACTGATGAAACTGGCGGATGAAAGTAAAATCCCGATTAAAGTCAGGGCTTGCGACACTTTGGGTTTTGGGGTCAGTTTCCCCGGGGTGGCCTTGCCAAGGAGCGTGCCGGGTATTATTTACGGTTTATGGCATCATGCCGGGGTGCCCAGCGAACGTTTGGAATGGCACGGCCATAATGATTTCTATAAGAGCGTTTCCAATTCCAGCACAGCCTGGCTATATGGCTGTTCCGGGGTGAACTGCACTTTGCTGGGGATCGGGGAGCGAACCGGGAATTGCCCGTTGGAAGCGATGGTTTTCGAATACGCTTCGTTAAGAGGGGACTTGGACGGAATGGATACAACAGTGATCACTGAGATTGCCGAGTATTACACCAAGGAGATCGGTTACCGTGTTCCGCCGATGACGCCGTTAATCGGTAAAGAGTTTAATTTCACCCGTTCCGGGATCCATGCCGACGGGTTGTTAAAGGATGAGGAGATTTATAACATTTTTAACACCGAAAAGCTGCTCAACCGGAAGGTGGTAGTGGCTGTCAACGAGCATTCCGGCGCCGCCGGGATCGCCCATTGGGTGAACAGTTATTTCAATCTCAAAGAGGACCGTCGCTTGGAAAAGCGCGATCCGAGGTTGACCCGGGTTAAAGAATGGGTTGATAAGTTATACGAAGACGGCCGGAATACGGTCATCGGCGACCATGAGCTGGTGGAGTTCATCCAGGCTGAGCTGCCGGATTTGTGGGGAGAGTTGAACCGGAGGTAGGTATCAATTGTCTATAAACAGTTAACAGTGTAATTCGATAATATGAAAAGAAAGCCGTAGGTGATACTTACGGCTTTCCTTTTAATAATTGAACTTTAAGGATTCTTTAGCGTAGAATCAAACTCATTAATTAATGTAAGCATTCAACTATTTAAACTAAAATGAATATTGTTTTAATAATAGCGAGGAAGAAGAGACGGTTTTCCCCGTAGCACTTGTCTCTAGTTCGGTCTTTTTTACGATTCCAAGATGGGGAACAAACCATACGGTATCAGTCCAGTTTGTATCATCAGAGGGGTTTGTTTTTACAAACTTCCATGCTTTGAATTTACCGGCTGGTACTGATACTAGCTCAGGTTCAGTTCCTTCTAATATGCCCCAATAATACTCAGCACCACTTATAGGTGGATTATCAATCATTTTTTGTGATGATTCAATAGGATCTATAGAACCATCCGGGGTAGCTCCATCATTAATAGGCCAATCTCCCCTTCTGTAGTAGATGGTTCCTTCTTTCGAATAATAATCTCCTTTTTTACCTCGGGTAGCCAAAAATTCTTCAATATATTTTTCCGTTTTAAAGATATCAGGATTTCCATGAATCACCCCAAAGTCAATGTGACCTATCCCCGATTTGCCGTACACAGGAGAGTTAGGGTAAAATAAACCTGTGGGAGGTAAAAAAATGGAGAGCAAAGGTAAGCGTTACAATCAAGAATTTAAAACTGATATTTTAAGACTGATCAATCAAGAAAAGCGCAGTGTAGCAAGCATTGTAAACGACTTTGGAGTCAGCGAACAAACCGTACGAAATTGGCTCAAACAAAACAGAGATAGCAAGGATTCCGATAAGGTAAGAATAGCTCAATTAGAAGCTGAACTTAAGGCCAAAGACAAAAAGATCACTGACCATGAGATGACTATCGAAATATTAAAAAAAGCTGCGGCCATCTTCGCCCAGAACAACCGGAAATAATTTTTAAGATTATCAAAGAGAACCGTTCCAAATTTTCGGTTGCGAA
>JAEZJK010000039.1 GCA_023415835.1 Bacillota bacterium
TAAAGAAGAGCGTGAAAATTCCCATATTCCTTCATACCCATTCCACCACCGGATTAGCCCCCATTACCTATACGAAAGCCATCGAAGCCGGATGTGACGGTATCGATACTGCCATATCCTCTTTTTCCGGCGGCACCTCTCAGCCTGCTACGGAAATGCTTCACCATGCATTGCAGCAAATGGGCTATTCAACCGGACTGGATGAAAAAGTTCTTAAGGAGATTAATGATTTCTTTAAACCGTTAAAAGCGCGATATATTTCATCGGGGTTGTTGGATGCTTTTGTAATGGGGACGGAAACCGATGCGCTGGTCTATCAGGTTCCCGGCGGCATGCTTTCAAATCTTATTGCCCAGCTTAAGGCGGAAAACGCCATTGATAAGCTGGAGGAAGTTCTGGCTGAAACTCCTCGAGTGAGAAAGGATTTGGGTTATCCGCCGCTGGTTACCCCGATGAGCCAAATGGTTAGCGTCCAGGCGGCAGCGAATGTTCTTTCAGGCGAACGTTATCGAAATATATCCAAAGAAGTAAAGTCATACTTGAAAGGTGAATACGGCCGGGCGCCCGGAGAAGTGAATGAAGAACTCATCCGGAAAGTGCTGGGGGGCGAAAAACCGATCACTGGTCGGTTCGCGGATACCATGGCACCGGCTTTTGACGAGAATAAGGCGAAACTCGGGAGCTTAGCCCGGAATGATGAAGATGTTCTTTCCTATATCGCTTTCCCCCAAATCGCCGAGAAATTTTTCAAAGCCCGGGAGGAGCGGGAGACCAGAACTGTCTCCTATACGATTGTCAAGAAGGAGGCAGTCGGATGACTATCCAGGAAAGCCTCTTAGTCGCGGTTTTTTGCATGGTGATGGTCTTTGCCTTATTAGCCTGCGTTTTTATACTGGTAAAAATATTATCCGTAGGAGTTGCCTTATTTTTTGGCTCCAACCGGAAAACGGTCGCGGCGGCGGTTGCGACCGAAATTGCTATCAACGGAGCCGACCAGGGGATTTTCTCAGCGGGAACGATCAAACTCAAACAAGTTGATGAACCTACAGCCGCTATGCTAATGGCGATTGTGAGCGACGAATCCGGTATTCCCTTAGAAGAGCTATGTTTCAAGTCCATTAAATTAATTAAAGAGTAGGAGTGAAGGCCATGATCTATCTAGTTAAACTCAATAACAAAGAGTATGAAGTAGAGGTGGAGCAAGGCAAGGCAAATATCATTAGCACAACGGAAATCAACGCGCCGGTTCCCACCGTCGCCGCCGCTCCGCCACCAGTGGCCATCGCCGCCCCAGGCGCACCGGTTGTCGCCAAGGGAAGCCAAGTCATTAATGCGCCAATGCCAGGGACAATCCTCGATATCAAGGTCCAACCCGGAAAAAGAGTTAACAAAGGTGAAATCCTGCTCGTTTTTGAGGCGATGAAAATGGAAAACGAAGTGGTTGCTCCCGACGATGGCGTTATCGCACAGGTGTTGGTGGCTAAAGGAGCGTCCATAACTACTGGTGACGCGCTGATCGCTATGGAATAAAGGAGGGTAATCATGTTTAGCGATGCTTTAAGAACCATCTGGGAGACTTCGGGTTTTGCCTTTTTAACCTGGCAGCATCTGGTGATGATTGTAGTAGCTTGTATTCTACTTTATCTGGCTATTGTCAAAAAATTTGAACCCCTACTGCTGTTGCCCATTGCCTTTGGGGTATTGATGTCGAATTTGCCATTAACCGGTTTGATGGCGGAGCCGCCCAGTTCTTCCGAGGCTGGGGGGTTGCTTTATTATTTGTATTTAGGCGTTAAAAAAGGAATTTATCCGTCCCTCATTTTTCTCGGGATCGGGGCGATGACTGATTTCGGACCGTTGATTGCCAGGCCTTCCAGCTTGTTTCTGGGCGCTGCCGCTCAGTTGGGAATCGCGGTCGCTTATGTGATTGCGACAGTATTGGGATTTACCCCTCAAGAGGCGTCATCCATCGGTATTATCGGCGGCGCGGACGGCCCTACCGCGATTTATTTAACCTCAAAGCTTGCGCCACATCTGCTTCCGGCGATCGCGATTGCCGCGTATTCCTATATGGCTTTGATCCCATTGATACAGCCTCCGCTGATGCGGATGCTCACCACCAAGAAAGAACGCGAAGTCAAAATGACCCAGTTGCGTGAAGTATCAAAGCTGGAGAAAATATGTTTTCCGGTTGGGGTTACCATCTTTTGCGTACTTTTATTGCCGTCAGTAGCGCCGCTTATTGGCATGCTAATGCTGGGCAATCTATTTAAAGAGTCCGGTGTGGTGGAACGTTTATCGAGTACTGTGCAAAATGCGTTGATTAATATCGTTACAATTTTTCTGGGTGTTACGGTTGGCGCTACCGCTGTAGCGGAAAATTTTTTAAGACCGGAGACTCTAAAAATTATCGCACTAGGACTGCTGGCTTTCATATTCAGCACCATCGGCGGGTTGCTTTTCGGAAAACTTATGTGCTGGATATCCGGTGGAAAAATCAATCCTTTGATCGGTTCGGCGGGAGTATCCGCGGTTCCGATGGCGGCGCGGGTATCTCAAGTGGAAGGACAAAGGGCTAATCCTTCAAACTTTTTGCTCATGCACGCAATGGGGCCGAATGTGGCTGGTGTAATAGGCTCGGCCGTCGCTGCAGGTATCTTGCTGTCGCTCTTCGGATAAGCGATAAATTTGCTATAAGTAACGCCTTATTCGAGTTTCATGATTTACAAAAAACGTTAAAGAGTTCATTAATGAAGAACTGTCGTCGATCCCCTATCCATTACGGGGGTATAAGTAGAAATTTTGGAGTTCAATTCTTTATTAGGGTCAATGATTAATTTGAATGTTATATATTTAGGGAAAATATAGTAGAGTTTTTGCCCTAGGGGATAGGGGGCTGACCCTAATTTTCTCTAACAAACAGCTATCACAAACCAACCGTTAATAAGGATCTTCAAGTTAATTTGTTTTACTTGACGTTTTTCCAAAAAAAATGTTAAAATGAAACGAATTGGATTTTTGGAATTGTAACCGGAACAAAGGGAATACCTTCTTCCGGGTCATTTTTTATTTAACAAGGAGACCAGACTCCAAGGAGGTTTATTCAAAATTATGAAATTACGCGGAAATATGCGGGTGAATGCAACAGGCCATTTAGAGATCGGGGGCTGCGATACGGTTGATTTAGCGCGCGAATTTGGGACCCCATTATATGTATTAGATGAAGGGTTGGTACGTTCTCAGTGCCATGCTTATCGAGAGGGATTAGCCGCAGTTTACCCTGACTCAATGGTGATATATGCCAGTAAAGCTTTGATGTCCATGGCTATAAGCCGGATTGTCGATGAGGAAGGGCTAGGGCTTGATGTTGTATCCGGCGGTGAACTTTACACCGCTTTCCAAGCGGGTTTCCCAATGGAAAAAGTATTTTTTCACGGTAACAACAAGTCTCCCGACGAATTACGGATGGCCTTGGAATACGGCGTGGGAATAATTGTGGTGGACAACCAATTCGAACTTGAAAATTTAAACGGTTTGGCGCTCCAAAAAGGGAAAAAGGCATCCGTATTATTCCGGTTGACTCCGGGTGTTGAAGCCCATACTCATTCCTATACCCAAACCGGCCAACAAGATTCCAAGTTCGGGCTGGGGATTCAAGATGGGGTTGCCCTCGAAGTGATTAACCATGCTTTAACCATGCCTGGAATCGAAGTCAAAGGAGTTCATTGCCATATCGGTTCGCAAATTTTCGATATTGAACCCTATAAACTTGCTGTCAAAGTAATGTTCGGATTTTTAGAGAACTTGAGGCGGTTAACCGGATTTGAGGCTGAGATCTTAGATATGGGTGGCGGGCTTGGGATTGTTTATCATGAAGGGGATCAGCCGGCGACCATTGAGTCTTGTGTGAAATTGATCGGCGGCGCGGTGAAAGAAGAAGCGCAAAGCCGCAATTATCCCCTTCCCAGATTAATTTTAGAACCTGGCCGGTCTTTGGTTGGTGAGGCAGGGACCACTTTATATACCATCGGAAGCATCAAAGAGCTTCCCGGAATCAGATGTTATATGGCAGTTAACGGCGGAATGGCTGACAATCCGAGGGTCGCCTTATATCAAGCAGAATATGAAGGATTGATCGCTAATAAAGCAGAGCAAAAACGGGATAAGTTAGTCACGGTTACCGGTAAATGTTGTGAATCAGGGGACATGTTGATCTGGGATATTTTAGTGGCTCCGCCGCAATCAGGGGATATTTTGGCGATCTTTTCGACGGGTGCTTACAATTATTCAATGGCAAGCAATTATAACCGGTTACCGAGGCCGGCCATGATTTCGGTCCTAAATGGTCATCCGGATTTAATCGTGGCTCGTGAAACTTATCAGGATTTGATTTCGTTAGATCGAATACCAGCCCGGCTTCAAAAACTTTCGGCCGTTTCCAATAACCGTTTTTGAAAGTTTTTCCACTTTGGGGCATTTAGGGAAGGAAAAATATTCGAAGTGACGAATAATTAATAAGTTACCTAAAAATAGGTTCCGGTAGCCCGAATATATCAATTTTATTTTTGACGAGGTGTTTTCCAGTTGGGATATTGAAAAGAATTTTTAGTGGGTGGATATCAGTGATTAGTAAAGAAGAACAAAAAATAATCGACGATTATCTTGACGACGCCGGTAAATTTCTCTTTTCGCAGATGAGTAAAATTGACCAACATCATTCCCTGTCAGTAGCCCAGGCTATTCTTACTCAAGCTGCTTACTTACGAGGAGTAAAGATCAAAGCGTTAGTTAAGGCCTCCTTATTACATGACATTGGTAAGGTTGAAGGCGACTTCAACCTGATCAGCAGGTTATTTGTGGGAGTGATTCGTAGGGTTAAGCCAACCCTGCGTGGTAAATTGGCCATTACCAACCCTAAGACCAGATGGGAAAAGATAAAATATGGCTGCTACGTGGATCTGGTTCATCCAGCCCGAGGGGCTCATATGGCTAAAATTTTCGGAATTGAACCGACGGTGGTTGAGATGATCAGGCGGCACCACGATCCTCCTCATGAAGGCCAAAGTCCGGAATTGACTTGGTTACAGACAGCGGATAGCCGTAATTAGATAGCCGTCTACGTCAATATCCGATTGACTCAAGCAAATTAATGAAAATGATGACGTGGATCCACAGGTAGTTGCCGCCACGGCTTAGCGACAATAGCCGAAGTATTTCTAGGTAGGGTTGGAAATGGATTATGAAATCAAATTAGATGTTTTTCAGGGACCTCTGGACTTACTCCTTCATTTAATCGAAAAAGAAGAGGTTGATATTTATAATATTCCAATTGCGATTATAACCGAAAAATATTTAGATTATCTACAAACGCTACAAATGCTTAATTTAGAGGTAGTTGGCGATTTTTTAGTAATGGCTGCTACTTTGATGCAGATCAAAGTAAAAATGTTGCTCCCCCAGAGCACCTTTGATTCCGAAGAAACTACTGAAGATGGTGAAGACCCCCGCTGGGAGCTTGCTCAAAAATTAATTGAATATAAAAAGATTAAAGAAGCTTCACTCAGCTTACAAAAGTTAGAGAATAACCAGTCTTTGGTTTATACCCGAAGCGGTGGCGAGTTTGCTGATAAAAAAATCACTGCGGCGGTTGATCCACTTAAGGATCTTTCGGTTTGGGATTTGGTTGACGCCTTTAAAGTTATTTTGGAAAGCCTTGAAGAAAAACCGATTAAATCCATTCCTAAACAAGAAATTTCCATCAAACAACGAATGACCGAAATTATGGACCTAGTAAGTGAAAAAGGGGAAATGCTATTTCAAAAAGTATTTTTCGAAGTAAAAACCAAATTAGGCCTAATCACATGTTTTTTAGCGGTCTTGGAACTGATTCGGCTGCGCAAGATATCTGCGTCACAAACATTGATCTTCGGTGAGATTATGCTTTCAATCCCTGAAAAGGTGAGTAATACAGCATGAACCTAATAATGGCCCGGGCAATTATTGAATCATTGATCTTTGCATCATCGGAACCAATTACCGGCAAAACCATTGCGGAAATTGTCGGTATTGGCGAACATACCGTCAAACAAATCATCTCCGACTTGATCGAAGAATACCAACATCATAAACGGGGTATTCAAATTCACGAAGTGGCGAACGGTTATCAATTTTGCACTCATCCTGAGTGCGCTTCATTTATTGATAAACTTCAAAAAGTCCCGCGCAATGTCGGCTTATCACAAGCGGCAATTGAAACTTTAGCGATTGTAGCCTACAAACAACCAATTACTAAAGCCGAGGTTGAGGCATTGCGTGGAGTAAGTGTGGAAAGCGCAATTACAACATTGGCCGATAAGGGCTTAATTGAAGAAGCCGGCCGTAAGGACAGCCCGGGGCGGCCGATTATGTACCGCACCACTAAACAATTTTTAAAATACTTTGGGCTCAATGATTTAACTGAATTGCCAAAAATTCCGGAGTGGATCGGCTCAAAAGACACTCCCAACTTAGAATCGGAAATGGTGGAGGCTGAAATTGATGTGGGAATTAATTAAGAAATGGATAAAATGGCAACCTACCAGAGACAATAATTATTATTTCGGATTATTTCTCTTACAAATTGGAATCCTCTCAATCTTCTGGTATTTGAAATTTGACGCTTTTGAGCCTTTGGCGTTTTTAATCACCTTTTTAATCTGCGGTTGGGGATTTGTACTGTTATGGAAGAGCGATAATGATTTACGTTTCAAAGAATCCCAGGCCCGTATCGCTAAATTGGAGCGAGAACTGCTCTATGCTAAGCTGATGCTGACCCCGCCCCATCTTCTGAAACGGAATAGAAAGTAGCCAACCTAAAATGCTTTTAGTTGCTAAAGGCCAAGTCTTGGCCGTTCTTCAAGAGAACCCCGAGATTCAAGAACTTTTGGTTCAAGTGGAAGGCTGTCCGTTGCCGGAGAAAGCTTACAATTATCTTGGGCTTAACCGTAAATTAGCAGTTAACGATCTAATAAAGATGAATACCACTGCTGTTGGGTTAGGTTTGGGAACGGGCGGGCGCCATTTTGTGATTCCCGAATCTTTCGGGAACCATACTGAACCTGATGGGCATATTATGAAATTACGATATACTCCGTGGCAATTTTCGGTACTGGCGGCTGAAGAAGCTGCCAGTCCTTTTCATGGCGGGTTGGCCGAGGCAACCTCGTTGGAAGGCACGCCAGTAGTAGCCGCCTCTTTACATAGTATGCTTCCCGGTGTTATTCTCGGCTTTAGGAGCTGTTTGAATTATACCCCAAAAATCGCTTATATAATGACCGATGCGGCCGCATTACCGATCGCCCTCAGCGGATTGGTACGGGACTTAAAAGCGAGAAAACTATTGGATCTGACTGTTACTGCCGGTCAAGCCTTTGGCGGCGACTTGGAGGCGGTCAGTATACCTTCGGCCTTATTGACAGCATACCAAGGGATAAAACCGGATTTGATCATTGTTGCCCTTGGTCCCGGTATTGTCGGCACCGGAACCAAACTCGGTTTTAGCGGGATTGAACAATCCTGGATCCTGGATTTGACAACACGTCTTGGCGGAATACCGGTGGCTGCGCCCCGGGTAAGTTTCGCCGATTTACGGGAACGGCACCGTGGCATTAGCCACCATACTCTGACTATCCTTGATTTGGCCAATCATCCGGCGTTAATCGGGTTATCCGGGGAAATGCCCAGCGAACAATTGGAAACAGTAAAATCCCTCATTATAAAGAATAATTTGATGGATAGGCACCGCTGGTATCTGATAAACGGCATTAGCGACCCTTTAGGCCTTTTCAAAGAATATGATCTTAAGGTGACAACCATGGGACGGGGGATCGATAACGACCCTTGGTTTTTCCGGCATACGGTACTAGCGGGGATTTTAGCCGGTATGGCCTGGACCAACCGATTAGATTCGTTAACTGGATTAATGGAGTAAATCAATGAAACAAGGTTTAAATGAAGTATTTCAAGAGAATGAATTGATTCATCAAGGTAAATTTTTAGAATTCCGGCGGGATCGGGTGTTGCTTCCCAATGGAAAAACCGCAACGCGGGAGTACCTAAGGCATCCGGGCGCAGTTGCCGCCTTACCGCTTTTAGACGATGGGACAGCGCTTCTGGTAAAACAATTTCGCTATCCCACCGGTGAAGTGATTTTAGAAATCCCAGCCGGCAAATTGGAGGCCGGAGAAGATCCGGAGGCTTGTATCCGTCGGGAGTTGGCCGAGGAGATTGGCTACCAGCCCGGAAAATTGATTCATTTGGCTTCGGTTTGGACAACTCCAGGATTTACCAATGAGATAATTCATTTATATTTAGCTACTGAATTAAAAGTTGCTACGTTGGAATGCGACTCGGATGAATTTTTGGAGGTTGCCCGGTTATCCAAAAAAGAATTATTGGATCATTTAAACAGTAATATTGTGCTTGATGGTAAAACCGCGTTAACATTATCGATGGCTGAGATGAAGAAGTTATGGTAATGGCCTGAAAATAATTTAATTATGAAAATCAGGGTTTTAACATAAATATTATTGAAGAATACCGGGAATGGGTGAAGTATATTGGGGGTACGTACCTTAAACCTGGCTTTTAACGCCAGTGGAGCGGTTGAGGGAGCGCGACGCAGCGATGTAGTAGTTATTGTCGATGTAATCGATATGTCGACCAGCTCCGAAGCTGTTTTGGAAGCAGGGGCATTAGCGGTTTTCGGGGCATCCCCGGCCGGTTGTAAAGCACCGGTTAATCTTAACCCGGATCGGATCGGATATTTAGCCGGGAAAAAAGCCATTAAACATAAAACTCCTTTAATCGTTGTTGCCGAGCCTCGTTATGGAGATGATGAGGAAAGGAAAAAACGCGCTGAAGCCGCCTTAGCCGGAGTTATCCGTTCCGGGGCGGAGGTTGGGTTAATAATTCCCAATATCGGAAGTGAAATAACTAAGTTAGCGGATTTTAATGAAAGAGTCGTGCTCTTCGTTACTGATACTGGGGGCGTAGCTTTTGACGCCGCATACAATAACGGCGCTCCGGCTGTGTTAACAGCTACCATAGCCCGGACTCCTTTAAAAAAGGGGGCTGAACCGGCCCGAATTGGAATTTTGCGGGCGATTGAGGCCGCTAATAAACTAAATTCCGGGATTACAATTGTCGCGGCAAGCAGTAATTCCCTGGAAGACGTATTGGCCGGGGAGTACTTGATGAAACTGATTATTACGGAGGGATTTTTGAATTTACCTTAAATAATGCCTTTGGAGATCGGCAAAGTTAGCATATATTCCTTTACTTGGCCATAATTATCTAAGATGAAGAAAAAAGCCCAGATTTATTGACAAGCAGCTGCCCTTCATCAAACTAAGTAAATATGTTGCAATGTTCAGGCTTGAAGCAACATATATATTTATCAGTGGACAAGGGGGAGGGAATAGTATGCTCTTTTTTTTAAGGTTGCGCCTTATTATTCAGGGCTACTTTCGGGAACGGATTTTTCTATTGGTATTAGTATTAATACTTTTCCTAATGGGCGCCATCTTCGGGGTATTAGCGACCGGAGTTTTGGATCCGGTTCAAAGGGATAATCTCATGAGTTACCTTGACCAAGGGCTTCATGGTGAAATATTTATTCCAAATGGGATCTATACCCGCCAGACTATAGTTGCCAATATTAAAACAGTATTTTTTTTGTTTTTTATGGGTATTAGTGTAATTGGCGTTCCCCTGGCTTTGCTGTTAATCTTTACCCGAGGTTTTATTATTGGTTTTAGTATTAGTTTTTTATTAAGGGTTATGGGGTTTAAAGGGTTGGTCTTGATTTTAACCGGTATTTTACCGCATAATTTGTTAATTATACCGGCATTGTTTTTAATGGTGGTTGCAATCATTGATTTCGCAGCGGCTTTGACCAAAATCCGTTTTACCAAGAAACAAGTAGCAGTTGGCGAAGAACTGATCAAGTGTGCCACCTTAACTTTGGTGGTATTATTGGTTATGATGTTCGCCGGTTTTATTCAAGGTTACATTACCCCGTTATTTACAGCGTGGTTGACAAAAGTAATCTGAAAAAATGTAAAAGCGTTCATTATTTTCGTTAATACAGATCCGTTTTAGATAATGCCGTTGCAGATAGTGCCTGAATTGGAAATCTTTCCTGAGCAAAGAAAAGGAGGATTACCATTATCATTGTCGAACTCATTTTATGTTGAAGTTATAGTGATTTTCATGATATAAGCTTTAATTTTGCAATTTTATTTATAGCAAACTTCAGGGCAGATTATGAAAACACTTTAAGTTAACTAAAGGAGTTGACACTTTTGCAAGATCATTTGCAGGACTATCTCAATTATCTTTCTGATGAACGTGGTTTGTCAAAAAACACCCTAGAGTCTTATGGTAGGGATCTTCAACAATACCTGACTTACCTTAAAGAAAAGAAAAATTTGACTATCAAAGAAACCACCCAAGCCACTGTGATCGGATATTTATTACAACTCCAATCTAAGGGAAAAGCTACCGCCACTTTATCAAGGAGCTTAGCGGCGATTAAATCTTATTACCAGTTCTTGGTCAGGGAGAGTGTCATCGAACGCAGCCCAACCATTAATTTGGACGCTCCCAAGCAGGAAAAAAGGCTGCCTAAAGTGCTCTCGGTTGAAGATGTAGAACAATTATTAGAACAACCCGATCTTAAACAACCTATCGGTATTAGGGATCGGGCAATGCTTGAAGTTTTATACGCAACCGGGTTACGAGTTTCAGAATTGATCGCTTTAAAGTTGAATGATATCAATTTAGAAGTGGGTTATTTAAAGTGTTTCGGTAAAGGTTCCAAAGAAAGGATTGTACCCCTGGGCTCAATCTCTACAAAATTTTTAAAAATGTACATCGACCACGCCCGAAAATTTTTAGCGTCAACCCCTTTCGAAACAGTGCTCTTCCTGAACCATCATGGTAAAGGGCTTACCAGGCAAGGATTTTGGAAAATCATCAAACGTTATGCCGAAAATTTAAATATTCAATTTGAAATTACGCCACACACCTTAAGGCACTCCTTTGCCACTCACCTTTTAGAAAATGGCGCCGACCTTAGATCAGTCCAAGAGATGCTGGGACATGCGGATATCTCTACTACTCAAATTTATACTCATTTAACCAAAGACCGAATTCGCGAGGTGTATGATCAGGCTCATCCGAGAGCTAAATAGTCGTACACGTCAACCTCCGTTTGACCTAAAATATAGATGGGAATGAGTTGGCCTGGATCGGCAAGTAGTTGTTTTTTTTTTAAGGAAAATATTCACAAAGCCCTTTAATCCAGGATCTTTCAGACCCTGGGTTTCTTATATTTTTGGGAAGATATGTTAAGTATTTATCAAGGTTTAATGAACATTTACAAATTATACTTTATTATAATTCTATAAAGTTATATAATAGTTTTACATGTGTTTATTATTTATATAAAAGGAATAATTTATCATTAAATCAAAAAGGTGGATTTTATGTTTGATACCAGCGATTTATCCCCAAAATATTACCAATTAAAACGGTATTTATTAAACCAAATCCAACGAGGAGAATTAATCCCTGGCCAACGGCTTGATACCGAAAATGTTTTGGCTAAACAATTTAAATTAAGCCGCCAAACAGTGAGGCAAGCCTTGGGCGAACTGGAAAACGAAGGCTGGATTGTCCGTCAACAAGGACGGGGGACTTTTGTTACCGACCAAACGAGAAAGCCTAAACCAATTGGGTTAATTATTAAAAGTATTACCAATTATACTTTTCCCGAGATTATCCGCGGGATTGAAAATCGGCTTAATGCCGCCGGGTTTGAACTTAAAATCTATCTCAGCCAGGATGATCCCGAACTGGAAGCGGAATGTTTAAAAAGGGTTTTAAATAGTGAGGTCGATGGGTTAATTATCGAACCGGCTAAAAATATTGAATCTTGCAATAACCTTCATTATTTTCAAGAATTGGGAAAGAGGCATATACCTTATTTGTTCCTTCATTCTTTCTGGAGCGAGCTTGATCCGGCTTATCTAGTTTTAGATGATTGCCAAGGCGGTTATTTGGCGACTCAATATTTATTGAATTTAGGGCACAGAAAGATTGCCGGGATTTTTAACATCGAATCAAGCCAAGGGATTAACCGTAAAGAAGGCTATAAAAAAGCGTTGTTGGAATATAGTATTCGCCCTGAACAAAGGTGGATTGGGGATTATCAATACCGAATCGATCATGGGACCTTTGCGTTTCAGTTTATGCAAGAGCTTTTAAAACGGCCTCAATATCCAACAGCGGTTTTCTGCTATAATGATCTGGACGCGATTCGGGCGTTAGAGGCGATCCGTCAAGCAGGCCTTAAAGTCCCGGACGATATTTCAATAATTGGCTATAATGATTCCGGACTGACCACCGTATCGGAGGTTAAGCTTACTTCGGTCAAGCATCCTAAAAGGGAGTTTGGCCTGGAAGCGGCCGGGCTGATGATTAGTATGATCAAACACAGGATTGAGAAACCCAGGATGGTTATCCAACCGGAATTAATTATTCGTTCCTCCTGCCGGAAAATCTAACTTTGATTTATTAAAGAATGTAATTTACAAAACCCGAGGCTTTAAACCTCGGGTTTTGTCTTGTTAAAGCTAAGAAAGGGATAATAATGTTATAAACGGTGTTTTTAAAATTAATACTGGTTTTAGGATGGCCTGCATTTTATAATGCGGGTTTTTATTTGTACGCATCTCTTCTTGGAAGATCCACTAAAGATTCATTAATAACGAATGAAATAAAAGGCCAAATAATCAGCAATTAAGATTATAGTAAACAATAATTAAAGTTGATTTATAGTAAGTTTAGTGTTAAAATTCAAAAAGAAAAAGGTAACATTTTGGTTAAAGTTGTAAGTACATTATAATTGGAGGTTTGTACGTGAATAGCATCAAGGGATTATTTTTTTTAGGCGTATGTTGCCTGTTGATTACGGCTGTTATTGGTTGCGGTGGTTCATCCCGGCCTAAAGCTCCCTCATCGGGAAGCGAACTCCCGGCGCCGGGTGGGGACATCGACCCTGCGACTGCCATATACGTAGCTATCGATGGTTCAGCAAGTAATCCGGGTACTTTTAATAGCCCAACCACTTTGGAAAAGGCTATTACCATGGTTCAACCCGGCGGTGGCATTTATATGAGGGGCGGGACGTATTATTACGTGTCGACCATTACGATTCAAAATAATAACAATGGTAGTTCCGGTAATTATAAAAAAATATATGCCTATAGTAACGAGACGCCAGTTTTAAACTTTTCCGCACAAACGGAACTCTCGACCAATCGTGGCCTGCAAATTTTTGGCAACTATTGGCACGTGAAGGGATTGGTTGTTGAATACGCCGGAGATAACGGTATCTTTATCGGCGGAAATTATAATCTAGTCGAAAGATGCGTCACTCGGTTTAATCGGGATAGCGGTTTGCAGATCGCTCGGGCCAGCAGTTCATATACAAATATCTCACAGTGGCCGAGTTATAATTTGATTTTAAACTGCGACTCCCATGATAATTCAGATTCAGACGGCGAAGACGCTGACGGGTTCGCTTGCAAACTAACCTCCGGTTATGGGAATGTGTTCCGGGGTTGTATTGCGTATAATAACAGCGATGACGGCTGGGATCTTTATACAAAGTCCGACACCGGCGCTATTGGCCAGGTAACGATTGAGGATTGTATCGCGTACAGTAACGGGATACTTTCCAACGGCACAGTGAATGAAGATGGCGATGGTAATGGTTATAAACTCGGTTCGTCCAGTAACGCCGTTCCTCATATTGTCCGGCGCTGTATCGCTTTTCACAATCGAAAACACGGTTTTACCGACAATAGCAATCCGGGACCGATTACCATTAGTAATTGCACTTCCTGGCATAATTCGATGTCGAATAGCCCGACAACCCAAACCACTAGCGACTATAATTTCGCTTTTTCCAATGGCGAACATTATATGGCCAACAATCTGTCATGGGAGGGCGGAGGAAGCGATGTCGGCCATGTGCCTAGCGGCGGAACGGCACATCATAATGTGTTTTATAAGAAAGATAAAAAAACATACGAGAATGATATGGGGGTTACATTCACAGTTGCGGATTTTGCCGTAACTCCGTCATATACTTTTGGCGTTGCGCCAATTTCCCGTAATGCGGACGGTTCGATTGAATACGGATCCTTTCTAAAACTGGCATCCGATAGTGATCTGAGAGGCAAAGGCATTAACGGGTATGACATCGGGGCACGAGGCAATGTGGGAAACTAGATTGAAACTATACCAAAATTAACATAATTCTATCTGAATGTTTACCAACCGGAGTCTGGAGCCTTCCTACTTCAAGATTTAAGGGTTTTTGTTTGAAATTTTGTGATAGATATTTTTTATTTCTAGAAACTAGGGGGACTACATGAAAAACTTTAAAAATTTGAAGTTGCTATTATTATTTGTGGTTATTGGTTTAATATTTTTCGTAATTGTTGGATGCGGCGGCAGTTCGAAGAAAACCGATAATGTAGGCGACGCCCCTCCCAATAACAGTGACGGGCCGAACCAGGGCGAGGTTCCGTCGGATGTGGTTGCGAAATTTGGGGTATATGGTTTTGCCGCTGTCCCTACAGCCCAGTGTCCTAACGGTACTACCGGGGGTACTGGTGGCGAAGTAACTTATGTATCAAACGGTGCAGAATTACAGGCTGTTATTAATAAGGCTCTGCCGAAAAACGGCGGCAAACCTCAGATTATTTATGTTCAAGGCGAGATTAACCTGGCTAATTCGGGAGGCGCCAATCAGATTGATATTAAAGATATTTCCAACGTTTCGGTGATTGGCGTTGGCACCAGCGCTGTTTTTAATGAAATTGGCATCAATATTGTCAGGGTCCACAACATTATAGTCCGAAATGTCACGGTTCATCATAACCGGAGCGGACAGAAAGACGCGATCAGCATTCAAACCAGCGGCAGCCATATCTGGATTGACCACTGTGAACTCTATAATTCATTGACCAGCAATAAGGATTATTACGATGAGTTGCTTTCCGCGAAGAATTCCACCGAATACATCACTTTTTCCTGGAATTATCTTCACGACAGCTGGAAGACTAGTTTAATCGGGAGCAGCGATAGCGATACATATGATCGGAAGATTACTTATCATCATAACCTGATTGAAAATTGCAACTCCCGGTTACCCAGTTACCGCGGGGGTACCGGGCATATCTATAACAACTATTATAAGGGTTCCATCTCTACCTGCATTAACAGCAGGGTCGGAGCGAAATTGCTAATTCAGAACAATTACTTTGACAATTGCAAAAATCCTATCGGTAGCTGGTTTAGCGATGTAATCGGTTATTGGTATCAGGAAGGAAATTTCTTTGATAATTGCACTACCACCGGAACCGGGGATGTCGACACCGGCGGTACCGTCCCGATCACTGAATCCACCTATGCCAATACCTGCGAAAAGATCGCTTTACCATATAATTTTACCTTGGAAACGGCGGTGGAAGCTAAAGCCAGCGTCCTTGCCGGAGCCGGAGTAGGGAAAATAAGCGGTCCGGGTGGTAGTGCTCCAGGTACAACTCCAACGCCGACGCCAACGTTGGATCCGTATGCAACTTCCACTCCGACGCCGACTACTACGCCAATTCCGATACCGGTAGCTTTTGTTCCTTTAATTGAAACTTTTGAAAATGTTGCCGATGGCGTTCAAATCAATAAAAATAATAAAGATCTCGACAATCCCGACAATTTTCCATCAAGCGGCATGTCCGGAAATATTGTTGCTGGTACAACTGTCAGTGGTTCTGGAGCGATCAGTTTAGGGTCAGAAAGGATGGCATTTAATGTTACCGGCCTTAGTAACGCTAACAATCCTATCTTGAAAGTGACAATTAAAAACGATAACGGCAGCGGAGAAGCAGTTTCCGGCCTTAAACTGGCTGTTGGTAATTCCTATTCTACAGGTGGAAAGGTAGGCGAGTCCGGAGTAAGGGCTCACGGTGAATATGCTATTAGTAATACTTTGTATGATGTTCTAACAATTACACTGAATACTGCTCTTACTTATACAAATACCATACAGTTCCGTGGAATTGTGAGTACGAGCAGCACCGCCGGACTACATATCGACAAGATTGAAGTAGTGGAAGAATGACTATTTACGGTCATATATACTCAAATTATCGTAATTAAATAATAAATTAGAACTGATATGACAGGTACCGGTAACCAGCAGACAGTTTCCACCTGCACCCAGAAGTTCAAGGATAGCTACACCTATCTTTCGGATCCGATGGATGATGTTCCAACCATTGTCAAGGCAGGCGCCGGGGCGGGGAAATTGTAACAACCGGAATCTCCGATAAATTTATTCAACTAGAATCATAATTTTTTATGGGAGGTGATTGTGTCCCGAAGGATAAAGCATTATTCCGGTTTTAAGTGAAGTAAAAATTAAGGAGGAAGGATTTTGAGGAAAGTAAGAAATTTGTTGGTTGTAGTATTTTGTTTGGCTTTAATTGGCGCAATGATCGCCGGCTGCGGCGGTAGTTCCAAGCCTAGCGGGGGTGATCCAACGCCGACGCCAGGAGGAAGTACCACCTCTTGGATCGAGACATTCGATGGAGTACCGGATGGGACCAGTATAATACCTGCCGATCAAGATTCAAGAGTATTGTCGCTTGATAATAAGGATAGTTTTTTATTTGTTAATAATCCGGCGGGTGATATTTGGGCCGGTACATCAGAAGGTGGTACTGGGACAATAGCTTTAGATAACAGAACTGCTGCAACTGCAACCGATGCTTCACAAAGCCGAAGGATGGCATTTGTTGCTCCTGGCCTAAAAAGCGCGACTAATCCGAAACTGAAATTAACAATTAAGAATCTTGGCTCGCAAAGTATTGTAATTAAAGTTGGTAATGCGGTAAGTACAAGCGATAGTACCGGCCAAAATGCTTATGGACCGATTTCGGTTCCTAATACCTCGTACCAGGTCATCGAAGTTTCCCTTGGTTCACCAACTACAGAGGTAATTCAGCTTCGTCCATTGGTTGGTACAAGTGGAACAGGCGCTCAGGGGATTTATATTGACAAAATCGAAGTGACCGGTTTACCAGATACTGGTGGGATCCCGGCGCCGATAACATCTACAGATCCGACACCGGCACCTACAACATCTTCGGATCCGAGTCCGTCGCCAAGTTCGACTCCGGAACCGTTATATGCATTTACCAGATTTAGTGACAGTTTCAACGTGGTAGATAATAACCTCTTCACCATTGCATACAAAACCCTAACCAGTGACTCAAGCAAATCAATGTATTATAGTACTGGAGGTAGTAGCAATACCACAATTGTGGATGTTTCAACTGTTCCCGTAGATAAAGCTATTAAAATTGGCAGTGGCGCAAGGTTTACAATTGGACAGACAGTACAAGAAAAAGATACCACTGCGGTTGGTGTTTATCCCAATGGAGAGTTTGATTTGAGTAAACCTTATAAAATTTCGTTTAAAGTAGTAGATGTACTCGGTGATGGTACTAAGAAATTCCAAGTTTATGTTGACAATAATTCAACAAGTGCAGGTAATTCTTATCACGAAGGAAGTACTACATCCAGAATTTATAGTGAAAATCTAGCTAGCCATACGGTGGGTAATACTGTTGAAATTTTATCTTCTGTTGGTACCACAAGATCATTCATTCAGCTACGGGTTGAAACTACCAATGGTTATATAACAATTGATGATTTGGTTATTGAGTATCAATAGTACCATATAAACAAATAGAAATGTACAAGCCCTACATAGCTTAATGGTTTATTAAACATGAACGGGTCAATATTCCAGACTGTCAAATAAAGACAGTCTGTTTTCTATCTAGTTGCGCTTACAAATAAACCCCATAAATCACTTTACAAAATTTGAAATTTAGTTTAAAATAAAATAAACAAGAAAAAACGTTTTTTTAATTACAACTATATCCGATACTGGCAAATCCGTCGAAAGGCGGAGACGCAAAGCTACGGGTCTAAAGCGAGAAGATTTCGCCATGATCGCCGGGTTGCCGAAGTAAAGTTGTTTTATTATTTTACCCCCTTTGGCAACCCATCAAACCTAAGGAGGAAGCAGCTATGAAAGGAATAATATTTTAGTATTAATTATCACATTAATATTATTGGCTCCGGTTTTTACGGAGGCTGCGGTGATAGAGTATAAACCGAACACTGAATTGCTAAAATTTGATTCTAACGTAGATATAGTAATGGATTTCGATAATGAAAGGATTAAAACAAAAAAACCGGTTCCGATGCAAGACATCAACAAAGGCAGGTTTCCATTAAGGTTAAGGCGATCCGATTGGAACCAGGATAATAGTATCCTTCAAAAAACAGTAGTTATCTTCATAATGGCGGATTGGCTACAAACCAGGCATATCGCCAATAATCCCCATAAATTTGAAGAAGCCAACCGGATTTTAGGGCCTAACCCTAGCCTTGGCGAGGTGGATCGTTATTTCGCCTTTTGCCTCATTGGAAATACTTTAATCGCGTATCTGCTCCCTCAAGGACTCAGGACAAGATGGCAAGCGCTTTCATTGAGGATGCAAGCAGAAACTGTAAACCATAACTATAATATGGGGGTAAAGTTTAGTTTATAAAAATAAGCCGGGACAAAATTGGCTATTACTTATTTAGATATGATATACTAGATATGCCGCAATAAGTTTTTTGAACACGTACGGGTTAGGGCGGCAGAGTTGCTTAATATGTCAATTAACAGTGAGGATATCATGCAGGAAATCCAATGGTTTCCCGGACATATGGCCAAGGCCAAGCGGCAATTGAATGAATTACTTAAATATTTGGATCTGCTAATCGAAGTAAGGGACGCCCGGATTCCGATGATTAGCCATAATAGCGATTTGGGATCGATTTTAGGCAAAAAACCCGTCATCGTGCTCCTAAACAAAGTTGACCTGGCCGACCCGGAGGTTACCGGTAAATGGCGCGCTTGGTTTAGGGAACAACAAATCCCGGTGATTGAGGTTAACGGCAAGAACGGTAAGGGAGTAGAGGAGATTTGGAAGATCGCCGCCGAACAATTGGGAGAGAAGAAACCGGTACGGGCTAAAAGGATTGGGGTAGTCGGCATTCCGAATGTAGGAAAATCTTCGATCTTAAATCGGTTGTTGGGGATCGGGGCCGCCCGTACCGGGAATACTCCTGGAGTTACCAGGGGCAAACAGTGGATTAAATATAAAGGTTTTGAGATATTGGACACACCGGGGTTGTTGCCGCCGAAGATCGACTGCCGGTCGGAAGGGTATAAATTGGCTTTAGTAGGGACGATCAGGGACGAGATTGTGCCGGTGTACGATTTGGCGCTGTACTTATTAGAGGAATTCGGAGCTGGTTTATTTGCAAAAGAAGCTGCTTATCCGGCGCATCTCGCAGCTGAAGCCCAGTTGCTTTGGTTCGCCGCCAAACGAAAATTTATAGCCAAAGGAGGGGAACCGGACTTGAACCGGGCTGCCGGAACGCTCCTGCATGAGTTTAGGAACGGGCGGCTAAGCAGGATCAGTCTGGAGCGGCCACCGACTGGCGAATCGGCTGATTGATCAACTTTAAGAGCACAAACCCCCCGACAAAGGTAGACAAATAATAGCTTAGAAAACGCCATAAAAAGATGAAAACAGCCCGAAATTGCAATGGGATGAAAACCAAGACCGAATAGAGGCTTAATTCCATAACCCCGGTACCGCCCGGTATCGGTAAATAAGCCAAGACAAAGACTAAAATAAACTGGAGTAAAATAATTTCGGTTATTTTTCCTACCGGGTTTAATCCAAACGCATACATCAACAAAGGCGCAATCCCAAAAAAGAACACCCAATAAACCACAGTCAAGCAGAATAACAGGATAATATTCAACCAATTACGGAATTCTTTAATTGAACGGTGAAAAACCTCAGCCTCCAAGGTTATTTTTTCTAAATAAGGTTGTATCCTATGCCCAAGCCGGCCTAGTTTTAAGGAATTTAACAATGCCAGTAGAAGGTGGGCGGCTAATTTCGGTTTAATGATGAAAACTATTAAACCAAGGGAGAGTATACCGGCCAAAGGAATGGCAAAGGTGGTAATTTGATGCAATATTCCAAAAGAGAAGCGCGCATGGTAAAATAGGATTAAGAATGGCGCTACTATGGTAAATAACAGTGTGGATACTACAATCCGAATTGTTACCAAAGCGCCGGCCCTTCCCGGAGTAAGGCCGTTCCGGCATAATAAAAAGATTTGAGTAGGTACGCCCCCGGAGCTAAAGGGAGTTACATTTCCGGTAAAACTGGATGCTAAATTAATACCAAATATCTTGATAAAAGAAATACGTTCCCCTAACCCGGATGCGATTAATTTGATGCGAAGCCCTTCGGCCAGCCAAGAGAGGATTAAAGCTAGGCAAGCCAATCCAAAGGCGGGGTAATTTAATTGATTCAACTTGAGCCAATTACCCGAAGTTACGGAAGAAGAAAACAACAAAACCGAACTGACAATAGTAAGTATGATCACAAGGCTAAGGCCTTTGACGAGCAACTTTTTTAACGGGAAAGCTGGTTTTTCCATTAGAATCTCCTGTCTGAAGCTAATATGATAATCAGGCGATAGGCAATAGTATTGGGTGTTATAGATCTTCAATTGCCGCGGTAAGCGGGTTGGATGATTGAAACCTGTTTAGTTAAATTCGTTTTGAGATTGATTTTTCCTGCCTAGATTGACTTCTTTATTATGTTATTTTACCAAATAACATCCATTTGTTTTAAAGATTTACCGAAAATTAGCCGATTTATTTTAAGAAAAATATAAAAATTGAAATTAATTTTGAGAATGCTTTTCCATCCTTAAACCCTGGATGGAAAAGGGTAAATTGTGGTATTTATTTCAATTTAATAATTAGGAAAAAATGTCGCAATAAATGCGCTCATTCAAGAAACATATTATGACATATATAGTTAAAAGGTAAAGCTAATGGCCGAATCTTCACTTAAAAAACTTAAACTGAGTTGGAATGAACGTATTGCATTCGAACAAGCCTGTTGGGAAAAAGGGTACAAGAGAGTTGCAGGCCTTGACGAAGCGGGCCGCGGCCCTTTGGCCGGGCCGGTAGTGGCAGCTGTTTTTATAATCACTCCTGAGTTTAAAATCGCAGAAGTAAATGATTCCAAACAACTTACTCCGTTGCAACGGGAGAAACTATTCCATCGTTTAACCTCGGGCTCCTGGGATTTTGGAGTGGGGATTGTCGAACCGGCTGAAATTGACCGAATTAATATTTATCAAGCATCTAAAGTAGCAATGCTCGAAGCGTTGCAATCTTTAAAATCCGCTCCGGATTATTTGTTAGTCGACGCTTTGGTAGTCCCGGAAACAACGATTGAGCAAGAATCGATCATTCATGGAGACGCACGTTCGGTAGCGATCGCCGCAGCCTCAATCATTGCCAAATATACCCGCGATCAAATCATGAAAGGCTATGAACTGGATTTTCCCGGTTATGGCTTTGCCAAACACAAAGGTTATCCGACCCGGGAACATTATGAGGCTTTGAAAAAATTGGGACCTTCACCGATTCATCGTAACTCTTTTTGTTTGGATAAACGAGTAACAAACGAATCATTGAATTTATTCGGGAACAAAGAGGTTTAGCCTTGAAGATCAATGGATTCAACCTAATGTCAACCGGTAACACTTTGCCGGTTGAAGCCCTTAACCTTAGGGACAGCCAAAAAATCATCGGAAAGGTGATCAGTACTTCTACCGATGAAGCATTGTTAGAAATAGCCGGCCATAGTATTCGCGCTAAAATTGAAGGTAACCCGGAAATCGAATCCGGCGCTGTCCTAAAATTTTTAGTTAACCATGACCAACAGGGCCGGGTACTTCTTAAGGTTTTCAGTGGCGTTCAGGATGGAAACAACACCGTTAATGAGCTTTTAGGGAAACAGGCTCTTGATCCTAACCTTCAAAAAGCAATCAATCTGGCTTTAGCCAAAGAAGGCATACCGGTAACCCAGGAGAATATTGAAAATTATATCCGGCTGATCCAAAGCTTCCAAAGCAAGTACCAACAAGCGCTTCCGCCTCAAGTGTTAGCTTTCATTACCGCTCAAAAATGGCAGATAAACCCGGAGACTATTATGACTTCGTGGTTGTATCAAGACACTGAACTCCGGGACCTGCTTTGGAACCTGTTACGTCAAACTGGTTCCGGACAATCAGAAACCGGAGTATTGGCCCGTTTTATTTTAGAAATGTCGTCCAAGCCGGAAGAACTTCAAGCGAGGTTTAAAACTCTTACCAAGCAGTTAGATACCTTAATCCGATTATTAAATGAAAATACGGCTCCCGCAGACATGCCGGCAGGGAATAGCCGAAGTACTGCCGACAGCCTCATCCGTCAACCATTATTAACCTCCGATTCGGAATTAGATCCCTTACTGCGCCAATTATTGTCAAAAACCAAATCAAGCATGGAGCTTCGTCAAGCTAACCCGGATGGGAATACCGATCCCATTCATCAAAGTTTAAATAAACATACTAAAGGTCGCACGTCCAACCCTTCGGAACTCCCAAAAACCCCGATCATTAATGAGCTCAAGCAACTGGCTCCCAAGTTGGCCGAAACCTATGGATCTAAAGTTTTACGTGGAAAAATAGAAGTTTTGTTGGAGCGGAACTTGGCCTTAAATAGAGCAGTACTTCAGGAAAATAGTATCAATGGTAATTATAACCTAATTCCTTTATTGGTTAACGATCCCCAAAATATGCTCCATGAAATCCTAATCAAATGGCAAGAAGAATCTGGCTCCCGTAAGGACGGCAGTGTTGATCAAGTTTTGCGGATGAATATCCCTACCGAAAACCTGGGGGAAATTCGTTTGTTGCTCCGTACAGGAACGAATGGGGCTCAAATTACTTTTAAAGTTGATAATGATTCGATTCGAAAATATTTATTGAAAAATTTGACCAAATTGAAAGAAAGCGTCAAACTAAAAGATGTTATAATCAATGTTGCGATTGAACCTAAGGAGGATTCTTTCAATTCAGCTTTAAACGGAGTTGATCTATGGATTTAAAAGATAAAAATTCCGGTCAAATGGAACCTAAATATGCGGCTGCCCTGCGTTATCGTCCCGGAATAGATCAGTCTCCTATTGTTGTGGCTTCTGGAAAAGGCAAAATTGCCGAAACAATAATTCGTTTGGCGACGGAAGCAGGTGTTCCCGATCACACCGAACCAGATTTGGCAAAAATATTAGCCAAACTGGAACCGGGAACCCCGATTCCGGAGGAGACCTATCAATTAGTTGCCACCATTTTGGCGTTTATTTGGCGATTGGATAAAAATTATTATTCTAAATAAAGCGAGGTTTGGGAATGGAAAAAGTACGCATCGAAGATTTGAAGGTCGGAATGGTTGTTGGGAAAAGTATTTTTACTCCGAATGGAATGGTCCTTATTAGGGAAAAGGCTGTAATTACTGAGTCTATACTAAGTAAATTGAAAGAACTTGGTTTACCGGCAGCTTATATCTTAATTTCACCTGATGGAAAAGGGCCGGAGGATTTGATATCTGATGCAACTAGGATGGACTTGATCCGGAGTTTGTCCAAACTTGATTCTCAAGTCCGGGCCGGCCAAGATCTGAATATACTTTCCAGTAAGCAACCATTGTACACTTTGATCGATGAAGTTGTATCTAACCAAAAAAGTTTATTGGGGATGTCTGATATCAGGCTCCACGGCGATTATATCTATGGCCATTCCGTTAATGTTTGTACGATAGCGGTGAAAATTGGTATCCTTTTAGGTTACAATCAATTAAAATTAGCGGAATTAGGTATCGGCGCCCTTTTCCACGATATCGGAATGACTAAGATCCCATTGCAGATCTTGGATAAAAAAGATAATCTAACTACTGATGAACTGAAATTGATCCAAACTCACCCTGAAACCGGTTTTGGTATGTTAAAGGATAACCATGCTATTTCCATGGTTTCTGCCCATGTAGCTTATCAACACCATGAACGTTACGACGGTTCCGGGTATCCCCGCGGCATTGCGGGTGAATCTATTCACGAGTTTGCCCGAATTACTGCTGTCGCTGATGTTTATGATTCGATGACTACCGAAAGAACCTATCGCCGGGCTAAGTCGGCCACCGAAACCCTTGAATATCTCAAAAGTAAGAAAGGGATAGAATTTGATCCTAATATAGTAGACGTTTTAAAGCAGATTGTATAAAATTAATGGCTAACACCGTTACATATAATACCGTTAATATCGTTTTGATAAATAATCGGGCTTTTAGCCCGATTATTTTTTTGCAGGATAATGTAAGAAAAAAGCGAAAATACCAATACATGGAACAGTTTCCGGATCGAAAAAAACTTGGGGCCTGGGGTGAACGGATTGCAGCCGAGTACCTGCTCGGCCAAGGGTATCTTATTATTGCTACTAACTACCGTACCAACTCCGGTGAGATTGATTTGGTTTGTCGATCGGATGATACTTGGTGTTTTGTCGAGGTTAAAACCAGGCGGACTCCAAACTATGGTTTTGGTTACCAAGGAGTGACCCGCCTAAAACAAAAACATATGATTTTAGCGGCTCAAATCTATCTAAATGAAAATGCTTTATTTGAAGCTCCGGTCAGGTTTGATGTAGTGTCGATTGATTGGATCTCAAGTTCGGAATACCAGATCGAGTTGATTAAAAATGCGATTGAATCGGTTTAATTGCATAAAAAATTTATCCGGAACGCTTCAGGTCTCTGAATTAAGAAGACCGATGGAGGGATTTTCTTGTTAGCAAAAGTCGAAACCATGGCGGTTAACGGGATTGAAGGATTTATCGTTCAAATCGAAGTTGATCTGGGGGGAGGAATGCCAAGTTTTGATATAGTAGGCCTGCCGGATATGGCGGTCCGGGAGTCGCGGGACCGGGTGCGGGCGGCTATTAAGAACTCGGAATTGTACTTCCACTACCATCGGATTACGGTAAATTTGGCGCCTGCAAATATCAAAAAGGAAGGTTCCGGATTTGATCTACCGATTGCCATCGGGATTTTAGCCGCTAAAGGAGATGTAAAACCTGATAAACTACTGGAAACGGTTTTTGTAGGAGAACTAGCTTTGGATGGGACGGTAAGGCCGGTCAACGGTATGCTCTCAATGGCTTTGGCGGCCCGTTCCGCTAATAAAAAATATCTGGCCTTACCGGCTGCTAACTTAGCCGAAGCTTCGGTAATTACAGGTATCAAGGCGATACCGGTTGAAAATTTGCTTCAGGTATATGATTTTCTCAACGATGCTTGGTTTCCCCCCGAAGAAACCCTATCGGTATCTTCAATAGACCAGGTTGCTGCTGCCGAAGATTACGATCTGGCCGATGTCAAAGGGCAAGAACAAGCGAAACGGGCTTTGGAGATCGCCGCTGCCGGCGGGCATAACTTGTTGATGGTCGGCCCTCCCGGATCCGGTAAGACGATGTTGGCCCGAAGGTTACCCGGGATTTTACCCCCGCTCTGCCAGGAGGAAGCAATCGAAATTACTAAAATTTATAGTGTCAGCGGCTTTATGCCTGAAGGGGAACCATTGGTCCGGCGCCGGCCATTTCGCTCGCCCCATCATACCACCAGTCCCGCAGGCTTAATTGGCGGCGGCAAAATCCCAAGGCCGGGAGAGGTCAGCCTGGCCCATCATGGAGTATTGTTCCTTGATGAGCTGCCTGAGTTTCCCCGCGAGGTTTTAGAGGTCTTACGCCAACCCCTCGAGGATGGCAGGGTAACGATCGCTAGGGCTGCCACCTCACTTTCTTTCCCAGCCTGTTTTATGTTGACCGCAGCGATGAACCCATGCCCCTGTGGTTTTTGGGGTGATCCTTTCAAATCCTGCAGTTGTAATCCTTTACAAATTCACCGATATCAGTCCCGAATTTCCGGCCCATTGCTCGACCGTTTCGATATTCAAATCGAAGTCCCTCGGTTGCAAGAGATCGAATTTGACACTACTCCAGCCGCGGAATCTTCGGCGGTGGTCCGAAGCAGGGTAGAAACCACCCGCCGCAATCAGCAGTTACGGTTCAAAGGGAGGAACTGTTTCTGCAATGCCCAAATGGGACCGAAAGAAATTAAAGAGTTTTGTAGACTGGAGCCATCCGGCAAGGATCTGCTCAGGCAGGCAGTCCAGCGTTATAACCTTAGCGCCCGGGCTTATACCAGGATCCTCAAGGTTGCCAGGACTATTGCCGATTTGGAACAAGTTGAGTTGATCGGGATGGCGCATTTGGCTGAGGCGATCCAGTATCGGAGTTTAGAACAGAGGAGGGGGTAGGTTGTGAGTTGACATTAAAATGAATTTTGGAAATACACACCTTTTAAAAAGGTTATCTAAAATTTATAAACTAACAAAAATTTTTAAACACGATATATACCCATAAATAAGAGTTCGGGATCGAGGACGAACGATAATGGTTATTACTCAATATTTGCGGTACAATGGGGCAGGATCGTTTGGCAGACCTAAACCGGTGTAAAAGCCAAACACACCCAAAATGCGGTGCATTTAAGCGAATCATTTTTATATTATTAGCTTCCATGTTAAAATAGCATTTGAAACATTGAAGGAGAATCCTCATGAACGGCTTTTTTGAACGAGTCTATCAAATCGTCGCCCAAATCCCCGCTGGTAAAGTAGCCACTTACGGCCAGATCGCGGCGCTCATCGGCGAGCCACGCAGCGCCCGGGTGGTGGGGTGGGCGATGCATGACGCACCTAAAGAGCGGAACCTTCCCTGCCACCGAGTAGTCAATAAGTCGGGAAGCATGGGACCGGGGTATATTTTTGGTCCAGGCGAGCAACTGAAGTTATTAGAGGCCGAAGGGGTTACTCTCAATGCCAATGGATGTATCGACATGAAAAAACATCTTTGGGAACCATTTGGGAAGGGTTAATTTCTATTGGCTTTTGGTCTTTAGCTTTTGACATAAAGTTAACTTCTAATGTCTAGCAGCTCCAACAATCGATAACCAACAACTGACTGTTAACCGTAGCAAACCGCCAAATAACTAACAGCCAATAGCGAAATCAAGAATAATTTTATTCACTTCCTTGGTCTAAATCGGAGATTTTTAGCATAAGAAATTAGCATCTTTCAAAATTTGTACAAAGGAGGTGAGTAAATGTTTGCTGATGATGTAATTAACAGTGAGAAGGCGCTTGAATCTGAGACCATTGAAGAGAGTGAAGTTGAAGTTGGTGAGGAATTAGAGTCAGAAGAAGAAGAGGAAACATCCGAGGAAACCCCATCCGGATCTGCAGAACAATAATGGTTATAATATTGGGCTCTATTAGGGAAAATAGTATTATAAAGACCCTTCATAAATATTAGGAAGGGTCTTTTATATGGTTAAAAAGGGTAACAATTTAAAAATTAACATACCGAATTTTACGATATGTTAACTTTTTACGGACTTTATTTTTATTCGGAACTAATAAAAGTAATGCCGTCACATTTTGAACAAAATGTTAGGATAGGACGATAATTATCTACAACAACTTTTTGATCGCAGATGATGCATTTATAGATTCCTTTTTCCGGTTTAGAACCGACAATTGGCATTTAGACCCACCTCCTTCCACTGAGGTTTATCATATGTGGCTGTCAGAAAAGATATTATTAAATAGTTGTAAATTTTAGGTAAATCATTTTAACAAAACATTATTTCTATTTTATGGTAATAGATAAAAAACATAAAAAAAAATTCAAAACATAAAAAACGTTTAGCTATATCTTGACCATACCAATTAGGATGTCTTAGACAATTAAAGGTTTATCAATATCTTATACAAAAAAAACGTTTGGCTGTGTCTCGGAACGTTTTTCTATAAAACCATTTAAAAAATTATAAAATTATGATATATTATATATATAATAATACACAACAAAGGATTAGAATGCCCGGCTCAATAAACTGTTCCATGGAGGAATCAATGTCTTACCTGCTTAAGGAAGTATCTAACCGGATTGATCTTTTAAAAACTCAATTGAACAAGCTTTGGGATGAAAAAGGAAGTACTAGCGAAGAGATTTTAAGGATTTCTGAAGAAATCGATCATTTGTTAAACGAACATGATCGTTTATTGCTCCATGATGAAAGAGTAAGTTGAATCAATTTACTTTTAATATAATAATTATCAATCCGATTTAGATGCCGGTATTTATTCTAGTCAGCCGGGAGCTTAGTTTGCCCTGGATTAGAAAAATAACGCATTCAAAATCTTTAGTATTTAACCTGTATCATTTTTAAACAACCAAACCTTTTAAAATAAGGATTGGTTTTTTATTTGCAGTGGCCTTCATATCGAATCGCTTTGTTTATTTAGGGAAGGTTTTAGTTATCCCAAATAATTTCATTAAGTAAAGTTATTTCTGTAAAAAATTTTTTAAAAAAGGAAATTATTTTTTCTTAAAGAACATTATTATTGTTATAGATTGCTTTTATTTCAGCTTTTTCAGAGGGCTCACAACTGATTTGCTTATTTTTCCGTATCGGTTCAAAGGTTTAGCGTTAATGAGTTAAGTTATTAAGATTTAGTGTGAACGGAGTGAAATTGATGTTTAAAATGAACCATAATAATTCCGGGAATAAGCCTTCTCCCGAAATAGTTAAAGAGGCATTACGATTATGGGGAAAGTCCGCCAAGAAATTAACCTGGGAAGTAATCGACCTTGGAAACAGAAATCAATTTGAGGGAAGAATAAAAACATTTCATTGTCCAGGTGAAAACGCTTGTGAAATGATTGAATTACATAGTTTCAAATACCGGGAAAACGGTGACGATAGACTATATGGTATCGGCCGATGTTTATCTTGCGCCAAAATCTATTGGGGTAAGCTATAATTGGGATTTGACTGATTAAAGGATGAAATTGACGTTTTGTTAACGGCCGATAAACAGCTAAAGATTATTGATAACGGAGGAGCAATGAAAACCTGTATTAATTTTCGTGTTAGATACCAGGAGACCGATAAAATGGGAATCGTCCATCACTCGGTATATTATATTTGGTTTGAAGCCGGCCGGACCGAATGGATGCGTCAACTGGGGTTGACTTATCGCGAATGTGAAGCAAAAGGCTGGCTATTGCCATTGGTTGAAAACGGCGCCAAGTATTTAAGCCCAGCCTATTATGATGATTTGGTCGAAGTCGAAACCGAACTAATACCCGATGAAGGAGTCGGTTTTTACTTTAGTTACCGGGTTACTAATATTGAAACAAAAAAGCTTTTGGCAACCGGTTTTACCAAACACGTCTGTATTGACCATAACCATCGGATTAATAGAACTGCTACTAAATATTTGAAAGAATTTTTAAAAAAATGATTAGGTCATAGGTTGTTCACCGACTATCCTGCTTAAGAATATCATGTAAGCAAGAAACTACTTCGCGAGGGATAACCATTGACTGAGCTGATATTTAAAGATAATAGATATTTAAACCGTGAATTTATGGTATAAGGAGGCTATTACGCTTGATATCTTCTCCGCCTTAGCGAAGTTGGATGGAGGAGGAGAGGCATGTCACCGTTAACGAATGGTAACTGCCGACCTGATCCGGTAGAGAGGTTGAGTCCCCGGGAAAAAGAAATTTTACCCTTGGTCGCCCAAGGTTTAGATAACCGACAAATAGGAAAAATGTTATTTATCAGCGAAAAAACAGCAAAGAACTATATTACTAGTATTCGTAAAAAGTTGGGTTTGGCGAACCGGACTCAGATTGCTCTTTATGCCATCAGGGAAGGGCTAATTGAATTAACACCTAAAGAATAGAAGTTTATTCCCCTAATTTCAATAGGGCCGTAAGGCCCTTTATTCATTACCAGATTTTACAGCACTTTCACAATATTACATAAAGGGTTATCAACGTAAAAAGTGAAGTTATACTTTGCCGAAATGGTTAAGCAGGCCTGAGGTATAATCACACTAGATTATCCAATGAAAGGAGCTGTGAATGTATTATTATACCCGACAGTTATCCTCAAAATCAATTCTACTAACTTTTATACCAATCTTGACAGCAGTTTTAATCATAATTAACGCTACTAATGTTATGGCGAAAAACCTTACCAATGAACACAATAATCAAATTGAATGGCGTAATTATCAATCCTCGCCGGTTGATTGGCCCAGTCATTGTAATCGACAAAACCCCTCCCGAGAGATGATGCTAACTCCGGAGGAAGCCCAAATTTTTAAGCTGATAAGCCAGGAAAGAGCGAAAGCTGGTTTGCCGCAGCTTGAAATCGACCCAGTCCTAACAGAATTAGCACGGGCCAAAAGCTTGGACATGGTCAGTTATAACTATTTCGGCCATTTTTCGGAACGTTTCGGCACCATTCATGATCAATTGGAAATCAGAAATGTTTCTTATTGCAATGCCGCCGAGAATTTGGCAGGAGGATCGGATTTATCCAAAACCTATTGTAGGCAGCTTGCGAGCCCAGCCCATCGTAGTAATATTTTGAACCCCATATTTAAAAGAGTGGGGATTGGAATTGTCAATGGTAGTCCGTATGGAAAAATGATTACCCAAATATTCATCGATTAATTTTAAAAACATGCCGTAGTCATAAACTACGGTTTCTTTTTTGTAAAATGTCACCTACTTGGACAATTGCATATACTGTATTAGAATTTTAGCCTTTCAAAATTTTCGGTGGTAATCCGCCGGAATACTCGAAAGGAGGTTAGACGATGGGAGTGGATCATAGCAATGATGAAGAACTGGAACTTCAACCAGAGAAAGTAGAAAAACCTAAAAGAAGAAAATCCGCTACCAAAAAAGCAAAAAACCCTGATTTAGGGGAATTGAATATAAATCAGATCGAAAATTCACCAGTAGAAAATTCCGGTACTGTTAAGAAAAAGAGCAATGGTTCCAAAAAGAAAAAAACAGGAACCAAAGGTAAAAAAGGAAGCCCCAAAATCAAGTCTGTTAAAGTTACTGCTCTTGTTAACGAAGATTCAAACGAATCCGTTCAAAAACCGGAACTTGAAATACAGCCGACGGGTCAGGCTGAAATAAGTAATGTCAAAGTAGAGGTCCTGCCAAAAGCAGCGGCAGCAAATGTTGAGTCCAAATTGACGATTCTCAGGGAACCTGCAGCCGTCAAATTACAAGGGGCGAAGATTCAGTCCAATGGTTCACAAACAGTTAACGCCAGGATAGAAGCAGTTCAGGAAGCAGCCTTACCGCTAAGGGCAATTAAAGTTCGGAATGTTACCGGGGAAATCCGGAACATAGTTACTGAGATTATTCCTAATAAAGTAATAGTTCAGGGCATAGTCCATGAACAGCTCTTCTTTGTAGGAACCGATAACTTAGTACATCATTTGGCTGACGATATTCATTTCAGTACTTTCCTGGATATTCCCGGAGTTCAACCGGGAATGAACGCTCAAGTCTCGGCCCGAATCGAAGAAATCATCACTGAGCTCGCTACTAATGGCGAGAGCATTGTCAAAAAAATAATCATCGAAGTCTTTGTAAAAGTTACTGAAACAGTCCAAGTAAATCTAATGCCCGGCGATGGCCCAACCTTACTCTTAAAAGAAGTTGTTGGAGAAAATACCGCCCAAACTTTACTTGAAACTGATGTTACTTTAGAATTTTCAGCGATAAAAATTGATGAAATTACCGGGGATATTCGAAATGTAGAAGTCGAAGTCATTAAAGACAAAGTAATTATTCAAGGAATTCTCCACAAGCAGATCTTCTTTGTCGATACTAATAACCTAGAACGCCATCAAATGGAGGAACTACCGTTTAGCCTGTTCGTCGATATTCCTGGAGCTGTTCCCGGAATGGACGTTCAGGTTCAACCAAGAATTGAAGCGATCTTCTTTAATTTGGTTAATGCGACAACCCTAAGACAAAAAGCTGTATTGGAGTTCTTTGCCAAAGTAACTGAAAACGTCAGGCTTCAGGCAAGAGTTGGAAACGGCCCGCTTTTTAAGGTGGAAGAGTTCATCGGTGAAAATACGGTCCAGGATCTTAGTGAAACTGTTGTTACTTTACCGACTCAGGCAGTAAAAGTCCGGGAGATCGTGGCTCAGCTTCGCAACATAGTAACCCATGTAATTCGTGATAAAGTAATCGTCCAGGGGATTATCCACAAACAAATCTTCTTCATCAGCACAGACAACATTGAGCGCCACTTAGCCGAGGATATACCGTTCTCACTCTTTTTAGACATTCCCGGCGTAGTTCCTGGAGATAATGTACATATCACACCAATAATCGAAGCTATCTTCTTTGATCTACTATCCCCAGTCGAGCTGCGGCAGAAAGTGATTTTCGCGATTAATGCCGTAGTAACTAGGACTCTTCAGTTAAACCTGGTCCTTGGCGAAAGCAGGCCCCTCTTTAAGATGGAACAAGTGGTCGGGGAGAATACTAAACAAGTCTTGGTCGTCCGGAGAGAACAGATTCGACAGCAAGTAAGCGTAACCAGAGTAACGCTTGTTTTTCCGGGCGCGGAAGCAATCGGGCAACAACAGATTATTTTGAGAAACAGTTTCGAATTGCCCGTGACTGCCATAAAAATCAAGGAAATCACGGCCATCATCACTGATTTAACCGCCAGAGCCATCCCTGACGGGGTAGTAGTTGAAGGTGTAGTTGAAAAGACCATCTTCTTTGTGGATACCGATAACATCGTCCGGAGTACCACCGAACGGATCCCGTTCTCGATTCTGGTGGGCATCCCGGGTATTCAGCCGGAGCAAGCGTTAGAGGCTACTGTAGATATTGAAAACATCTCCTTTAGCTTAAATCAGGAACGGAATGAAGTAACTCAAATTGTAGTCCTCCGGGCTACTGTCAGCTCAAACGATCCGCCTCCTCCCGGGGTCTCCGTAGTTACCGATGTTACCGGTCCCGGGATTAACACAAATAAAATCCGGGTAAGAGCCTCGGTCCTAACTCTGGAGGGAGCCATTTTCCAAGAATTGGATGTTGTCACCGACGTTAGCGGTCCGGGAGTAATTAGTGTGACAAAACAAGTGATTTCCCTAGATGTGGTGGGGGATGGCAATCCCAATCCAGTACCGGTGGAAGTGGTAACGGATGTACAGCTAGCATAATCAACAAGGGGCTGTCTCGAAAGAGACAGCTCTTTTAAATGTATAAAACTAATAGTCTGTTGACTTAAGCTCTACTAATTCCACTAACGGCACGAAGAATTATTACTCGGAAAACCATAAGATATATCATCATTCTGCTGGACTTTAGTGGAGGAGATAGGATGAATATTACAGTTATTGGTTGTGGATACGTTGGCTTAGTAACCGCCGCCGGTTTAGCGGACTTTGGGCATTTGGTGACAGCGGTTGATATCGACCGTAAAAAAATAGATTTATTAAATCGTGGGCAAATTCCCATTTTTGAAGAAGGCCTTGAAGAGATTGTTAGATATAATATCAAAAAGAACCGGCTTTTATTTACGGATAATCTAAAGGAAGGAATTGAAAAGTCACAGGTTATCTTTATTGCGGTTGGCACGCCTTCTAAAACGGACGGGTCGGCCGACTTAAGCCAAGTAGAAGCTGTAGCAAAAAAGATTGCCAATTATATTCAAAATTATAAAGTTATTGTAAATAAATCCACGGTCCCGGTGGGAACCGGGAAATGGGTACAAACGATAATTAGAAAAAACTCCAAATCGTCTTGTGAATTTGATGTGGTTAGTAATCCGGAATTCTTACGTGAAGGAAGCGCTATTAAAGATTTCATCCAACCGGAACGGGTTGTAATCGGAACAGGGTCCAAAAAAGCTGAAACAATTATGAAAGAAGTATATCAAAAACTCGATCATCATACGATACCGATTATTTTTACCAACCTGGAAACCGCCGAATTAATCAAATATGCGTCAAATGCCTTTTTGGCTACTAAGATTGCCTACATTAATGAAATTGCCAGGCTCTGTGAGAAGGTCAATGCTGAGGTATTAATTGTAGCTAAAGGAATGGGTTTGGATAGCAGGATCGGCGCTAAATTTCTCAATGTCGGCCCAGGGTATGGCGGTTCCTGTTTTCCGAAAGACACCAAAGCTTTGGTTGAAATTGCCAACGCCGCCGGGGAACAGTTATCAATTGTCGAATCGGTAGTCGCTTCCAATGAAGCCCAAAAAGATCTCATGTTCCAAAAAATAAAACAGGTTGTCGGAGAACTGAAAGGAAAGACCTTGGCTATACTTGGATTAGCCTTCAAGGCTGATACGGATGATATCCGGGAATCTCCGGCAATTCCGATCATTAAGAATTTATTGAAAGCCAAAGCCGTAATAAAAGTACATGATCCCAAGGCAATCAAAGAAGCCCAAAGAGTTTTCGGCAGTTTGATTCAATACTGTGAAGATGTTTACAAGGCTGTAAATGGAACAGACGCCTTAATTATTGTAACGGAATGGGATATCTATCGCAATCTTGATCTTTTAAAAGTAAAAAGTTTAATGAAAACTCCTACTCTAATTGATTTAAGAAATATTTACCAACCGACCGATCTCCAAAAGGCAGGTTTTTTATATGAAGGTGTTGGGAGAGGGTTTTATAGGGAAACTTCCTTAAAATTCTGATTCACTAAGACTGATGCACACTTATTTTAATTAGGCTATTTTCAAAAACTTCCCGGATTATTAAACCGGGAAGTTTTTTATATTAATCGGTGATTGTAAGTTTTAAGTTGATAGGTTTACAAAGTCCCAAGATAAAAATACATTTTCCTAGTTCACCTAAATTTTAGCCTGAATATTATATTGTAATTAAGAATTAATTAGGAATATGAGCAAATGTAACAGGCGGTTCACTTCGTATATTATTGATAAGAAACCCGTTATGAAGCTGGGTTATATAATGCTCCCATAGGGTGAGACACAAAAAAGAAAAAATAAGTTATAATGTGAACATGAACAAGAGAAATCAATACACAGCAGAATTTAAAACCAAAGTCGTGATAGAGTTGCTTCGTGAAGAAG
>JAEZJK010000044.1 GCA_023415835.1 Bacillota bacterium
CTTCTTCACGAAGCAACTCTATCACGACTTTGGTTTTAAATTCTGCTGTGTATTGATTTCTCTTGTTCATGTTCACATTATAACTTATTTTTTCTTTTTTGTGTCTCACCCTATGGGAGCATTATAAATTTCCGGATCCTTGACATGATAAAACCCCTTTCTGAATCTTTGTTATATTAGTATTAAAAGCAAATAATCATCAAGAACTATTTTTTTGCCGGATCAGGGCTTTCTTGTTTTGATCCGTTTATTTTTAGATTCGGATAGTACCAACGTCCTATGGCCTGAAATAGTAAATCAGTATTCTTTGTAGCATGGAAGCTGTTTTTAATGTCGGAAAATGCAGCAACCGTCAGGCCATTATCATAACCCTACGCCCAAAATGAACGCCAAATTAACCCTGAAGATATAAACTTATCCCCAGGGTATCGAATCGATGTCTATTTAAACAATACAGTTCCGTCTTAGTTTTATTTTGAGATTAAATCTCCGCGTATTAAGATAACTTATTTTTTCTATCTAATTCGCCTGGCAATAAATTAGGCATCCGGCATAGGGACTTTAATACCAACGACGCCATATTTATAACATAAAGGTGGTGATCAAGTTGGTAGTTACGACTGATCGAATTTCGAAGATTCCCTGGATTCCGTTGCGCAATTTTTTTAGAAACCCGCTAAAAACAGCATTCCAGATTTCACCGGACGGAAAGTACCTTTCCTTTATGGGGCCTTATCAAAACCGCATGAATATTTTTATCCGGAAACGTGGAGCCATTGAAACGGTGCGGGTTACCGGAGAAACCAGCCGTGATATTCATGACTACTTTTGGAAAGGTAATAACCGGATTATTTACCGTCGGGATTTTATGGGTGATGAGAATTACCATCTGTTTACGGTGGAGCGTGATGGCCGCAATTTAAAGGATTTAACTCCTTTTACAGGTGTGCGGGCGGAAATCATCGACATACATAATGGTCATGACGGAGAAATGATTATTGGCCTGAATAAACGGAACCCCCAGGTTTTCGATGCATTCCGTTTGAACGTTGTCACCGGTGAAATGAAAATGATTGCCGAAAATCCCGGCAATATTGTAGCCTGGAAAGCCGATCATCATGGCAAGCTTCGAATCGCCGTAGCCAGCGAAGGGGTGAACAATACTTTATTATACCGTGAAAGCGAAGAAATGCCTTTTAAACCCGTTATTATTACTAATTTTCGGGTAACCATTAACCCTCTTTTCTTTACTTTCGATAATCGAAATATCTACGCCGCCTCCAATATCGGCCGTGACAAGTTAGCTATTGTTATCTTTGACGTCACCAAAGGCAAAGAACTGGAAGTGATCTTCAAACATCCGGACGTGGATGTTAAAAGCCTTCATTATTCACCCAAACGTAAAGTTTTGACCTATGCCGTTTATACAACCTGGAAAGATGAATACCAGTTCTTAGACCCTTTAACGGAGTCGGAGTACCAATCAATCCTCCGGCATTTACCTCAGGGTGAAGTTGAATTTGCCGCGAGGAACCAAAATGAGGATCTTCAGGTTATCAGGAGATATAGTGACCGTTCCTGGGGCGAGTATTATTTATATGAAACAGCCGCCTCCAAATTAACCAAACTCTCCGATATCAGCCCCTGGCTTAAAGAAGAAGCGATGTGCGATTTAAAACCTGTCACTTACAAGTCCCGCGACGGTTTACCCATTCATAGTTATTTAACGCTTCCCGGAGACAGAGACCCCCAAAATCTCCCGGTGGTGATCCACCCCCATGGCGGTCCTTGGACCCGTGATAACTGGGGTTTCAACCCGGAAGTCCAATTTTTGGCCAACCGGGGTTTTGCGGTTTTACAGATGAATTTTCGCGGCTCCACCGGTTTCGGACGCAGGTTCTGGGAACTCTCTTTCAAACAATGGGGCCGCCAAATGCAGGATGACATTACCGACGGTGTCTACTGGCTAGTCAAACAAGGGATTGCCAATCCTAAAAAAGTTGCAATTTATGGCGCCAGTTACGGGGGGTATGCCACCTTGGCCGGAATGGCTTTTACCCCGGATCTCTATGCTTGCGGTGTGGATTATGTAGGAATATCCAATCTTTTTACTTTCCTAGGGATGATTCCGCCTTATTGGGAACCGGGACGCGATCAACTTTATGCTAAGGTAGGCGACCCTATCAAAGATGCCAATTTGTTACACGCAGCTTCGCCGATTTTTCACGTCGCCCGAATTAAAGCGCCGCTTTTGGTAGCTCATGGCGCGCATGATCCCCGGGTCAATATCAATCAATCCGATCAGATTGTCGCCGCCTTACGCAAGAGGGGGCGGGATGTGGAATATATGGTGAAAGAAGATGAAGGGCACGGCTTTCGTAACGAAGAGAATCGTATTGACTTTTATGAAGCCGTGGAAAAATTCTTGGCCAGGAATTTATTAAAATCCAAGTGGTTTCGGCAATGAAAGGCCATATTTTAAGACAAGGGCAGTTGATGTGGACATACCAATTCCGTTAATTTCACTAGATCCGGGTAAAAATATTCACCTTGCACCGGAATATCGTCACTGCGGTTATGGAAATAGGCACCCGATCATTCTTCGGAAAGGGGCTAATTCCCTGACCGTCCCTTCCTTACCTGGCTGAGCACAAAGGCCGCAACCGGAAAGCCTCTCATTAGCGGCATTCAAAGAATTATTTTTTCAATATAATATTGGGTGATACCTCCTCATATATTTGGGTTAGGAGCGATCTGCCTGCGCTTCCGGTTTACCTTTGGAGATACCCCCTGATATATTTAGGTTAGGATTATGCTTTGGAGGCCTGGTTTTGAAAGTCTTTTTTATTAAACAAAGAATATTTTTATTGATATTGTTCGGAATTATGATGGGTTTGGGATTTTGGTTCAGTTGGATTACTCGCCATCAAGCAGTGGTTGCTCCTCAAATAAAAGAGGTGGCGATCGTAATCGACGATTTCGGAGGGAGAGCCAAAGGAATTCAGGAAATGATGGCTCTTCCTTATACATTGAATTTTGCGGTTTTGCCTTTTGAAGAATTTTCATATCAACAAGCGGAACAAGCAATGAAAAAGGGCTTTGAAATCATAGTACACATGCCTTTTGAAGCATTCGGCGCCGATCCTCGCTGGTACGGCAAGAAATATATATCCGCCCAGTCCACACCGCCTGAGATCAAAAAGCTGATTGATGAATCTTTTCAAATACTACCGATGGCGGTTGGTTTAAGTAATCATATGAGTCTGCCCCTTGCCAAGCGGGATATATTCTTAGATAATACAAATTCCGCAACAGATATGCGCCGTCAACTGAAAAAATTGATGGAACAGGCACGAACCCAAGGGATGGCGGTGGGAATCGGCCATGTCGGCCAAACCGGAGTCACTTTAGCGAAAGTGCTTCGTCAAGAACTACCCAAATATGAAAAAGAAGGTTTTCATTTGGTGCCGCTTTCGGAACTTGTTTACACACGTGTTCCTACTAAGTTTCTCAAAAATAGGAAAATTATTATTGGGATTGACCCTGGCCATGGGGGAATTGATTCCGGAACCAAATGGGGAAATATATTTGAGAAGAACCTAAATTTAAAATTCAGTCAAAAATTGGCGGAAGAGTTAGCGAAAAGAGGGTACCGGGTAGTTTTAAGCAGGGATGAGGACCGGCTTTTAACTCCCTATGCCCATTATACCTATAAAAATAAGCCTTATAAACTGAATGAGTTCCGTTGCCGGATTGGAAAAATGGAAGTTGCCAATGTTTCGGCCATGGTGAGCATTCACGCCAATTGGAGTAAATTATCCTATCATCGTGGTCCCATCGCATATTATTCCCCTCGTTCCCCGGTATCTCAAAAAAATAGCCCAGCATATACAGGAACATCTGAATCAGATACAACCGTACCGTAAATTACCAAAGCCCAGTAATTATTGTCTCTTGGAGCAGGCAAAAGTCCCGTCAATCCTGATCGAACTGGGTTTCTTTTCAAACCGGGAGGATCGTCTATTACTCCAAGACGATAATTATCTGGAGCGTTTAAAATCCGCCATTAGCGACGGCTTGGCAGAGACTCTTTAGCCATGGGATTCCCGGTTGCATGGGGTGTCCCTTTCCCCCATAGGTTTTGGCGAACATCGGGATTACATTTTCCAGTGTTCCTGGAATCGCTGGGATGCTTGGGCTAACGCAAACCGTAAGTTTTATTTACATCTAGAACGAACATGATTCCGTTGCCGGGCTCGTCGATCTTCAAATGGCCTTTAATTGAAGCGACAATAGCTTCGGTGAGATCGCTTTTGGATAAGATCATCACCATTTCTTTTTCCGGCTCGATAGCCATGGAGAATAACATGCTATTTTCATGGATACCTGAACCTCTGGCATTAATGATCGTAGCCCCTCTGGCCCCTGCCGAAGTCGCCGCATCTACGACCGATTCCGCGTTGCCTTTATCCACAACTACAAAAATAGCTTTATGCATCGTGTTTTCCCCACCTTTACTTTCGATTAAGTTATCGCACATACAGTTCCTAATCCCCAACAAATTTGTGACGGAGATAGAAAAAGCTATACCGTGCTTCGGTTTTTCAAAGACAAATTTACGGTTAAGCTCTTCCAGGCTTTGGTAAGCTAATGATTTCTCAGCCACAATCAGCACAATTTCCTTGCGGGTGTCGGATAAGTCCAAAATTTCTAAGAGATGGCTATTAATAGTCCCCTTACCCAAAAAGATTGTCCCGCCAGTGATCCCGTTTTGTTTGGCAATTTTCATTACTTTGCTGCCCAATCCGAAGTTTACAATTACCCAAAATAATTCAAATTGTTTTATTTCCGGATTATTTTCCATGAGTCCCCAATCCTCCTTTGGCGGATTTACTTTTAAAAATAAATCCCAGGACTTGAAGCGCGATTATTGGCGTTAAAGCTACCATAGCAATTACTCCAAATCCATCGATTAATACATTAGCCCCTTCGATAGCTTCGGCCGCTCCTTGGGCAAATGCTAAAACGAACGTTGCGGTCATTGGGCCGGAAGCGACGCCGCCCGAATCAAAGGCGATCCCTACGAATAGTTTCGGTACGTAATAAGCCATGGCAATAGAAATTATATACCCGGGTAAAAGAAAATGCCATAATTGAATTTCGGGAACCACGATTCGCAACATCGATAAAGCCACTGCAAAGCCAACCCCGATTGAAAGCGCTAATACTACTACGCTTCGTTTTAGATAGCCGCTGGTAACGGTCTCGATTTGATTGGTTAACACGTATACCGCCGGTTCGGCCAAGATCACCACTAGTCCCAGGATGAATCCTACCATAATAACGATCCATGGTTGATCTAAAGAGGCAAGGTTGTAACCTACCATGCTTCCAACATCCATGAAACCGGCATTAACGCCGGTCAAAAACATGACCAATCCGATAAAAGTATAAACAAGGCCCTTAATGATCTTATAAAAAGCTTTTTTAGAAAGCTTGAATGAGATGAATTGAAAGGCTAAGAAGATTACTAATAAGGGAAACAAAGCCAAAAAGACTTCACCCGCCATAGTCGGGAGTTTTTTAATAAACGGGCCGATAATCGAAGCTGACTGAGATATGCCCCATTCCAAACTGCCGGTAATTTTGTCCGATTTCGAGATAATACTCATGATTATCACTGATAGAATAGCGCCTGTAGAAGCAATGGCGACCAGTCCGAAGCTATCTTCTTCCGAAGCTTTACCGCCCTTCTTTAAAGAAGAAACCCCTAATGCCAGGGCTAAGATAAAGGGGACGGTCATCGCGCCGGTAGTAGCGCCGGAAGCGTCAAAAGATATTGCTAAGAATTCCTTAGAGGTAAAAATAGCTAAACCAAAAATTATCAGATAGAGTACGGTTAAAAGTTTATGCAACACTTTATTATAGACTATTCTAAACAAGCCGATGGCGAGTAACACTGCAATTCCCACTGAGACGACAACTACAATACTTAGTTTGGAGATCGCGCCGGAAGTAACTGAAGCTACTTGCCCCGCCAGGATATGCAAATCCGGTTCGGCGATGGAAATAAAAAAACCTAAGAGTAATCCGCCGACGCCCACGATCCATGCTTTATTGCTTTTGGTCAGAGATGTCCCCATTAATGCGCCAATCGGGGTAACGCCAATATCCACGCCGAATAAGAAGATAGATAACCCTAATATTATTAGGAGCGCTCCCAGTAGAAACCTCAATAACAAATGGGTTTCAAGGGGTGTGATTGTATAATTCAAGATCAATACAATGATTGTAATTGGGAGTACAGCATATAATACTTCTTTAAACTTCTCCATAAGCACATTCAAATATTATTCACTTCCTTTTCTCTAAAATATCAAAGCCTTTACTCGTCGGAGCAAGTATGGTGAAACTTTCTTTTATTGCGTAGAAAGGCTATGAAGTCCCGCACCTCCTCTACTTCTTGTTCGGTTAAATCATTGATGTCCAGAATTGATACTGAAGAAGCGGAAGAAATAGATGAGGCATCCAAATATTCGGCGGCTTCCATAATTTCCTCGAATCTTGCGTCAAGGGCGTTGGCAATCGATTTTAGCAACAGCGGCGATGGATGCTTTCTTGTCCCTTTTTCAATCCGGTATATTTCTGTATGGCTAATGTTGGCGATTTTAGCCAATTTACGCCTGGAGATGTTCTTAGCTATTCGATGTTGGGTAATGAATTTTCCCAGTTTGCTCATACTTTATCCTCCGTTCATCCAAAAGCATAACATATGTGTAACCTGTTGGCAACTTACTGATTGAAATTTGGTGCCAATGAGTTCAACTAACAATTAATGCCAATAATTATGTTCGCCTAATTCATACGGGATTAATAGAAAGTTTATAATGGGTAAAAATTAAGGAAGGTATTAACAGTAAATTATTATTCGCAAAACAATTTGGTTTGTTTTTTATGGAAAAATATAACAACTAATGTTATTGTTAAATTATTGCCAAAAATAAGGCTTGCAGGGATTAACTGGATGTTGTCGAATAAATTAAAAAATATTTTGAGAATTATATACTTTAGTTTATTTACATGAGGTGTTTCGTCATGGCAAATAAGCCCGGGTTTTCGTTAAACCTCTCTCAAACGGTTCTAAACTCAATATTAAATGCGATCTTATCCAACAGTTACGATGGTATAGCATTTATTACCCCGGACCTTAAAATCCGGCTTGCCAATGGATCAATTCCACAGTTAGCCGGGGTCACACTAGAAACGCTTGTCGGTAGCCCCATTGAACGGGTATTTCCGGGAGGGGCGCGGCAAATGAGTCAGATCTTTGCTGAAGTACGGCGTACCGGTGAGCCGTTTAAGACCGAAGTTAACCGATTTGATTTTCAAAATCAACTGGCTCAAGCCGCCACCTATTGGAATGTGATGGTTATTCCGGTAAAGGGGAGAGGTGGAGCGTTTTTAGGTTGGCTCTTGATGTTTCGGGAAGCCCCGGAGAATAAGAAAGATGGAACGGGACAAGGGGTCCTTATCAAAGAAATGGAAGCCCAACTCAAGTCCTTTAAAGAGTGTTTTGAGAATTCACCGGCCGGAATTCTCCTGGCGGATGGGGCGTCCTTAACGGTGAAGTTGGTAAACCAGGCGTATTTAATATTTTTAGATGAACCTTTCTACTTGAATAATTTAATTGGGCATTCTTGCGCAGATTATCTACCGCAGGATAAAAAAAGTGAATTGCTTCGAATCATAGAGAAAGTAGTTACAACAGCTAAACCGATTTGCATGGAACTGTTACAACGTGGGGAGAGTTTTTGGTATTGCAATGTGATTCCAATAGCTGCTGAAGCTGGAGTCAAGGATATATTGATTATTACCTATGATATTACCGAACAGGTTACGAACCGGAAAAGAATGCTCAAATGCGCTCACCAAGCCGAAAACCATTTTCATCAATTAGAAACCGTTATTAAAAATATGGAAGACGGTGTCATCATCTTCGACCTGAACGGCAGGATTATTAAACTAAACAATGCAGCGGCACAGCTATTGGGATACGGCGGTATCCAAGATTGTCCCGGCAATCTATTTCAAATACGCGCTGATTTGAGATTATATAATCTCAATGGCGATGAGGTACCGTTTGAAGGGTGGCCGTCAAACCGAATTATCCGCGGTGAAATTGTCCGTAATTTTGAAGCTATGGCCAGGATGATTAGTACCGGGCGGATGGGGTATGTAAGTTATAATGGCGCCATTATCCAAGACTCCAATCAAACACCGGCGCTTGCTATAATGACGCTCCGGGATATTACTAACCGGGAAACGTTACTCCGGGAATTGGAACAGGAACAAAGTAGGCTACAAGCAGTTTTGGAGCAAATGCCGTGTGGTGTAATTATGTTTGATGCGCCCTCCTTAAAAAAAATTTTAGTTAATAAGAAGTATACCGAAATTTGGCGGGTCCCTAACATAGGTTCGGAATTGACTGAACAGGATATGCCGGGACAATTTTTCCATATTAATGGACGAGCATATAGTAGGGAGGAATTACCAATCATTAGATCAATCAGCCACGGCGAAATAGTTTCTAATGAAGAAATGGTTTGTCAACGCCAGGATGGATCGGTTATCACGATGATGTGCAATTCGACGCCGGTTTTAGATCGCGATGGCGCCATAGTCGCCGGAGCGTTAGTATTTAGCGATATTACCGAGTTAAAGGAAGCAACGACCAAAGCGGCTCTTGCCAACCAATTGCAACAAATTATTGAGTTTTTACCGGATGGAATTTTTGTGGTTGATCAAGGGCGAAAAGTAATTGCCTGGAACCGGGCTATTGAAGTATTGACGGGCGTATTAAAAGAGGAGATCATCGGAAGCGAAGCCAAACCGAACGTATTTGACGGTTTTGATCAATTGACATTGATTGATGCTATTTTCAATAGCGACTATCATGATACCGGCTCGATATTTGAAAGGGGCGGTAATGTTTTTTCGAAACAAGTTTTAATCCCCTCGTTTAATCAAAAAGATAATGTGCTGCTCGATATCAAAGCGACGCCGATCCTAAATGAACTAGGCACAACTCAAGGTGTTATTGAAATTATTCGTGATATTACCAACCAAAAAAAAATGGAAACGGAAACTATCAGGATGCAGAAGCTGGAGTCTCTAGGTATTTTAGCAGGCGGTATAGCTCATGATTTTAATAATATTTTAGCGGCGATATTAGCCAACCTGCAACTTGCGGTTATTAAGTTGCAAAAGCACCAAGACATCACTAAATATTTGGAAAATTCCATCGATACTACTCAAAAGGCGAGTTACCTAACCAAACAACTGCTTACTTTCGCTAAAGGCGGCGTCCCCGTTAAAAAGACTATTTCAGTTACCAACCTAGTCAGGGACACTGTCGAGTTTGCTTTATGCGGATCCAACGTTAAAGCGGTTTTTCATCTTCCGGAGGATCTTTGGCCGGTAGATGCCGATGAAGGTCAAATAACCCAAGTCATCAACAACTTAACCATCAACGCCGAACAGGCGATGCCCACCGGAGGAATCCTGGAAATATATGGCCAAAATGTGATTTGTGAAGCTGTCGGCAAGTATGACCCGGGTAATTATGTTAAATTGACCGTGAAAGATCAAGGTGTTGGAATTCCCGAAGCGATTATCCATCAAATCTTTGACCCGTTTTTTACTACCAAAAAAGAAGGGTCCGGCCTCGGATTATCAACCTCATATTCCATTATAAAAAAACATAACGGTTACCTTGAAGCTGAATCCTCAGTGGGAAACGGCGCGGTATTTAATATTTTTCTCCCGGCTTCAACGGATAAATTGGTTATAAAGGAACCGCCGGGGGAGATCAGTAATAGTGGAGAAGCTAAAATATTGATAATGGATGACGAAGATATCATTAGAAACGTCAGCAGTGAAATGCTAACTATTTTTGGTTACCGTGTGATGTTGGCCAGGGATGGGAAGGAAGCAATTGAGCTGTATCAAAAGGCCAATGAAATCGGAGATCCCTTTGCCGCCATAATCATGGATTTGACTATTCCCGGCGGTATGGGCGGCCTGGAGACCATGGTTCAGCTTCGCCGGATTAATCCGGAGGTAAAAGCGATTGTCTCTAGCGGTTATACCAATGATCCGGTAATTTCCGATTACGAGAAATACGGTTTTAGCGGAGTGGTGATCAAACCTTACAAATTCGACGATTTGCTCCCGATATTACATAAGGTAATCGAAAAAAGGCAATTGCCGCTTGATTTAACTTATTGAATAATTCAGGCGGGGTTACCGATGCGGTTGAAAATATTATAAGATTGTCTCAAAGGTATTTAGTATTTTTTGCCGAAAACTGAACCAGTGGTTGCTTGAGTTAGTGTGGCCAAAGCTAGCCGATTAAATAATTCACTTGTACCTAATTCCGATATTAATTCTTAGAAAAGGGGCAATCAGATTGATACCAATGATGGACGAATCGAAAAAAGATAAAATGGATCGAGCGATGGAAGTGCTTTTAGAGGTTATCAAAAAGTTAAACCCTGGTGACAACACTGCCATCGTATGTCCAATTTGCGGAGGCGAACTAATAGTCTATAAGCCGTTTAAAAAGAGAGTCGCCGCTAAATGCAAATCCGATAATTGTATAAAAATTTGGGATTAAGGATATTAAACCTCTTAATTAGCACCGCCGAAAGGCGGTTTTTTTTTATTACCATCATTTCGGCTAATTGATGCAATTTTTACTCTTTTTAATAATGTACCTTAACCAGCCAGAATTTAATACCCTTGTTTCCGTAACCTAGATCCCAAGGAGCCCGGTACCGGGGACAAACCTTTAAAGCCGCGTGGTTTTTGGGATGAATGAAATCATGATCGGCATAAACGATTCCTCTAAAGCCGCTTAATACTTTGCTTAATTATTGCCTTCACCCCCGAAGTATAACTTTTTATTGATTTCCATTCTTTAGATGTGTTATAATTATATGGATTTTAAAACCGTATAAATTTTTTACACTAGGGGAGCCGGAAAGGCCGGCTGAGATTAAGGACCGTTTTAGTCCTTTAACCCTTTAAACCTGATCTGGACCATACCAGCGGAGGGAAGTGACTGCCAAAATATACTTAAGTGTATTAGAGCGCACCCCATCAGGTTGCGCTTTTAGTTTTTTAAGGACTAAATAGGAGGGATTGAAGATGGATTACACCACCCAACTGGATGCGGCCAAGAAAGGAGTCGTCACCCGGGAGATGCTCCGGGTCGCAGAACGGGAATCTGTAGCTATTGAAAGAATCAAAGGTTTGGTCGCTGAGGGAAAAGCGGTGATCCCGGCAAATAAAAAGCACCGCTCATTGGATCCGGGCGGCATCGGAGAAGGCCTTTCCACTAAAATCAACGTTAATCTGGGAATTTCCAAAGACTGCAATAAGATTGATAATGAATTACTTAAAGTGAAAAAAGCTTTGGGAATGAAGGCCGATGCGATTATGGATCTTAGCTCGTTTGGGAAAACGGCCGAATTTCGCCGGAAGCTTTTGGAAATCTCCCCGGTGGCGGTTGGAACGGTACCAATCTATGACGCCATTGGTTTTTATGAGAAAGAACTCCAAGAGATAAGTTCCGATGAATTTATAAAGGTCATTGAGAAACATGCCGAAGATGGTGTGGATTTTATGACTATCCATGCCGGACTAAACCGGGCCGCAGTGGAAAGGTTTAAAAATAATCAACGGTTGACTAATATCGTTTCGCGCGGGGGATCTCTGCTCTATGCCTGGATGGAGTTAAACCAAAAAGAAAACCCTTTTTATGAACAATTCGACCGAATCTTGGAGATCTGCGCCGCATATGACGTTACCTTAAGCCTCGGTGACGCGTTGAGACCCGGTTGTATTCATGACGGGAGCGATGCCTGCCAGATCCAAGAACTGATTACCTTAGGAGAATTAACTAAAAGAGCCTGGGAAAGAAATGTACAGGTTATGATCGAAGGGCCGGGACACATGAAAATCGATGAAATTGAAGCCAATATTATATTAGCGAAAAAGCTCTGTCATGGGGCGCCAATATATGTGTTGGGACCGCTGGTAACGGACATCGCTCCCGGATACGACAATATTACCGCCGCCATTGGCGGAGCAATCGCGGCAGCAAGCGGAGCTGACTTCCTTTGCTATGTGACACCTGCCGAACATTTGAGACTTCCAACTGTCTCCGATATGGAGGAAGGGATTATCGCTGCCAAGATCGCTGCCCACGCAGGAGATTTAGCCAAAGGTATTCCTGAAGCGGCGGAATGGGACCGGAAGATGAGCGAGGCTAGGGCCGCCATCGATTGGGAAAGGATGTTCAATTTGGCTATTGATCCGGTTAAGCCAAGGCGGTATCGGATTGAATCACAACCGGAAAATGAGGATAGCTGCACCATGTGTGGGAAGATTTGCGCTGTCCGTACCGTAAATAAAATAATGAAAAACGAAGCGCTATGAATGATGAGAACTAGAAAACCAATTTATAACCTACAAAGGAGGATACAATTGAAAAATGCGCTGACTATCGCCGGTTCCGATAGTAGTGGCGGGGCTGGAATTCAAGCGGACTTAAAAGCGTTCTCTGCCAATGGAGTTTTCGGAATGAGCGTGATTACTGCGGTAACCGCTCAGAATACTCAAGGGGTTTTGGCGGTTGAAGATATTTCAATTGAGGTGATTCAAAAGCAGATCCAAGCTATCTATGAAGATATCCGAGTCGACGCCGTCAAAGTGGGGATGGTATCCAGAATCGAAACTATCAATGCGATCAGCAGTTATTTGCAAAAATATCAAGCTTGTAATCTGGTGGTTGACCCGGTAATGGTTTCCAAGAGCGGGTACCATCTGTTGCGGCCCGAAGCGGTAACCACTCTAATTGAAAAACTGTTGCCGCTAGCATCGGTAGTTACTCCCAATATTCCGGAGGCCGAGATTATTACGGCCATGAGTATCAAGAATTTAAACGACATGGAGCAGGCGGCTGCCCGGATCTATCAATTAGGTCCCCGAAACGTGCTTCTTAAAGGGGGTCATCTCTTTGGTGAAGCTACTGATGTGCTGTTTGATGGGACTAAGTACCTCCATCTGACAGCCGAGAGGATTCCCACCAAGAATACTCATGGGACAGGTTGTACATTATCAGCGGCGATTGCCGCCAATTTGGCCAAAGGGGACCCAATTATTGATGCGGTTCGGCAAGCTAAAGAATACTTGACCATTGCCATTCGGCATTCTTTGGATATCGGCAAGGGAGCCGGGCCGGTTAATCATTTTTACGACTTGTATCGGAAAGCATTAAGGCAATAATTCTACTTCAGTAAATTTGGAACTTACATTTTGAAAATAACGCGTTAAACCGTTCGCGATTATTTTCAAAACGCTTTATAATACTGAATTTACCGAAGTAGATATCATAACGCCTAACTTTGAGGAAAACCTTAACCTCCCGCGGAGGCGCAACGATGCAGAGTAGAGGTGTTATATTTGGTACAATCACGTTTATAATTATCTGAAAAGGCATTTTCGAATATTGGTTAAAACGCAAAGAAAGAGGTATTCCAATGACAAATATTAATGCCATCGCTCAACTATTAAGGGATGTCAAATCTAAAAAACCCCTGGTCCATCATCTCACCAACTATGTAACGGTTAACGATTGCGCCAATATCGTATTGGCCTTGGGAGGATCGCCGGTGATGGCCGATGACGCCGGTGAAGTAGAGGAGATGGTCGGTATCGCCTCGGCTTTGGTCATCAATATCGGCACTTTAAACGCCCGGACAATTGAAGCGATGTTTTTAGCAGGCAAGAAAGCGAACCAACTGGGCATTCCGGTGGTGCTGGATCCGGTGGGAGCGGGCGCCACATCTTTAAGGACTAATACCGCTTTGAAGTTGCTTCAAGAAATTAAATTAGCGGTGTTACGCGGCAATATGTCCGAGATTAAAGTAATGGCTGGAATTGATGCCCGCACCAGGGGAGTTGATTCCGCCGCCGACAGCGCCGGTGGAGAGGAGATCGCCTCAAGGTTAGCAATAAGGTTAGGTTGTACCGTGGCTATCACCGGCGTCCGGGACATTGTTTCTGATGGAACGCGGTTTGGATTGATTGATAACGGGCGCCCGTTATTGGCGAAAATCTCCGGGACCGGTTGTATGGCTACTTCTTTGATTGGTTGTTACGCCGGAATTAGCGCCGACTACTATCTGGCAGCCTGCGCCGGCCTGATTACCATGGGTTTGGCGGGAGAAAAAGCCGCCGACCGTTTGAATCCCGCCGAGGGAGTCGGCAGTTTCAAGGTGAAGTTGATGGATGGGATTGACCAATTGACGCCTGAGGACCTTTTACGGGACAGTAAGCTGGCCGAAAGGAGCGAACCAATTTGAAACGTCAATTAAACCTCCGACTTTATGTTGTGACCGACCGGAGTTGGTTGAATGGAAAACAGCTTGAGGAAGATGTTGAAGAGGCGATCTTGGGTGGCGCGACTATTGTTCAACTTCGTGAAAAAAATTTGTCGAGCGGAGACTTTCTCGCAACAGCGGAAAAAGTGAAACAAACGACGGACCGTTATCATATTCCGCTGATTATTAATGATCGCTTAGATATAGCCTTGGCGGTTGACGCCGCAGGACTCCATATCGGACAAAGGGATCTCCCGCCGCTAACTGCCCGGAGATTATTAGGCCCGGAAAAAATCTTGGGTGTTTCAGTCACTAATCAGGAAGAAGCGCTCCAAGCCGAAAAGGATGGCGCGGACTATCTAGGGGCGGGAGCGGTCTTCCCAACCGAAACTAAACAAGACGCCTCATACGTCGATTATGATAAGTTGCAAAAGATTACCCGCGCAGTTAAAATTCCGGTGGTAGCCATTGGGGGTATCAATGAAACTAATGCCCTACAGCTGAAAGATAGCGGAATTAAAGGAATTGCAGTGGTATCGGCGGTTTTCGCCGAAAACCATCCTCGAAAAGCCGCGGAAACAATGAAAAAAATGGTTGAAACCATAGTTGAAGAAGCTATCGATTGATAATTTTGGCTTAACGGAAGCCTTTAGGTTCCGGGAGGCTGATCGTTTTTGGCGGAGGCTATTTTAGAACCGCTGCCCGTTTTGGAAAAACCATAGCTAAAGAGCTGCTGGGAATCATCGTAAATATATCTGGATTTGAGAACGACTGCAATTAGTTTTTGGCTGTTACGGCTAGCCGTAGATACCAGACAACCGCCGGCGTTTCTTGTATATCCGGTTTTGACCCCGGTAGTATATTGATAACGCCATAAAAGTTTATTGTGGTTAACTAAACGGCGGTTAGCCCCCGGTTTAGAACTGGACACTTCCTTGACTTTGGTGCTGACAATTTTTGCAAAATTTCCGTTTTTCATGGCGTATCTACTTAAAATGGCCATATCGTAAGCGGTGGTATAGTGATTGAGCGCCGGTAAACCGCTGGCGTTTTTAAAATTAGTATTTTTCATCCCAAGTTGGCTGGCTTTTTGGTTCATTAATTGGGCAAACTTGGCTTCCGAACCGGATACGGCAATTGCCAGAGCGGTGGCGGCGTCATTTCCGGAAACCAACATTAAGCCGTAAAGCAATTCCCGAATAGTTTTCTTTTCTTCCTTGGCGAGATGCATTGAAGAGCCTTCTTTAGCGGCTGCCGTCGCTGGGATGGATACGGTGGTATTTAGGTTCAGCCTTTCCAAAGTGATAATAGCGGTCATTATTTTAGTGGTGCTGGCCGGTGCCATAATCGCCCAAGCGTTTTTGGAGTAAAGGACTTTGCCGGAATCGGCGTCCATCAGGATAGCGGAATGGGCGCTTGGGTTTGGTTTACTGATAGCCAATAAAGGAGAAGCGGTTAATAGTAAAACAATCCCAAACAGTATTGGAATAATTCGAGTTTTCATGTTAATTCCTCATTTTTGGTTAAAACATTGAAAGTAAGTACACTAGTTAAATTTGCTAAATATAGAAAGGATTAATTCGGCCTTAGCAGCGATTATCCTGCTGTAACCGTTGACTATTAATAAGGCCTCTGTAAAAGCCAACCCTGATATCGGGGTTGGTTTCATTTTTAGTATCGGATGGTTTATGCTGTCTTATTAAACCTTTTCTATTATTTTATTTATGGAAATAATTGAACCCCTTTCTTAGAATTGCATTTTACAAAACAAAACTAAAGCGTTATAATCACCAAATGGGTTTTAATGTTAACTTCAAGGAATTTGTTGAGCAAGGTTCGAGATTAATTTATTCAATTTTTGGAGGTTACGATGCAATCTTTGAAAAGAACGCTCACCAGAAATCCTTTTCTAATTATATTTGCTTTATTGATGGTCATTCCCCAACTGGTATCGGCTAAACCAGGCAATTCAGCCGCTAAGAACACTAAAGACGTTATCATCAAAGATAATAAATCCGGCACTGTTATTTATCAGAAAGCTAAATCCTATTATTATGGATTTACAATTCCAACATCGAAGGAGATCATTGTCCAAGGGGAGATCAGCCCCAATGAAATCATCGTCAAATATAAAAATGGTAGTGATCCATCAAAAAGACTAAACTCGGTCTCCAAGACAATCGGCAATCAAGGGGCAAAAGTTAGTCAACTCAATGAAAACCTGGGGTTTGCCTTGGTTAAATTAAGTAACCGGAATGAATACTTTAATACTATGGATAAATTGGCTAATGATCCTAATATAGAGTATGTGGAACCTAACTATCTGGCGCATATTGCCCAAACGCCAAATGATCCTTACTACACGCAACAATGGGGACTGCAAGACATTCATGCCGATTTGGCCTGGGACAAGGTTACCCCTTCGCAAAGGGCCAAAGTAACCATAGCCGTTCTGGATACGGGAATCAACTTAAACCATGAAGACTTACAAGCCAGTATTGTCCCGGGGTATAATTTTATTGACAATAATGATAATCCGGAGGACGGCCACGGGCATGGGACCCACGCCGCAGGGATCGCCGCTGCTATAACTAATAATGGCAAAGGTATCGCCGGTATTGCCGGCGGCGCTAAAATCATGCCGGTTAAAGTAATGAATGACAGCGGCTCAGGTGATTATGCCAGTATCATTAATGGTATTAGATATGCCGCCGATAACGGCGCGCAAGTAATAAGTATGAGTTTAGGGGGAGCGGGTTTAAGCCAAGCGATGCAGGAGGCGGTTGATTATGCGATCAGTCGCGGTGCCAGCGTGGTGGCTGCTTCGGGCAATAGTAACAGTCCGGTTGCTTTTCCGGGGAATTGCAACGGTGTAATTACCGTGGGGGCAGTTAGCAATAGTAATGAACGGGCTTCTTTCTCCAATTACGGTCCGGAGATGGATGTGGTGGCGCCCGGCGTCAATATTATCAGCACCTTTAAAGGGAGCGCTTCCAGTTACACTTTGATGAGCGGGACTTCGATGGCGACCCCGTTTGTTTCCGGGGTGGCGGCGCTGGTTAGAGCGGCTAATCCGAATCTTGCTTCGACCGAGGTTACTAAAATTATCGATCAGGCAACCACTGATTTGGGAACGGCCGGTTTTGACAATTATTATGGTTATGGTTTGGTGGACGCTAATCAAGCAGTTGACATGGCGCTGAATGGACAAACCGGAAATCCTAGCCCTACGCCTACTCCAATTCCGACGCCAAACCCGAGTCCGGCCCCGGCACCGTGGCCAAGCCTTAATTTGGCTATAAATAAGACCGCAGTCGCCTCCTCGGAAGAAGGAGCCGGTCGGACTGCATCTAGTGCGGTTGACGGAAATCTGGAGACCCGTTGGGCCAGCGAGCCGGGGGTTGATCCGCAGTGGATCTATGTTGATCTGGGAAAAACTTATCACATTAATAAAGTCGTCCTCAAATGGGAAGAGGCCTTTGCCAAAGGGTATCAAGTTTACGTTTCCAATGACGGCCGATACTGGACTAATATTTATAGCACCAGTTACGGGAGAGGCGGAACCAATACGATTGATACCGCAGCCCAAGGGCGATATGTATTGCTCTATGGCAATCGGCGCGGCACTTCTTACGGGTACTCCCTTTGGGAATTTGAGGTTTATGGTAAGTAAAAACGGGAATAAAGAAAAACTCTAACCGGCAAAGGATAGAGTTTTTCTTTATCCCAAAAGATTGATTGACTTTTAAGGCTTACCGTGTTATTTATATTATAAAAGTGTTACACATTTTACATAGGAGTGATTAAAGTGCATATGGCAGACGCCTTGATCTCCCCGGCGGTGGGGGGGGCGATGTGGGCGGCCACAGCCGGACTAACGGCCTACTCGGCTAAGAAAGTTCGAGTCGGACTGGATGAGCGGAAGGCGCCATTAATGGGAGTATTGGGGGCTTTTATTTTTGCGGCCCAGATGATAAACTTCACGATCCCCGGGACCGGATCAAGCGGCCATTTGGGAGGAGGGCTGATTCTAGCTGTTTTGCTGGGTCCATACGCCGGATTGTTAACCATGGCCTCCATCTTAGCCATCCAGGCATTTTTTTTTGGTGACGGCGGTTTGTTGGCTATGGGATGCAATATTTTAAATCTTGGTTTTTATCCTTGCTTTATCGCTTATCCACTGTTATTCAAACCGATTGCCGGGAAACAACCGACACCCGGTCGGATTTTAATCGGTGCATCTTTGGCGGGGATTATCGGATTACAGTTAGGCGCTTTTAGTGTGGTCTTGGAGACCATCGCTTCCGGTATCTCCGAATTGCCGTTTAATACTTTTCTTTTGTTAATGCAACCAATTCACTTAGGGATAGGTATTGTCGAGGGTTTGGTCACCGCGACGGTGGTCACTTTTGTCTGGAAGGCCAGGCCGGAGATTTTGATAAAGACCGCCTCTGGAGAAGCCTATGGCAAAATTCCCATCAAACAAGTATTAATTGGTTTGCTACTGGTTACGGCGTTGACCGGAGGAGTTCTCTCCTGGTTCGCTTCAGCCAATCCGGACGGATTGGAATGGTCGATGTTTCACACCTCCGGTAAAGAGGAGCTGGAAGCTCCTCAGGGGATTCACCAAACTTTAGCTGGAATTCAAGAAAAGACCGCAATTCTGCCTGATTATGGCATTAAAGCGCCGGAAGAAACCGTTTCGGCTACAGAAGCGGAACCAGTGGAAACATGGCCTGCTGTTAGCGGTGGAACTACTGTTTCCGGCCTGGTGGGCGGGTTATTCACTTTGCTGCTGGCGGGGTTAATTGGTTACGGTTTGCGGTTAATCAAGAAACATGCCTAGATTATATAACCGCACATCATGCCCATCTATTGGCGGAGGCCTAACCTCCGCTTGTTTTTTCAATTGGAACCTTTAAAATAAAATTTAACTTATTAATCATTCAAATGGAGTAATAAATGTCGAACTTGACGTCCGCTTGGGACAGTATTAAATTATTTGATGAATTAGCCGGAAGGCGGAGTGTCATTCATCGGATTCATCCGGTAATGAAACTTTTGACTACCTTGGCCTATCTGGTCTGCGTGGTATCGTTCGGGAAATATGAGGTTATTCAGCTTTTACCCCTGGTTATCTATCCGATGGTTTTGATCATTCTGGCGGATTTACCAGCGAAGGAACTTTTGAAACGGTTATTGATTGCCGCGCCGTTTGCTTTGGGTGTCGGGATCTTTAATCCTATCTTTGATCGGACGCCTTTGCTAACCTTTGGAGGATTTTCCATTAGTAGAGGTTGGCTCTCCTTTAGTTCAATCATGATTCGGTACGTCATGACTGTGACGGCGGCGCTGATTCTCATAGCCACCAGCGGTATTAACGGAGTGGGAATGGCATTATCCAAGTTGAAATTGCCGCAAATTTTCGTGACTCAATTGCTCTCGCTCTATCGTTACCTTAATGTTTTGATCGAAGAGACACTCCGAACCATGCGGGCTTATACGTTACGTTCCGGCCGCGAGCAAGGGATCTGTTTTCGGGCTTGGGGTTCTCTGGTTGGCCAATTGTTGCTCCGGACCATCGACCGGGCCGGACGAATTTATCAAGCCATGTGTTGCCGGGGGTTTAACGGAAAGGTCGAGCTATCCCAAAACCTACCGTTACGGTTGGCGGATTGTTTTTATTTCTTGGGGTGGTCGCTATTTTTTTTGTCAGTTCGATGTTTTAATATTCCCTACTTGTTAGGTCGGATTTTAATGGGGGTGGGTTGATGAGCCATCATCTGGTTGAGGTTAAAGATCTAGAATATATTTATCCGGACGGGCATCCGGCTTTGAAAGGGGTTTCGTTCCGGATTACCCATGGTGAAGCGGTGGGAATCATTGGCGCTAACGGCGCCGGAAAGTCGACTTTATTGTTGCATCTGATTGGAGTGCTTTTTCCAAACGCCGGGACCGTTCGGGTGGGGGATTGGCCGGTGCTCAAGGAGACCTTGCCGCAGATCCGGCGCAGTGTGGGAATGATCTTTCAAGATCCGGACGATCAGCTTTTCATGCCCACCGTCGGCGAGGATGTTGCTTTTGGACCGTTGAATCTGGGATTGCCTGCGGTAGAGGTGGAGCAGCGGGTGACTCAAGCGTTGGAAACAGTCGGAGCGCTTCATCTAAAGGAACGCCCCCCTTACAAACTTTCCGGAGGGGAAAAAAGAGCGGTGGCTATCGCTACGGTACTGTCGATGGCCCCGGATATTCTGGTGATGGATGAACCTAGCACCGCTCTGGATCCTGCCTCCCGGCGTAAAATAATCACGATGCTGGCCGGATTTAAACACACCAAAATTATCGCCACCCACGACTTGGATCTTATTTTGGATCTTTGTGAACGGACTATCGTCTTGAGTGAGGGAATAATATTGGCGGATGGTCCTACGGTGGAAATTTTTAATGACGAGGAACTCTTAAACCGGGGTCATTTGGAGAAACCTTTGCGGATGCAAGGGTGCCCGGTTTGTAATAGGATGGAGTAAATACCGATTTGGTTGTTTTGGCATTCGGCTGTAAGAATGCAAATCTAAGATTAATTCATTAGACCGGCCTTTGCTCAGGCTTAATCGGCACCTTAAAAAACCCGGCCAAGTGTACTTATTAAAATTGTAGAAATTAAAAAAGAGAGGCCATTATGATTAGACTTGTTACAAATCAAGATTTGAATGCATGGATCGAATTAGCTAGAGAGGTTGAGCCATTATTTGGAAAAATGGCAGATAATGAGGATTTTATTAATGCGATAAAAGATTGCATATCAAATTCATCAGCTTTTTTGTGTTGTAAATACTAATAATGATATTGAAGGGGTAATTGCAATAAATAAAGCTTTAAATGAAGTATCTTGGTTAGCAGTCAGCGAAAAATGCAGAGGAAAAGGATATGGTTATCAATTACTTGAAGCGGCACTTGACAGTTTAGATAATAGAAAGCCTATCTTTGTGCAAACTTTTTCTCCTCATGTGAAAGCAGGGGAAGCTGCCAGAAAAATATATATGAAGTTTGGGTTTAAAGATTATAGAGATGGTGGGAAAAATCCTGCTGGTATCGATACAGTAATCATGAAGTTTGAGTATAGCAATAATTAAGTGAGCAATACTTTTTCACTTAGCGGTACATTTTTAGAAATAAAAACCCGCCCCCCAACCGTAAAGTTGACCTTGATTTGCCAACCATAATAATTGCCTTTTCTCAAAACCGGCCGCCTTTTCGGACAGCCACCGCACCGCCTAAAATTGAGCCAAGCAATTTCAAAATTAAGCCAAGCAATTTTTAAACCGAACCGTTCAATTTCAGGGAGCACTAAATATTCCGAACGCTTCATTGAAGCACCCTATTTTACGCGAAGCGGGTGTTCAAGAAAGTGGTATTGGAGAATGGTTTACAAGGCAATTAAAATACGATGGCTGCTTTGAGATTTTACGGGGTTCGGCGGTGACTTTTTTTAGGATTAGGATTTTGAACGGTAAGACCCTGAGCTAAGTTAATTGACTTATTGGCTCAGGGTCTTTTTCTGGTTTTCAAAAAAAGCTTTATCATCCTTTGATAACCACGTTTATTCTGGGCGAGTATGGGAACGGCCATAGATCCTAATTATTGTTTTTAAGGGAAAATTTGTATTTATTACTATAACATAACATTAACCGAAACACAATAATTATTTTTCAATTATTTGGAACTAAGTTTATTTTATAATCTATCTCTCACTTTTGATATCGTGTTTGAAGTTTATCATTTTACCCGAGGGGATCTTTTAAGAGTTTTGGGATATTTCCTTCTTGTGATGGGATATTTTATTTACCCGAAGTTATCTTCAGATACTTGATGGTATATTTTACTTCCCCGATGGTATATTCAATTTATCTGCTGGTATGTTTCATTTCCCCGATGGATTATTCCATTTCCCTCAAGAAATCTTCACATACTTGATGATATATTCAACTTCCCTGATGGTATATTTCATTTACCCGGCGGCTTATTACATTTGTTTGGGTAAATGTTATTTTTTTGATTTAAGTCTAAAAGCGATCCTTTCGCAGTCTTCATTTAAAGATTTACATTATTCAGCTTTGATTACTAAAATTGTTAATTCGTGATTTGTATGGTAAAATGTTATTGTTTTGGCGGAGGGTATGAGAGGGAAAATATGTTATTAAAAATTTAGGGCTAAGTGATGCGGCAAGACAGTCGGAATATCGGTAATGGAAACTGTTATTTCGACTAAATAGTCGGATACAGCTAGTTAGCTGAAATATGGCGTAAATACTCGGCCTTCCGGGCCTCAAGTTAGTAAGAAAGTAATTTCTGAATGTGATAAAAGATGAAGGAAAAAAATAATATAAAACCTGATAAAAAACTCGTTGCAGTTTGTGGTTTATTTTGTCCATCATGTACTATCTATATTGGTTCAAGAGAAGATCCTGAACGACTCAAAAAAATATCAATTCGCCTTAACCAATCTATTGAAGAAACAAAATGTGAAGGTTGTCGTTCGAAGAAAAGAACAAGTTATTGCAAGACTTGTAAAATGGCAGCTTGCGCTGATAAAAAAGAAATTGATTTTTGTATTGAATGTAATGAATATCCCTGCGAAGATCTTCAGAAATTTCAATCAATTTATGCCCATAGAATAGAGCTTTGGCAATCTCAAGAGCGTATTAAAGAAGTTGGTTATGAAAAATGGTTTAAAGAAATGAGTACATATTTTTCATGTCCTGAATGTGGTACTATAAATTCTGCTTTTGATTTAATATGCCGTAAATGTGGAAAAGATCCTAGTTGTAACTATGTTGAGAAAAATAAACAAGAAATAATATATCGTAATTCGGTTAAGACATTAGTAAAATAAACATTTGAAATGGCTGCCCTCCTAGCAGCCTCCAAAATAGAGCCGACTGTACTTCAGCTAACCGCACGGTTCCCGCTAGCGGATCGGGGTAAGATGAATCATGAAGTAGATCAAGAAGTAAATTCATGAAGTCAGCGCGACCGCATCCGCAAAGCTAAGATAGGAGTTGTCTTAGCCTCACCAACGTTGTAAACCTTGAACACTATGCAAAATTCGGCTCTAGTTTAGACTGCGGCATCCATTGCCGCTAAAAAAGAAGGTGATTGGATTAAGTAACAGGCGATATAATATCTAATTTTGCAGAGTTTTATAAACTTAGGCGGTTTCATAATTCCTTTTTTCCGGCTTTGCATACAATATATTGATAGACTAAAATAAAACCTACACTATATATTGCATGCAAAGATAAATTTTTGTAATTATGAAACTCGCTCAACTAATTAAAGAATGGGGAGAAATAAAATGCTTAATGAAAAGGGAAAGATTATTTTTGAAAAGCCTGCTAATTTAGTAAGGGGGATTGAGTCAGTGGGAGGGAAGTTAACCGTTACAGATCAAAAATTATTGTTTAAATCTCATGCAATGAATATACAAAAAGGTTCTACGGAGATTCTTTTTTCAGATATTCAGTCTATTCGAAAGAGAAATACATTAGGTTTTGTTCCAAATGGTATGTCAGTGGTTACAAAAAATAAAGAAGAATATAAGTTTGTTGTTTGGAATCGGGACGAAATAATAGGATATATAAACCAAATAATTAGCAAAGTATCATAAAAGAAAGAATTGCAAATATATCTTATGGCTAATTACCATCCATGGTAACAAGCCAGGCGGCCTTCAACTGTGGGCGCGTATCATCCTTCGTCTAACACAGCTATGCGGCGAAAATCGGCGGTCATCGTGACCGCTAAAAAGAACTTCTTACGGGAGGGTATAATGGGTGCAAAGAGAAAGAAAATCATTATTGTAGCAGTTTTATTTTTGCTACTTATGTTAATTGGAGGCGGTGTTTTTATGTTTTTCTTTGGCGGGGGAAAAATTGAAAATTTGGAACCCAAAATAGTGACATTAACCGAACCGATTAAAGCTGTGGGTTTAACAGTAAAAACAAGTGTTAAGACGGTTTTTAGAGATATTCCTGGTGTTGGGAAAAAATATAAAAACTATAAGGACAAAAATGGAATTCCCAATCGTAAAGAACCTTGGAGTTTTGTAGCTTTAAGTAAAGATTACAAAGAAGAGACGGGAACTTGGCAATACACATTGGGCGATGTTGTAACAAATACCAATAAGGTTCCTACAGAACTAATATCTTTTGAAATACCAGCAGGAATGTACGCTGTATTTCCAGTGAGGCCTAAAAATATTTTTGTGTGGGGTTTTAAAATAGCAAAAACAAAAGACTATGTACTTGAAACCTGGAGTCCCAAATCAAAATATGAATTAACAGGGATTGATTTTGAATATCACGATGAAAGAAGTACGAGAAAAAAGAATCCGGAAATAGACTTATATTTTGCAATAAAAGAAAAGAAATAAGAGGAACTAAAATGTTGACAAAGGAATTGCTTTTAAATCAAAAAGATAATCTTAATAGTCTCATAGAAAAGGCCGGGGAAGATGATATAGATTTATTAGTTGCATGGCTTAAAGAGAAAGATGACACAATCAGATATGCAGCATTTCTTTTGCTTCAATTATTATCTGTAAATAGTTGTAAGGTATATAAGTACTGGGATACTTTTGTTAGAATGATTAACGATGATAATTCTTACCAAAGAAGTCTCGGATTAATGTTAATTTCGGAAAATGTAAGATGGGATAAGGAAAATAGATTTGGTGTAATTTGCGATGAGTATTTAAAACATTGTGATGATGAAAAATTTATTACCGCTCGTCAATGCATTCAAGGATTAAGCAAAATTTATGAATATGCTACCCAGTATAAACATGAAATTGTGGATATGCTTTTAAAAATTGAGTTAAATAAAAGAAAAGATACCCAGAAAAGTTTATTATTAATGGATATTATTAATGTGATAGGGAAAATTTCTAGTGAACAAATGGACGGGCGAATAGAAGCGTACTTGAAAACAGAATATGAACGTGGAAATGATAAAGTAAAAAAGGCGATAATAAAGTATTTAAATTAACGATTTGTAAGTAGTCGCCATCCTAGTGGCAAAGTGGCGGCCATCGTGGCCGCAAACTGAAATAAAGGAGAGACATATCATGGATAAAGGAAAAATAATTTATGAAGAAAAGAAGAATTCATTTGTTGCAATTGTTTTTTTATCTTTATGGGCTATTTTTTGTATTTTTGCATTGGTTTATCAATCTGTTCTAAAATTAGGAGATATTGGCGAAGAACCTGCTCCTTCTTGGGTATATTTATTGTTTCTAATATTTGCGATTATTTGTTTATTTGCCTTCAAGCGGATTCACATTATAATTACTGCCGAAGATATTTATATTGGATTTAATAAGATATTTTCAAAAAAAATAAGGTTTGAAGAAATAGAACGAGTTGAAATGGATAATAAGTCATATGGAGGTTCAGGGGTTAGAACTACTATAGCTAAAGGGAAAATTCGGACTGCATATAATGTCGGTCAACCCCGTATTGTTATTGCAATTAACAATAAGAAGAGGGAGATTGCATTCTCAACCAATAATCCCGAAAAAGTAATAAAAATTGTGAAAAGCCATATAAAAAAACATGGTTATAAATTTAATTAAGTAACCTCTATTCAAGAACATATGTTCATGGTAATATCTTAATGAGAACATTTGTTCGGAGGTTAATAAAATGCATAAAACTAAAACCGTTCTAAAGAAAAGAAAACGCG
>JAEZJK010000080.1 GCA_023415835.1 Bacillota bacterium
TAGGTATTGTAAGATTAATAGAGCGGTGGCCCCGATTCCGGTAGTATAAGACAGCAGGCCAAACAGGAAATCAAAATATTTCATTTACCGGTTTCAATCCTTTCTTAAGCAGCTTGCGGGAACCCCAGGTCGATATACCTTCAAAAAGTTTGGAAAGTTATCGGCTTTACAAGGGGTTCTTTTATTAAACAGAATAAACGATTTTTTTAGCCTATAAGGGAGTGTAAAAAGAAAAGGCCTCGAATCATAAAGTGAATAGAGCGACATCATAATCGGACAATTCATCGACCGGCCAGCTCCCGGCGCGAGTGCTGGTTAAAAACATCACGCGAATTGTATCTTGCCTTTTAGCCCAGGCGATTGCTTTTTCAAGAATATCGGCTTTCAAAGTTAATCACCACTCTCTTCAAACACGCGCGACAACCGAACCGTCTTGGGTGAAATCGAAGACTGTCTCGGAATTAACCTCGCCTCCCTCGGCTGTTGAAACTACACGCATTTTTAAGCCATTCAACGAAATTGACTTTTCCATCAATAACCTCTCCTCTTTAAGCTCCTGTCGATAGTGATTGGTTTTCAACATTATCAATTCTTAAAATCCGAATTATTTCATTTGCTGTTTCCTTAATTGTCATATTGGTTGTATCAATACTAGACCCTGTCATTCTTTTTTATTTGATAATTTGTCTAATCTTTTCAACAACCTCTAAAACTGTCATATCCGTTGTATCGACTTTGATTGTGTTCATTGATTGATACAACTTAAGGCGCCGAATACTCTCCTCAACCGTTTGAACATTACGGCTGTCTTTCAGCATTCTTACTTTTAAGGCCTCTTCTGAACAAGTAATGGTAATTTTAAATAATTCAAATTCTAAATCTTTGAGCTTATCCAAGATCACTTCAAATATTGACTCCTGATGAATCACCCAACCGAAAACAATATAATCAAAGGTTGAGTTCTTTAAAAAATTCCGTAATAGATGAGTGATATTATCTTCAACCATTCTTTTATTTTCATCAGTAACTGTCCAGGGATTCATCATCCAGCACCAATCGCCGTCAAGCCAAACCACTTTTTCGAGTTTTTGATGCAGTTCCTTACAGATAGTAGTCTTCCCTACTCCCATGGTTCCGTTAATGATAATCAGTTTTTTCATTAATCCTCCCAAAAAGCCTAGTATTGCTGTATAAAGCGTTGAGTTACCTACTGGGCCGACTAAGGCAAATACTATTTATAACTAAAATCATCAACGCCAGCGATTATCCAACATTTTAATAGACTCCCTAAGTGACTCAACAGTCTTAACTTCTATTACAGTTTTCAAATCATGACTATTAGCAAATGAAAGCATTTCCTCAATATTAATTTCACCACTAAACAACAGCTGATGATCACTTTTACTGTTATAATCATGCAAATGCATATGGCCAATTTTATTTTCATGTTTCAGGATAATCTCTTTTTCTTGATAGCCTGTTTTGGCATCATGCCCCGTATCCCAAGTGAAATTAATACCATCCAACCGGGCGAGCTTATCAATGGCTTCCGTAATAAATGAATAATGGAAGTTGCCGCTATTTTCAATACAAATCTTGATCCTTGATTTTTCAGACACTTTCAATAACTCAATAAATGCAGCTTCTATGTTCAATAAAAACTGTTGTTGATATTTCTCATAAATCCAGACCTTTTGTTCGGGCAAAGTAAAATAGATCCCCGAATTGATATGAAGGTTTACCAAATTAACTTTTGCTTGAGACGCCCAAGTAATTGCTTCACAACAACGTTCCAGATTTCCCTGGCGAATCGATGGATGAAATGACGCCAAGTCGATTTCTTCCGGTAAATGCAGAGTAAATTCAATGTTTTTAGCCTCCGATATTTCTTTTATCAAAGTGGGAGATAGACTTTCCGGACAAAACTCAGGCATATTCATATTTAATTCAATAAACGAAAGCCCTAATTCTTCACACAAATCAACAGTCTTATCAATATCAGGCAATTCAATAAGTGTAGGCATTCCAAGCTTCATTCGACAGATCCTCCCAAAATAACAAAGTAATACTTTATTTCTCCTCCAATACAAATTTTACCTCCTAATAACCAAGGTTTTATCTTATCTCTAACATTTACCGAGAGGCATGATCATGGCACGAATTTCTTCCTTAGAGTCTTAACGAAAGTTAATAATTAAGTTTATAAAATTAGATTACGTAAGGCACCGGACGTCAAGGAGGACGTCCGCGTGGCATGGGAACAGGAAGTTCCACGGCATCGGCATCTTAAACCATCCCTGAAGACGACTGCACGGAAGCAGGCGTCAATTAAAATAGCGCAAACATTCCTTCGGAGTGTCACGGATGTGTGTCCCAGGATGGGACGAAAAAGCGAGAGGACAGGGATGTCCGGTAGCGGCAGGAGTTATTGCGGGGTCAAGGGCGGCAATCCGCCCTGCGCCGGGAGTTTGAGGGTGTGGCGCGACACCCTCAAGGAAAAACCTTCAATGACTTTGGGGGCGATTCCCAAAACAGTGTTTTCCCTACCCTCTCCCATTTCAATGATCCTCATTCTTTTTGAAGGGTTTACATTAAAAAACCACCTATAAAGAGGATGGCTTTTAGAAAAATGATTCAATTTTTAACCAAATCGATTTCTCAATTGGTTAGCTTCTAACCAGCGACTCCCTAAGATATCCGACCAGATAAAGCGAGCCGCAGATCACCGCCAATTGATTATCGGTCTTTAACAGTAACTCCAAGGCTTTTTCCGGAACCGGCTCGGCTACAACCTCCACACCCGATTCGGCAAAAGCTTGAATCAGGTCTTCCGTTGTGGAGCTTTTAGGGTCCGGGACCCTAGTGACGATTACCCGCCGGGCAACCGGGGCTAAAATCGCGGCCATCTCCGGCAAAGGCCGGTTGTTTAAAATACCCATCAAAAAGTCAGCCTTTTGGCCGGGATAAATCATGGTCAAAGACTCAACCAAGGCCCGCATCCCGTCGGGGTTATGGGCGCCATCCAAATAAAGTTTTAACGGTCCGTATCCGGGTATCCGCTCAAAGCGCCCCGGCCAATTGGCTTTGGCCAGACCGGCAACCACGTTACTTTCAGTAAGATTAAGATTAACCCTGGATAGAAACTGGGTTCCGGCCAATAAGTTAAGGCAATTTGAAATCTGATGCCGCCCGGCCAGGCCAGTTTGAACGGTAAAAGGACCAAATGATGGATGGTCGGCCCTGAAATGGTTGCCCGTCTCGGTGATGACCGTTTGCCCTACTTTGAGGCTGCCGGCCAAAGAATAGGGAGCATTCCTGCTTATGGCGATATTCGTCAAATACTTTTCGATTTCGGGTTCCTGTATTCCGATGACCACCGGTACTCCCGGTTTAATGATCCCCGCTTTTTCAAAGGCGATCTTTTCCAAAGTGTCGCCCAGGTATTCCCGATGATCCAGGGCGATATGGGTAATCACCGCCAGGGCCGGGGTTACAACGTTGGTGGCGTCAAACCGGCCCCCCATTCCCACTTCGACTACGGCCACATCAACTCCCCGTCGGGCAAAATATAACAGCCCGACCGCCGTTCCCAGCTCAAATTCGGTGGGAGAGCCGAAACCGTCGGCGGCCACTGCCTCAACTACCGGTTGTAGCTCGGTAACTAGCTCAGCCAAGTCGGCTTCCGGGATCAATTCTCCATTAACGGTAACTCTCTCCCGGTAACTACTGAGATGGGGAGAGGTAAAACGCCCCACTTTCAAACCAACTTCCCGAAGGGTAAAGTCATAAAACGCCGCAGTCGAACCCTTGCCGTTGGTCCCGGCGATATGAACGATCCTGTACCGTTCCTGGGGGTTCCCGACCCGTCTTAATATCTCTCCGATCCGTTCCAAGCCGAGCTTGATTCCAAACTTGGAGCAGTCGTGAATATATTGCACCGCAGCTTGATAATCCATTGCCCTCTCCAAAAAAGAGGAAAAACGGTTTAACCCCGCTTCCCCCTAATACAATTTAAGTGTTATAATAAAAACATTGTATCACAAAATAGAATTGAAACAAAGGTGTGCGCTCACCCTTACCGGAATTCGTTACGCGTTACGAGGTAAACGTTACGCCGAAACCATTAAGTCCGTTCCAGGTAAAGTAGGCCATAAAAACCACCCATTATTTTTTTTAAGCCTGACAAACAAAGAGAAGCGTAACGCTGTACGTTCAACGCATAACGATTTTACGGAGGTCCCCAATGCATATCGTTCTCTATCAACCGGAAATTCCCCAAAACACCGGAAACATCGCCCGGCTCTGCGCCGCTGCCCGGGCCGAACTACACTTAATTGAGCCCTTGGGATTTTTCTGGGACGATCAGCGTTTAAAACGAGCCGGCCTTGATTATTGGGAATTGGTAAACATCAAACGCCACCTAAATTTCGAGGCTTACCGTTCACAATATCCGGAACAACGGTTCTTTTATGCCACTACCAAGGGGCGGCGGTCCTATTCCGATATCCAATACCTGCCAAACGATTCGCTGGTTTTCGGTCCCGAGACCCGCGGCCTGCCGCCGGAGATCCTAAGCCTCGATCCGGAGCGGAATATTAAAATTCCAATGTTTCGCGAGGCCAGGTCCTTAAACCTAGCCAACTCGGTGGGGATTATTCTTTATGAAGCTTTACGCCAACAAAAATTTCCCGGGTTATTTTAATTGTTAACTGTATCCTGTGATATTTGTCGATTTTAAAATCCATGCAATCCGTGTTAACCCTGTCTAAAACAAGGCCTTTATTTTGACAGGATTAACTGGATTTACAGGATTTTTTTATAGCTTACGCTTTTAACAATAACTCTCTCATGCTCTATCCCACAAATATTGCTATCTTTTAAAATCCATGCAATCCGTGTTAATCCTGTCTAAAAAAATTCTTTATTTGACAGGATTAACTGGATTTACAGGATTTTTTTATAGCTTACGCTATTAACAATAACTCTCTCATGCTCTATCCCACAAATATTGCGGTCTTTTAAAATCCATGCAATCTGTGTTAATCCTGTCTAAAAAATTCTTTATTTGACAGGATTAACTGGATTTACAGGATTTTTTTATAGCTTACGCTATTAACAATAACTCTCTCATGCTCTATCCCACAAATATTGCGGTCTTTTAAAATCCATGCAATC
>JAEZJK010000114.1 GCA_023415835.1 Bacillota bacterium
AAACCCCGTTTCAAGTCTATTTTGGAAGTCAGCTCAATGGAGCTATTTCATATCAAGAAACACGGAAAGGAGCATAACTTATTTTTTTCAAATCCGTGTCTTGACAATGGGGGGCATTACATAAGAAGAAATATAAAATCCCTCGCTTAAGCAAGGGGTTTTAGGATACTGTCTGATTAAAAAACTAAAAAGCTTGGTTAAAAAATAATTAATCAGTTAGGGGTACTTCTAAATTATATTGCTTGAACTATTGCGTTTATTCATATTAATCATATGACGTTGACGTTGAACCAAGTAATAGCTGATCTTATTCTTTACTTCCTCGGAAGCGGATTGGAAATCAAGCGCCACCCAGGAATGGTTATCATCTTCTTTTTCGACTCTGATTATTCTTCCAATTAAGATCAATGGTTTATTGCTATCGGGCAAGATAAGCTTAGCGGTTAAAGTATAATCCAGTCTCAATGACGGACTTGATTTCACCAAAGCCAACAACCCGTTTATTGATAAATTGCGGACTTCGCCGCCAATTTCTTTAAAATCATCATAATAACTAAAAGGCAAATTAACATCTAAACGCAAGGAGTTCCGCCGGGTAGAATGGTCTACCTCGGTCGGCCTTTTAACAATGGCCCGGGGTAGGTCTCCCGGTTTAACTTCAATCAATTCAGATAACAACCGGTATTCATGGCCGTCTTCTTCATCACGGCTCATCAATTTTAACTTAGTTCCGGGACGAAGATGTTCAATAGAAATTTCATTATCTTTAAATAATAAAGTTAGTTGGCTTTCGTTAACATTTCTAATAATATAAGTATGAACTGACCCTTTAAAGCCATTTCCCGTGAACTTAAGTCGGATGCTTTTACCCGGCTGTAAGAGTCTGTCCAACAACTCCAAAATTAAATACCCCTCTCAATATTTTTGAATAACCAACCATAATCAATTTAGTTCTATTTTAACATAATCTTTTTTTCGGTAATAGACATTTTATTTTTAATAGGTCTTTAGTCCTGGAATTTTTTTATTTTCCTTGAAACGGAGGAAAGTTTTGACAATTCTCTCCAGAGATTTCGGGGATAAGCCGATAATGTTATAAAATTGTCCACATCTGCTATGTTAGTAGCAAGCAAACCATGAGAATGGCCTAACCTAGGGATAAGTAGCTTTAAGATTTTAATGGGGTTATCGATTTAGTTTTTCAAGGGGTGATTTGGTTGAAGGGAAAAACTCAAAGCCGGATCAGTATTACTGATCATCAGAGCCAAACATGTAAAGTAGAATTTCACTCCCACCATCATAAGCTGGTCGTTAGAGATCTAAAAACCGGGAAATATACTAAAAAGCCTAATAAACACTAGTTGAATCTTATCTATAATAATTTTACCGCATGAATTGACCGGTTTAAGGGATACTACGGATATCGAGGAGGTATCTGATTGAAAAATAATGAAACTTATACCGGAGAGACTCCTTATGAACCGGTTCCGGAAAATCCTGATGAACCCGGTTTAGAACAGCCGATTCGACAAAGCCCGAGAAAACAAAAAATGGTTTTGGAAAACCTAAAATCAATCGGCCAAATGACTACAATTCCCCCTACGGAAAGTAAAATCCACACCATGATTATTATTGGCCAAATTGAAGGGCACCTGATCCTGCCTCCTAAAAATAAGACCACCAAGTATGAGCATATCATCCCACAGTTGGTAGCTATTGAACAAAACCCTAACATTAAAGGGTTGTTGGTTATTTTGAATACTGTTGGGGGTGATGTTGAGGCTGGGCTAGCAATCGCAGAAATGCTGGAAAGCCTTTCTAAAGCGACCGTTTCGCTAGTATTGGGCGGCGGGCATTCTATCGGAGTCCCAATTACAGTTTCTACCGATTATAGCTTTATTGCCGAAACCGCAACCATGACTATACATCCGTTGCGATTAAACGGCCTGGTGATTGGGGTGCCCCAAACCTATGAATACCTTGATAAGATGCAGGATCGGGTCATCAAATTTGTTACCAGCCATTCCAAAATTTCCGAAGAAAAATTCAGGGAGTTAATGTTTCGGACAGGGGATCTAGTTAGGGATATCGGTACAGTCTTGGTTGGAAAAGATGCGGTAGCTTCAGGTTTAATTGATGAAGTGGGAGGAATCAATCAGGCTTTAAAGAAACTGAATGAATTGATAGAACTAAAATGCCCCCCGTCCCGGAAGGAGCCTCAATAATTATGTTATATACGATAATTCCGATTGATTTTATCTTCGATTCCGATTCCGATTCCGCTTCCGGAACCGGCCTTACCGGCGACTCCCTCGGGGAAGTAGAACTAAGGCAAGGCATGGTAAGCTTGTTGGCCCAGCCGCTTCCAGGAGGGCAATTTAAAATTACCCGAATCATCAGTACCAACCCTCAAGATTATTTAAAACCCCAGTGGCAACCAGGGGCCTTAATATCATTTTATTAACCCCTCATCAAGGGGTTTTGTTTTTTGCTGATATAAGATATACTTAATCATAGCAAATTAGTTGACTATCGCTATGGAGCCAAATGTAATTCAAGATGATATTATCGGCAGGAAATTATCGGAATTCGGGAGAATTATTTAAAACAAACTAAGTAAAACTTAGCTATCTTAATTCCATCTATAATAGGGGGATATCTATTTGTCGCCACTTATTGAAGGGACAGTAAAATTAATTGGTGCGCTTGGGCTTTTTTTATATTCCGTCCAACGTTTTGGTGATGGGATTCAAAAAATTGCCGGAGAAAAAGTTAGGGCATTTTTAGAAAAACAGGCTCGCGAACCATTTTCCAGCATGTTGACTGGGTTTGTCATGGCTGCCTCATTGCAGAGCAACTCGTTAACTTTTGGAATGATCTCCAGTTTAATTAATACTGGATTATTAGGCCTTCTTCCCGCTTTATGGATAATGGTTGGCGTCAACTTCGGGATGACTGTTAATGCTCAATTAATGGCCATTAATGTAGGGGTCATTTCATTTGGGTTCCTTTTCATCGGTTATATATTGAATTTTTATAACAAACGCCGAAATTTACATTACCTTGGCCAAGTTATTTTTAGTTTAGCCTTAATGTATTTGGGTTTTTCAATATTTCATCAATCGTTTCAAATTATTGCAGCCAATCCGGGAGCAGCTGGTTTTTTGAGAACAATTTTTTTGAAACCGTGGTATGGTTTTCTCTTAGGATTAAGCCTAGCGGCATTATTCCGAAGCAGCAACACCATGGTAGCTTTAACCCAAGCAATAGTCGGAGTGGAATTGGGATTGGCGGCGCCGATCTTTTTGAGCGGAGCTTTTGCGGTGATCATCGGCGCTAACGTAGGAACTACGATAATAAATATGCTGATCGGTTTGGATCGGTTACCAACAGTAAAAAAAGCTAATTGGATGCATTTTTCGTTTAACCTTACCACCGGATTATTTTGGATTTTTTTCTTGCCTTTAGCATATCAAATTGTCCACCAAGCCAGTCAAAACCTTAGTTTGTGCTTCCAATGGTTTCAAGTTTCGGTTTTTCAATGGCCTATTTTATCAAACCCAGTTTCAGAACGTTGGTTTAATGTCTGGCAGTTAGCCATGGCTCATTCACTATTTAATATGTCAGTAATCCTTCTTTGGTTTCCGGTAACGATAATCGCTTCGAAATTAGGTTTCTCTTCGATTGCCGAGAAAACGAAGATCGGTTCCAACGGAAAAACTTATTTGGACCGCCGCGCCCTACAAAGCCCTGCGCTGGCATTGATCTTGGCAACCCATGAAATTAACCGAATGGCTTCATTAACCCAAGAGATGTTGAAAATGTCCCGCCAGGCTTTTTTGAAGAACCAAATTCACTTACTTGACAGTATTGAAAGGAATGAGGTAATCGTTGACGATCTTCAAGAACAAATAACCTTTTACCTTTCAGCGCTTTTATCCCAAAACTCACTGACAGAGGCTCAATCCCATCGGTTGGCAAATTTATTGCATATAGTTGTTGATATTGAACGGGTTGGCGATCACGCAACCAATATCGGGCGTTTGGCTGATAAAAAGAATCAAGAACAATTACCTTTCTCGGAAATAGCCTTAAATGAGATTGAATTATTTTTCGGAAAAGCAACCGATTTGTATAACAAAGCATGCCAGAGTTTGTCTGAGAATAACCCGGAATTAGCGAAACAAATCAAAAACCGTGAGGAAAACATCGATATACTTGAAGAAGAACTCCGTCAAAATCATATCCACCGTTTAAATTTGGGAAAATGTTGGCCGGGCTCCGGTGTTATCTATGTTGAACTCCTAAGTAACTTACTACGGATATCTTCCCATTCAGCCAATATCGCTTTAAAAGTCCTTGAAGAGGGTGAAACCGGATGAAACACGATAGTCAACGGGTTAAAGAGGAACCGCAACCTATTTCTAAAGACGAACGGACTGTAACTCAACAGGTGGAAATTACTGGCGTCCTTTTTCTTGGGTTGGTTGCATTGTCTTTGATAGCTATCTTTTGGGATGGCACCGGTTTTATTGGTGAAATTTTAAAACAGGCCCTTTTTTTTCTTTTTGGTGAACGGGGATCGATCATCCCATTGATTTTTTTAGGGATAAACGGTTGGGCAATGTTGTTTTGGACCCCCGAGCGGCGGCTGACAAAACAATTTATTGCTTTATCAATGCTTTTTTTATGGGCGTTGTTAGTCATGCATATCTTCAGTGGAGTGGAACTGACTGAAGGAAATTGGGATTCAGCCAGTGAAGGCGCAGGCATTATCGGACATGCCATGGCTGTGTATCTTGTTTTATGGTTTGGAAAATTAGGGATCGTTGTTTTACTATTCATCTGGCTGGCTGTATCAACGATCCTAGCACTGGATCGGCCTTTAATTGTGATATTTACCAGCCTTTTTTCTAAACCAACCAAGGATTTACCTGAAAAGAAATCCCCGGTTTTACCGTCATCAGTAAGCCCTGAAAATGGATCGGTTTCAGTAATTAAAAATCTAACTCCCATTGATCAGGGCCATCAAGGCTCCTCAAAAGTTTTGCCTTTACCTGCTAAAGAGAATCAGCCAAGTAAAGTACTTGCTTCACTTCAGAGTATGCTTAAAGAAAAAGAAAAAACCAAAGAAAAACAGGAACCCAAAAAAGAGAGCAGCCATCCTTCCGGTAGTTTGTACCGTACTTTACCTCCGGGTCCTTGTCAATTACCAAGTATTGAATTGGTTAATATACCGGGGGCAACTAATAAAAAGAACCTCCGGATCATTGATCAATCACGTCAGTTAGAAGAGACATTAGCCCATTTTGGGATTCAAGCCCAAGTAATTGAAGTGCATCATGGGCCGGTAATCACCCGTTACGACCTTCAACCGGCGCCAGGAGTAAAGGTGAGCCGGATCGTCAATCTCATTGACGATCTCGCCCTATCGTTGGCTGCCAAAGGCCTTCGGCTTGAGGCCCCGATCCCTGGCAAGGCTGCCATCGGTGTGGAAGTCCCTAACAAAGAGACACAGGTTGTTTCTTTTAGGGAGATTTTGGATTCGAAAGAATTTTGGGATTCCGGTAAACTCAGTTTCGGGCTGGGCGTAGATATCGCAGGAGAGGTAGTGGTGGCTGATCTTCAAAAAATGCCCCACATGTTAATCGCCGGCGCAACTGGTTCCGGCAAAAGCGTTTGTGTTAATACATTAATTATGAGTATTCTCTATAAGTCGCTTCCCAGTGAAGTGAAATTCATCATGATTGATCCTAAAATGGTTGAATTATCAATGTATAACGGGATTCCGCATTTAATGTCCCCGGTAGTTACCGAAGCTAAAAAAGCATCAGGGGTACTAAAATTAGTTGTCGATGAGATGGAGCGGCGCTACAAATTATTTGCCGAAGCCCGAGTCAGGGATTTATCAAAATATAATTCTTTACCTGAAATTGAAAAATTACCATTTATAGTGGTGCTAATTGATGAATTAGCAGACTTAATGATGATTGCTCCGGTTGAGGTTGAAGATTCCATCTGCCGTTTGGCTCAAATGGCCCGAGCCACTGGAATCCATTTGGTAGTAGCTACTCAAAGGCCTTCGGTGGATGTAATTACCGGTTTAATTAAAGCTAATATTCCATCCCGGGTAGCTTTCGCCGTCTCTTCCCAAATTGATTCCAGGACAATTTTAGATGCAGCTGGGGCAGAACGTTTACTAGGACGCGGTGATATGTTGTTTGCACCTGTTGGTTCGATGAAACCGTTAAGGGTACAAGGGGCTTTGGTAACCGAAAAAGAGATTGAAGCTGTGATTAAACATTGGAAAGCCCAAGGGCAACCAAAATATCAAGAACAGTTTATTAACGTCCCAGAGGCGAAAGAACGTGAGATCGCGGAAAATACCGATGAACTTTTCTGGGACGCAGTACGAATAGTGGTTGACTACGGACAAGCCTCCGCCTCGGTGCTTCAACGCCGTTTAAGGATTGGCTATACCAGGGCGGCCAGATTGGTGGATATAATGGAATCGAAAGGGATGATTGGTCCGTATGAAGGGAGTAAGCCACGTGAAGTCTATATTACAGCCCGTCAATTAGAAGAATTAAAAAGGAAAATGGATACCGAGTAATTTTTAAATTTCTCAGAAGGAACTGTGCTAATTTACTAGAATAAGTATTTATGTCCTATTCCTCATGTGAATAGCTTTATATTTATAAAATATTACCCTTACAATAGTTTGAATGGGGTGGTCTTATTGAAAGAAATCGCCGACATATTAAAGCGGGCGCGTGAAGAAAAAGGCTTTAGTTTAAAAGATATCCAAGAAGTCACCAAAATCCGGTTGCGCTACTTGGAAGCGATCGATGAAGGTGATTTTAAAGCTATCCCTGGTGAAGTTTACCGGAAGGGATTCATCGTAAATTACGCAAATGCAGTAGGATTGAATGGGCAAGCAGTTTTACAAAAATATCACGATTTAAAATCAGCCCAGGAAGAACAAGCCAAACAAGAACAACTTATAATAGAACAAGTAGAAAATGCCTCCCCCAAATCGAATCTTAATAATGACTGGATCAAAGGGATTTATCTGGGAGTAGCAGGGGCATTAGCCATTGTTTTATTGATTAGTTTCTTTTTACTCCCTTCTTTACATAAGCCAAAACCAGGGGAAATTGCTCAACCGGTTGAAATAGGGGAAACACACAATTCGCCGGATTATAATCAAACCTTATTTCCCGCTCCGATTACGATTACCGCCGAATTCAAGCAACGGGTTTGGGTTCAAGTAGTTGCCGACGGCGAATATATTTTTATGCGTGACGGCCGGACATTTGACCCGTCAGAACCGGTACAAGTTTGGACCGCCCAGCAAGAGATGCAAATTAAAATGGGAAATCCCGCCGGGGTTGATCTTACATTTAACGGTAAAAAAATTGGGATCTTAGGACCCGAAGGCATTGTAAAAACTGTTAAATTCAAACCGGATGGCATTGTAGCGCCGTAAGGCGCTTTTTTCTTCTCTATCCTACTTAGATAATGTTACAGTTGCTTGTCGATCCACGTCAGCCCCATTTTCATAATTTCACGTGGATCAAGCGGAAGCTGACGCGGACGACTATCGAGAAATAATTGCCTTACTCGTATTTGGTGCATGTAACCCTGACCAATGGAATGGCTAGATAGTTGTTGTGTCAGTTGGTTTGGCCAGGATTTATGAAAATGGGCTGAACTGGATCGAACATCTTTAGGGCCTAAGTCGCAAAATATAAAATATTATAGATTCAAAAATTGTGAGGTTATACTTTGAATCTAAGTCGTAATAGTGAAACTTTTCAAGAAATCAAAGAAAAAAATGACATAGTTTCGGTGATTTCGGAATATGTCAGTTTAAAACGGTCTGGAAGGTCGTTGCTTGGCCTCTGTCCTTTTCACAATGAAAAAACGGCTTCTTTTAATGTAAACCAAGATAAGCAGTTTTTTTATTGTTTTGGTTGTGGTATCGGTGGCGATGTTTTTAGTTTTATTATGAAAATTGAGAACTTAGAATTTATCGAAGCGGCAAAGAGGTTGGCTGAACGAGCCGGAATCCCATGGCCGGAGTTGACAATAGATTCGGAAGCTGAGCGTCAGAAAGAGAGTTATTTTAAAATAAACCAATTAGCTGCTGCTTTATATTCACAATATTTAACGAAGACCAATTTTGGGGATCAAGCCCGTAAATATTTATCCAAGCGGGGAATCAATGCGGAGCTTTGGCAAAAGTTTAATCTAGGTTATGCCCCGCCATCTTGGCACAACCTAACCGATATAATCCGTAAAAAAGGGTTCCCGCTTCAACAGGCGGAAGCATTAGGTTTAATTGCAATGGGTGAAAACGGTTATTATGACCGTTTCCGGGATCGAATCATCTTTCCGATCACCGACTCTCAAGGAAGGATTGTAGGATTTGGTGGCCGGGTAATAGAGCAAGGGGAACCTAAATACTTAAACTCTCCTGAAAACTTACTTTTTCATAAAGGACGTTTTTTGTATGGTTTATCTATTGCCAAAGATTCGATTCGCCGCAATAAAAGGGCGATCATCGTGGAAGGATACATGGATGTAATTCAAGCCCATCAGGGAGGTTTTACCCAAACAATTGCTTCACTGGGAACTGCTCTGACTAAAGAACAAGCTAGGCTTATCAAACGTTTTGCTTCTGAAGTAATCTTAGCATATGATGCTGATACCGCCGGGCAAAATGCTACCCTTCGAGGAATGGAAATACTTCAAGAGGCCGGCCTTACCGTAAGGGTATTAAATTTACCGGCAGGTTTTGACCCTGACTCATATATTAAAGAAAAAGGCGCGGTTCAATTTGAAAAGATAATTAAAAACGCTCCTGGTTTAGTTGATTTCAGAATTAAAATAATCTTGAATAAACATGATCTAACTTCTTTTCAAGGTAAATCCCTGGCAATAGAAGAAATAATACCTTGCCTTTACGATATTGAAAGTGATGTAGCCCGGGAACATTATATTAGACAACTTGTTCGTGAAACTGGATTTTCAGAAAACGCAATCCAGCTTGAAATGGGGAAATGGCAGAAGCAAAACAGGAAAATTCAGCCGTTTCTGGATAGGAAATTAGAGACTAGTTATACTAATCAAATAAACTCTAAAGTGAGTGATAATAATATTATAGAGCAGCCGGGCATGCTCTCTCCTCTGCAAAAGGCTATTTTTGAGGCGGAAAAGGAACTTTTACAATCGGCTTTGCAGGAATATGATAAATTGAAGCGAATTAAAGAAGAATTAAAACCGGAAGAATTTAGCTTCGAAATTTGGCGTAATTTGTTTTTACAGATTAATGAATTAAGTTTCTTGACCGATAATATGGAAGTGATCTTTAACGAACTTGGCAGTAGCGGACGTGAAATAGCCGCTTCCTTGGTTGCCGAACGAGAAGCCAAAAATTTGGCGGTTGATTTCGATCAGATTATTAGTTACTTACGAATGCTTCATCTTAAAGAAAGGATTGAATCCTTAACTTTACAGATAACAACTGGCCGTAACCATTCCGGCCAGGTATTGTCAGAAGATGAAATTAAACGATTTATGGCAGAAATTACTGATTTGAACCGTACCTTAAAAAAAGGTTACCCTCAGTTTTCGGGTTTATAATATTATTTTATACTGCAGTCTTTCATTCCCAGGAAGGATGGTAAATTGACATTGAGTAAAGAAAAAACCTTGCCAAATATGGAAAACATAAAAGAGTTAATTCAAAAAGGCAAGCGTAAAGGTATAATATCCTATCGTGAAATCATGGATACTTTTGAACATGTCGAGCTTTCTCCGGAGCAAATAGATGACATCTATGAAGCTTTGGCTAGCCAGGGAATTGAGATTTTGCCCGGCAACAATGAAGAATCAAATGAAGAAGATCCGGAAGATCAGGATCAAGAACAGTTTCAACCTGAGGAAGAGGAAGTTGAAATTGATCTAACTATTCCGGAAGGAATCGCCCTTGATGATCCGGTTAGGATGTATTTAAAAGAAATCGGAAGAGTCCCTCTTTTATTAGCTAATGAAGAGATCGAATTGGCTAGAAAAGTTGAGACCGGGGATGAGACGGCCAAACGCCGCTTGGCTGAAGCCAACCTTCGTTTGGTAGTAAGTATTGCTAAACGTTATGTTGGCCGTGGGATGCTCTTTTTAGATTTAATTCAAGAAGGCAACCTTGGATTAATTAAAGCTGTTGAAAAATTCGATTACCGCAAAGGTTTTAAATTTAGCACTTATGCAACTTGGTGGATTAGGCAAGCCATAACCAGGGCCATAGCTGACCAGGCCAGGACCATTCGGATTCCAGTCCATATGGTGGAGACTATTAATAAGTTAATCAGGGTTTCCCGCCAACTTTTACAGTCCTTAGGCCGAGAACCATCAGCTGAGGAAATTGCCGAAGAAATGGAAATGAGTCCCGAACGGGTCCGGGAAATCATTAAAATTGCCCAAGAGCCAGTCTCTCTCGAAACTCCAATTGGTGAAGAAGAAGACAGCCATCTTGGTGATTTCATCGAAGATCAGGATGCCCCGGCGCCGGCTGAAGCCGCTTCTTTCCGCTTGTTAAAGGAACAACTTGAAGATGTATTGAATACCTTAACGCCTCGGGAAGAAAAAGTCTTAAGGTTGCGTTTCGGTTTGGATGATGGCCGAGCCCGCACCTTAGAAGAAGTTGGGCAAATATTCAATGTTACCCGGGAAAGAATTCGTCAAATTGAAGCTAAGGCGCTTCGAAAACTACGCCATCCCAGCAGAAGCAAAAAACTAAAGGATTTTTTAGATTAATCTATTTAGTAATTAATATGCGGGGAGGGCTTTTTTGGCAATTCCCCATTTATCTTAACCATTTTGAGGTTGATGTTTTTTAAAAAAAGTTGTATAATATTTTATGTTGCTTTTCGGGCCCATAGCTCAGGGGTAGAGCAGTCGGCTCATAACCGATCGGTCCTTGGTTCGAACCCAAGTGGGCCCACCATAATAAAGTTTATCTAAATCAAGGGCTGAAAGCCCTTTTTATTTTCCTATAAATGGCTTTAAAAAGTTTATCGCCGAATAAAAATATAGCAACTAGGAAGGATTTTAATATTTAGAGACGAAATATTTATATTTGTTTGATATTTCCGAAAGGCGCCCTTTATCAAAATAATTAGCCGGAGGTGAAATACTTGCCGGTTTTATCTCAGGTTATCAATGCAATCGCTGAATTGGCCCCTTGGGAATTGGCGGAATCATGGGATCAAGTAGGGCTCCAAGTTGGTAACGAAAGTAAAAAAATTAACAAAGTTTTGGTGTCTTTGGATTATGATCAACAGTCCTTAATGGAAGGGTTAGAACTGGGAGTTGATGGTTTCATTGTCCATCATCCACTTATCTTCAAACCCCTTAACCGAATAACATACGCAACTGTAGTAGAAAATCAGGTTGCCACTCTTCTCAAACATGACCTGTTTTTAATTGCGGCTCATACTAATATTGATAAAGCAAAGCACGGCCTCAATCAATACCTGGCTGAACGGTTCGGGCTTGAAAACATCAAACCACTGGAATTGGATGAACCTAACTCCTATAAAGTAGTGGTTTTTATTCCCGAACCTTATGTGACGAAGGTTAGGGAGGCTATGTCACTAGCCGGGGCTGGAGTAATCGGCGACTATCAGGAATGTTCGTTTGAATTATCCGGAACCGGTACATTTAAACCAGGGAATAATGCTCATCCTTTTATCGGTACCCCCGGAATTTTTGAGAGGACTCCCGAAACCCGTTTAGAAATGGTAGCGAGGGAAAAATTTCTCCCCCGAATTATTCAAGCAATAAATGAAAACCATCCTTATCAAGAACCAGCAATCGATATTTTTCCACTAGCAAATCCCTCCTTACATGGGTTAGGCCGAGTCGGCGATCTCAAACAACCTGTTTCTTTCGAAGAATTTTGCCGTTTGGCCAAAAAAGAATTGTCCTGTAAAGATATTCGCGCCCTAGGGGATTTCTCTCGCCCCATTAAAAAAGTGGCGCTTTGTACCGGAAGCGGTCGCGATTTTCTCTTTAAAGCAATTCATCTTAATGCGGATCTATTTTTAACCGGCGAATTGAACTACCATGATTTTATTACTGCCCGCGATAATGGCTTAGCGGTAATCGCCGCCGGTCATTGGGGAACCGAACATTGTTTTACGGATTTGATGGCAGATTATTTAAAATCCTATTTTAACTCCGTTCAGAAATTCGAGGTGATTAAAGGTAAAAGTCAGGCAGAACCATACTTAACCTTATAAGGAGGTTGCCACTGGTGAATAAAAAATGTGAAATATGTGGTAGAATTATCCCTAAGGAAAGAATGGAAGCTTTACCCGACACCAAAAGATGCGTTGAATGTTCCCGCCAAAAAGGTTCCGATTTTTTCGCTAAACGGACCGATGTGGGAATGGACATTGATACCTATAAAGATTTGCTTGGCGCAACTCGAAGTTAGGAGGAAGAATGGCATATCTTCCTGTTTTATTTAGAATCCAGGAGATTAATAACAGGCAAAGAATATTAAAACAGTCCATTGCGGAAAAGGAAAAAAGCCCGGATTTAATCGAATTGAGGAACCGGAGAGCAGAGTATAACCTAAAATTAGCTGCTATTAAAAAGAAACAAGAATTTATTCGAAAAAGCCAGCATCAACTTGATTTGGACTTAAAATCCCTCCTTGAAAAAATACGGCAAGAGGAAACAAGGCTTTATGGCGGTTCGGTGGTTAACTCTCGGGAATTGGGGCAAATTCAACAGAAAGTATCGGAATATACCAATTCAAAGTCTCAAATCGAAGAGCGTATTTATCAATTAATGGAAGAGGAAGAAAAGTTAGCGAAATTAAGGGTTCAAGTTGTAAATGCGGATCAAACCCTCGGCCAAAAATTAGCAATTTCCGAAACGGAAATTGAGCGGAAAATTTCCGAATTTAACCTGGAATCGGCTGAATTAGATTTTGAATTAACTGAGTTAATGCCTAAGGTACCAGGTGAATGGCTTGATAAGTTAGAAAAAATTGCCCGTTCCCATAACGGCATTGGGATTGCTCAAATCAAAGCAGGTTGCTGTGGGGCATGCCATGTGAGTTTATCTGAGTTTTTACTTCAAAAAGCCAAACGGGGCGAAGATCAGATTCTTTTATGCGAGAATTGCGGCAGGATTATATTTTACTAGTTAATATCATGCTTTTCCTAAAAACGGGAGCTTGGCAGCACTTAATGAACAATTAGATATTGACTCGGTAAGTTAAAAATGGTACAATAATTTTTGTGCATTCGGGCAGTAGCGCAGCTTGGTAGCGCACCACCTTGGGGTGGTGGGGGCCGTGGGTTCAAATCCCGCCTGCCCGACCAGAATGTTCAGTTTGTGTAAACTCTACACAAACTTTTTTTTTGAAGAATATTAAACCTTTTAATTTTAAAAAGGAAAATCCTTAAATTGATTGAACTATATAACATATACCTATAATTGACATTGGATCCCATTATTCCGGAAAATTCCTACTCTTACTAACTCGAAATATTTAAACCCCTTTTTAAGGAGAAACTTTTATGCGGCATTTGAAGTGTCCTAAACCAATTATTATTTATCTGGCATTAATACTAACATTATTATTAAGTGGCAACACTTTTGCCGAAAATGTTGGTCTGTTTTTTAATTTTAAAATGCACCAACCATTGGAGTTAGCTCCACATAACACCCAACTCCTATTTCGAAACGGGGAACTGAATGCTTTATCAATTATTAAAGGCAAGCTTCTTTTTTTTAGGGAAAATGGGGCCAAATGGACCGAACTTCAACGATTCGGACCTCATGATATTAGCTTTACTACCTTTGAAATTAAAGACCTAAATGGCGATAATACACCGGAAATAATAGCCGGTACGGAAGATCCGGGGCTTATTTACCTATATACTTGGGATAATGGCCAATGGAGTTTACTTAGCTATGGGAAGCATGTTTGGTCCACTATCAATAAGATTATCATCGGTAACTTATCCGGTGCCGTCGCCCAAGAATTATTGGTGCAAAACGATGAAGGTTATCTGTTCCTTTTAAAATTGTCGAACAACGCATTGGATTTAGTCTGGAAAAGCCCAAATGTTTGGCAGCCCATTAATACAGCAGTGGTTGCTGACATTAATAATGATTCTTCAGATGAGATCTTGGTAGTCTATAAAACAGGTGGAATCGCCATCTTAACCTTAGATAATAATGCGGTTGTTTCGGTTTGGGAAAATTATCCTTGGGGTAAAGTTCTCGGTTTAACCGTTGGAGATTGGGATAATGATCAGCATTTGGAAGTAATTTTTAGCACTTCCCAAAAACTATTATATGTTTTAGGGGAGAATGGGAATGAGTACCGGTATGAAGGGCAGTTTTCCGATTTTGATTTTATTATCGAAAAGTTATCGTTCATTAACCAAGAAAATAAAGCGTTAATTACGACAAACACTTCCGGGCTATTAAAGATACTTCAGTATGACATAGAGAGCCGGAAATGGACTGAAAAACTCAGTAACAATACCGGTAGAATCCTCCAAATTGCCCAACCCAATCCGGAGCAGGCAATTTTGTGGAGCTCCAATCGTAAAATAATTGAGTTAAGTTCTTATAAATCCCTCTCCCTGCTAGTAATATATAAGGATTTACAGTATCAATTGGAGCCTAATGCCCTTAGTTTCTACAATCAGGTTTACATAGCCCCGAAAGCTTTGGCCAATTTATTTGGACTAGATGTTTTTTATGATGATCAGAGTCAAACCTTTTCGATTAAAACGAATGAACGGACAATTGCGTTCACCAAAAATGAACCGAATTTAGTTTGGATTGACGGCCTAAGTAAAATTACGTTACCAGTTGCGCCGATTATTATTGATGATGAGCTTTTTCTTTCATTAGATACATATCGGAATTTGTTAAATCAAAATTTAGTCTTCAATTCTAGAGACCAGACGATTTCTCTTTTCTAACCAAGTAATATTTTTATAAGCCATCCCATAAGTTTAATTAAAAACAGGAGGTGGCTGCTCATGATTGAAAATGAAAGTTTTTTCCCTTTCCGTCCAATTATATACGGAAGCCTTCTCACGATAGCTATTGTAACTATTTTGGCGTTAATCGTAACAGTTTTAACTGAATTTGGTTGGACCGGGACAATTTATTGGTCAGATAACTTATTTTTAGTTATAACCTATTTTGGGGTAACCGTCGGTTCAATCATGGCCGGGATTAGGAGCCGTGAACAAGGGTGGATAACCGGGCTTGGCGCGGGTATTTTAAGCTCGGTTTGGCTGTTAATCTTAGGTATGTTAATTGGAGACACCATCCATTGGGTTTTTTTTCTCACTAAGTCTTTAATTAGCGGATTTATTGGGACTTTTGGTGGTATCATTGGTGTTAACCTTTCTGGAAATCGTGCTTAGCAGGATTTTTAAATAATCTGGAGAATATTTAAATAAGTGTAGTGATTGTACAGAAGCATTTGGAGAAACTTGATGCGATTTAAAAATAGGGCCATATTCTTTGCATTATTAGCAGTTATTCTATTATGTATACTCTTGAGTATCTTAATAATCGGTTATAATCCCTTAAAGAGACAGCTAAACTTGGCTATATTTTCGTATATCTCGATAGTGATTTTTATCGGCATTTTTTTGATATTGGAATGGAGAATAAAAGGGCTTAAAAATAAAAACCAAAGGTTAAATTCGGATTTAAACAAAGCAATCTTTGATTTGATGGCCTTATTTGAGTTTACCAATGTTTTAGGCAGTGATCTCCGTTTGACCCAAATGATGGAATTGATGGTGGATACTATTAAACGCATCCATTGTTACGATGGATGTTGTTTGTTTTTTTACGAGGAACACCATCAGCAATTTTCCGCTGAGGTTAACCGGGATTTTCCGGAAAAAATAAATAAAACTAAATTACCAATTAAAGATTTGCCCGGCGGCTCCCTGGTAAAGTCCGGACAGGCCATGTTCATCAATAATATTTATGAGGAATTCCCAAATTTAAAAATTAAAGATCGGCATTTCAAGGAATTGCTGGGTGAATTCAAATCGTTTCTTTTATTGCCTTTAATGGTTGAACGGAAGTTAATCGGGTTGCTTATCTTGGCAAAACAAAAGGCTGCCGCTTATCTTCAAGACGACCTAAGGCTATTGTTAATAATATCTAATCAGGTCGGATTAGCTATTCAAAACCGCCGTCTCTACGAGAAAGCATACTATTCGGCAATCACCGACGGCCTAACCGGTATTTACAATCAAAAATATTTCCGGGAACAACTAGAATTTCAACTCGAAAAAGCGAAGGAATATAATTTTAAAATATCATTAATCTTAATTGACATTGACCATTTTAAAGGATTCAATGATACATATGGGCACCAGACAGGCGACGCAGTCTTGAAAGAGGTATCTAAGGTCATTCAGGATTGCGTTAACCCTGATTGCCTTGTAGCGAGATATGGGGGAGAAGAATTTGTAGTAATTATACCTGACGCCCCGACCGATGTTGCGGTTACCATCGCTGAAAAAATCCGGGCTTTCATTGAAAAACATAATGTGAATACTAGTGAATATTCTAATCTCAAAGTTACGGTCAGTTTGGGGCTTGCGACTTTCCCGGATCATATCATCAATATGCGCCGAATGGTTGGCGAATTAATTGATATTGCTGACGATAATTTGTATGCGGCAAAAAATGCAGGTCGCAACCGGGTCTGCATTCCAAAACCTACCAATGTGTAACGGCATTAGTTAATTAAACAATCAACACTTACCATTTTTTAGTAAGTATTATGACTTTATAATACAGTTGCATTTATTAAAAAATCCATTGATACTTAATTGACAAAACAAAATATCTCAGCTATACTATAATAGTAAAAAAACAGGGGAGTAGCTCAATTGGTAGAGCGTCGGTCTCCAAAACCGGTGGCTGCGGGTTCAATTCCTGTCTCCCCTGCCAAACATTATTCGGTGTAGCAAGCCGATTTTTTTATGTCCAAATATTTAAGTATTACTAATTACGGAGGCGACCACGATGTCCAACAATCAAGTTCCTGCAGGAATCTCCAACCGTCATTTGCACCTTTCCCAATCGGATCTCGAAACGTTATTCGGTAAAGGTTATGAATTAAAACAGATGAAACCCCTATCCCAACCTGGGCAATATGCGGCTGAAGAAACTGTCACTCTAGTCGGACCCAAAAATAATATCCCTAAAGTCCGAATCTTAGGCCCGGTTCGGCCCCAAACCCAAGTCGAAATCTCCCGTTCCGATAGTTTCACCCTCGGGATAACCCCTCCGGTAAGGGATTCCGGTTCAATTAACGGTTCTCCGGGTATAATAATTGAGGGACCTAAAGGAAGGTTGGAAATAAAAGAGGGGGTTATCATCGCCCAACGCCACCTCCATCTGCATACCGATGAAGCCGAAAAAATGAATATAAAGGATAAAGATTATATCTCGGTTAAATTTGAAGGAGATCGGGGCGTCGTTTTTAATAATGTCTTAGCTAGGGTAAGCCCCAAGTTCGCCAAAGATCTTCATCTTGATATTGATGAAGCCAATGCGGCTGGTATTTCCAATGGCGACCTAGGCACAATCATTCGTTAAGAATAGACAGGTGAAGTAAATGCCATTATATGAATTTAAATGTCACGATTGCGGGGCAGAATTCGAAGAACTTTGTCCGTTAGGCAGTACCTCTTGGATATGTCCTAAATGCCAGTCACTGAATACAATCCGTAAAATTTCAAAATTTTCAGCTAAGAGTACTGATGCCAACGGAACCAAAAGCATTGCCAGCAACAAATGCGGTTCTTGCCACGGAGGAAGCTGCAGCGGTTGTCATTAAAATTTGAAATAATAAAAAATGGTTAATATCTTATTTAAAATTATTTGTATTATTGTCTGATATATTATTCTGTGATATATTATTATTAATTATTTTTTACTAATAATTTTAAATAAGGAGGTTTGTAAATGGCTAAAATGTATTATGATCAAGACGCTGACTTGAATTTGTTACAAGGAAAGAAAATTGCCGTAGTTGGTTATGGAAGCCAGGGGCATGCTCATGCTCAAAATTTACGTGATAGCGGGTTATCGGTAATTGTAGCTCAACGGCCCGGTAGTGATAATTATCAAACTGCGCTCAATGATGGTTTTAAACCGATGTCAGTTGCCGATGCAGCGAAAGAGGCCGATGTAATTCAAATCTTACTCCCGGATCAGACTCAGGCATCTGTATATAAGAACGAGATCGCTCCCTACTTAACTCCGGGAAAGGTATTAATGTTCGCCCATGGCTTTAACATACACTTTTTTCAAATCATTCCGCCTAAAGATGTTGATGTAATCATGGTCGCCCCAAAAGGACCGGGACACCTGGTCCGGCGCGTTTATACCCAAGGCGGCGGTGTGCCGGCGTTAATTGCGGTTTATCAAGATGCTTCCGGGAAAGCTAAAGATATTGCTCTGGCATACGCCAAAGGCATCGGGGGCACCCGGGCCGGTGTCCTGGAAACCACCTTTAAAGAAGAAACCGAAACTGATCTCTTTGGCGAACAAGCGGTATTGTGCGGCGGTTGCGCTGAGTTGGTCAAAGCGGGATTTGACACCTTGGTTCAAGCAGGATACCAGCCGGAGATCGCTTATTTTGAATGTTTACACGAGCTCAAATTAATTGTTGATTTAATGTATGAAGGCGGTATCGCTAGAATGCGATATTCCATCAGTGATACAGCTGAATACGGTGATTTTATGGTAGGTAAACGCATTATCAATGAAGAGACCAGGAAAGAAATGAAGAAAGTGCTGCATGAGATTCAAACCGGTCAATTCGCCCGAAATTGGCTCCTGGAAAATCAATCCAATCGGCCAGTCTTTAATGCCATGCGCCGGATTGAAGCCGAGCATCCCATTGAAATAGTCGGGAAAAAACTACGTGACATGATGAGTTGGATTAAGCAAAAATAAAAATTCTAATTAATAATACTAAAAGATATACAAGATTCACCTTCTTTGGTAAAATAAAGAGGGTGAATTTGATTTTATTGGAGATTAATGCTGATGTTCCTAAAAATACGTTTTATTATTTGGTTATCGGTTTTGATGTCTTTTATCTATGCAATCCCTGTATTTGCTGAAGCGGATCTTGAAAGTGAAAAAAACGAATCAAAATCAACAAACTATTGGGGAATAATAATTCCTTATCGCACCTTAGAATATGACAATCAAACCTATCTGGGAAATGATGAAATCAATAATCTGCCAATTAACTGGGATAATAGTCCCAAATGGGGTCTAATTTACAGTTCAAAAAAAGGGGTTGAATATAGCTTTATTTATTCGGAAAATACCCATTCAGTGGAGGCCATTAATTGCAACTCTTCTAATTACATGGTAAATATCGGTTATAATGAATATATCTACGAAAAAGGTTCAATCCGGTGTTACGTTTTCATCCGGACCACGTTATATAATTTGCTAGAAATTAATAATACCTCATCTAATGGGGGCTTAACCGAAGCCAATTTTGAGGGTGGTTGGTTAAATAGGGATTGGAGCATCAATTCGGATCATTTAAATACAGATGATGATGATGATTTCTTTGATGCAGCATTATATATCATAGACATGATCATTGATATCTCAAAAAACAGCAGTTATGGCTTATGCCTTGAATATCAAATAACCCCCAAAATCTCTTTAAGCTCTCGAGCCTATTATTCGTTATTATCTTGTAAATCAACCCGGAAAGGCGTATTAGGTACTGATGACAATTCAAAACTGAGACTGGATTTTAAGGGTTTCTGCAGTGAGTTTGGATTACTAATTAGGTTTTAAGTAGTCGTCCACGTCAATATCCAATTGACCCACGTGAAATTATGAAAATGGGATTGACGTGGATCGACATGCATCGTAGCATTTTCTAGATAGGCTCAACCGGTGTAACCTTAAAATCTGCTAAACCCCGATTAAAGCTCACATTTGTTACCTTCGCATTTTCGTTTTTCTTTTTCCAAATCGCTTAAATGAATCGTAAGGGCATCAACTGAAATTTGAATCTCCCGGATTGAAAGCCCTAAGGAAGCCATTAAAAACAAGAGGCTAATCCCAAAGGCTATTTCTGCCATGAAAACTTTATCAAAAAAAATTAGCAGCATACTAAAAACACACAAGAAAAAACTGGAAACGCCTAAAAATTGCATCTCTTTGATTAAATTAATTCTTTGTTTTAAGTTTTCAATCTGGCCAAGTAACAATTGATCCGGGTTCTTAATATATTTGGAGTGCAAATCACGGACTAATTGGGCCAATACCAGAAAACGATTGGTATAGGCGAGCAACAACAATGAAATTGCCGGAAAAAGCAATGCTGGGGTTGTTAAGGTCAATTTTAGGTGCCCGGTTAACTTACCGCTGATAAAATTTTCCGATAAAAAAATGGTGTAAATCAGTATTAAACCTACCAATATCGCCCAAAACCCTTTTTTGTTCACTGCGTGACCTCCTTTTGAACCTTAATCGCTAATTGAATTCCAGGTTCCATGTTGATCAACTTTTTGATAAGTTTAGGATAATTGTATCATAGAATTGCGGTGACGAAAATTATTAATAATTTTGACACTTTTGAATTGAAAATGAAGGATTTCTTGTTAAAATAAAGAAATATTTAACAAAATATTCTTATATATAGTGTTGGTTAAAAAATACTTTTTAAGATAGGAGTGTCGTGATGAAATTAAAGCAGTTTGGCTCGTGGTTATTGGTAATTATGATTTCGTTTGGTTTGTCCGGTTGCTTTGAGGGTAAAAATGATTATTCCAAACAAGGGGTATGCGTGGTTGAAAATACCTCACTTCGGACTGAACCTAGCACCAAGGGGCAATGGACCTCTTCTTTGGCCTTGGGTGAGACCGTAAAGCTTGAGAGCAGTCCCATTAAAGATGCGGCTGATCCAAAAGTTGAGTACGTTAAGGTTAAACTTTCAGACGGCACCAAAGGATATGCCAGTACCTGGTGTATTGTCCGCGGGGCTTACGTTGGAGTAATCCAGAAAACGGCTAAGATCTATAAACGCCCCGATTTACTAGCTGAATCAAGTCAACAGTTTGAATTGATGAATATTGTGGCCGTCGAGGAAGAAAAAGATGGTTGGATTCGGGTTACCGGAGAAGGGCGGTCTAAAATTGGCTGGATTCAAAATGAATCGATCCGAAAAGATAAAGAAGATGTGGTCACCGCAGTGTTGTTGCGAAAAGCTATCCGCGAAAAAGGGAATAATATACCCAGGGAAGAGATGGAGGCAATCGTATCGAAGCTTCCCTATCAAGATAGTTATTTTGTAAACTTGATAATGGAAAAGTATGAAGATGAAGCGGTTCAAGAAGAAGGGTATGATGATACCATTAACGATTCTGCCGAAAGCCCAGTGACCCAATAAAACTCATTATGACATATGCGATATTGTCCAGAACAAGCTGGGGTTTTAGGCCCCAGCTTACTTTTTATTTAGCAACCCGTCGGGCAGATTAGGCCCAACGGGTTGTTTTGCTTATCGGGGAATAACCTTATATTTCTAAATATTTTGGGAAATATATGAGATATTCTAATTAAAACTTAGTTTTAGTTGTGCTGGGAGGAATACTTATGGGTAAAGACGGCCATAGGAGGAATATTTTAAAAGGGTTGTTAGTTAAAAAATATAATTTACTAACCTCAATCTTTTTACTGGTTATCGGAACGTTGATCGGTAGCGTAATTATTTTAAATTTCCCAAAAGGCAATCAAAACTTTTTAAAAGCCAGTTTAGTTGGGAACGCCATTCCAATAACTGAAATTGCTAAAACTGCGGGGCCGTCAATGGTTGGAATCCGAATGACTGCCGCTACCTCAGCAGAAGAATTTTTTGATTCGGGAAAAGAAGGATTAAGGGCAGAGGGTTCAGGCGTGATCATCAGAAAAGATGGTTATATCATGACCAATTATCATGTAGTAAGTAATGCGGACCCGCGTAATAAGGAATACCATCGGACTAACCTGGAAGTATTCCTGCCCGATAAAAGACAGGCGAAGGCTAAATTTATCGGAGGGGATAAACTCAACGACTTGGCTGTGATCAAAATTGACTTAAAAAATTTAGCGGTTGCGAACTTAGGGGATTCATCCCGGTTAAAAGTAGGGGAGTCGGCGATAGCGATTGGAAATCCATTAGGGTTAGAGTTTGCCGGCTCGGTGACCGCCGGGGTAATCAGCGCTTTAAATCGAACTATCTCCATTGAAGATCGGACTCTCAACCTGATTCAAACCGATGCCGCCATCAATCCGGGGAATAGTGGAGGGGCGCTGGTTAATTCGGAAGGGAAGGTCATCGGTATCAATACCGTAAAGATATCAGTTTCCGGAGTTGAAGGGCTTGGTTTTGCCATTCCAATTAATGAGGCTAAACCGATTATCAATCAATTGATTAAATATGGGTATGTTAAAGGGAGGCCGTTAATCGGAATCAGTGGCCGGGAGATAACCCAATCGTTGGCTGATTATTATCATTTACCAAAGGGGATTTTTATTATCCGGGTTGAACCGGGCAGCGGCGCCGCTAAGGCCGGGATCCGCAAACGGGATGTTATGATTAGTTTAGCCGGTAAAAATGTAGCTACCATGAGTGATGTCAATGCGGTCAAGAAATCTTATAAAGCGGGAGACACTGTAAAAACGGTTGTGATCCGGGGGAAAAGAAAAATCAGTTTGGATTTGACTTTTTCAGAAGAACGCTAATTTAAAATTATCGATTGCAAAAAACAAAAGGATGCGCCATTATATCGGTTCTTCGGTTAAATGATGCATCCTTTTCAGGTTTTATACTTCTTTCACAAATTCGTCGTAATCTTTACGCTTTTGCCTGGGATAAAGCGTCTTGGAATCATCAAAATAGCCTAAAGCTATCAGCATAACCACAGTTTTATTAGGTCCCAGGCCGAAATGTTCTTTAATGCCTTCGAAATCAATTCCGCTCATTGGATGTGAATCGACACCAAAATATTTGGCCGTGTACATAATCGACATCGCTAATAAGGCGGCATTGCTCTCGGCAAACTTTATTTTTCTGATTTCGGATGAACCGTATAGCGCCTGGGTAAACTGTTGATAATTTTCGACCGCTTTTTTGTTTTTTAACAGAGTTTCCATCTCTGCCCAGGCCGGGTTTTCAGGTTGGTAACCGTCTAAGTCCCCAATTACTATCAATGTTACCGGGGCTTCTTTTATTTTGGGCTGGTTATTGGTTAACGGAAAAAGCTTTTCTTTGGCAGTCTTGGATTTAACAGCAATAATTTCCCACGGTTGTAAATTAAAAGCTGATGGGGCAAGAGCAGCAAGAGCAATTATTTTTCTTAAAAGATCATCCGCTATTTGACGCCCGGGATTGAAAAAATTCACCGAACGCCTTTCCTCAAAAACTTTTTGTAAATCCATAGCTACACCTTCTTTTGGTTGGAAGATTTCTGATTAATAATCCTCCAAATGGACAAATTCACCGTTTTCTACCCAGGTTTGCGGCCGCAGCACTAATTCGTAAATGTTATGTAGCAAAAAGTAATGTCTTTTTTCTTCGTCGGCTATTTTTTGGAACAGCTCACGTTGATTGTCATCAGATGCTGCGGCGGACTGTTCCAGATAGAATGCTTGGCTTTTCTTCTCAAGTTCCATGGCTTTTTGATACAATTCCAATTGGGAACTATCTAGATTGTTTAGGTTGTTTTCCGCGGCCATTTTCTGAAAGATATTAGCGGCGTTTTTTAAGGCCGTCGTTTCTACAAACAACTCCGGTTGCTGCCGTATATTTTGAAAAAATTGATAATGCTTGATCTCATCATCCGCCAGTTGGTTGAAGATCTCCCTGAACCCGGTGGTGGTTGCCGCGGCGGCCAATTCCCGGTAAAAGTTTTCACCGTCCTTTTCCATTTTCATTGCCAATTCTAAAGCATCCATTGAATTCCTCCTTTAGCTTTAAATATATTATTATCCTCAAAATAAAATAATGTTTACTAGCAACTTATTCTTCTAGGCCTAATAGAAGAGGGTGAAAAGTTAAGGCCGGTCCTTCTCGGGAATACATTATTCAACCCTAGCAGAGACCGTCACCTCAATATTACCGCGGGTTGCATTGGAATATGGGCAAACTTGATGCGCCTCTTGAACCATTGCATCGGCGGTAGATTGATCAACTCCTGAAATAGTAGCAACCAAAGCTACGGTCAACTGAAAACCGCCTTGATTGTTAGGGCCGATTCCTACCTCAGCCGCAACCGAAGTTGAATTTAGAGTAAGTTTCCGACGGCGTGCCACATGTAGGAGCGCACTTTCAAAGCAAGCCGCATAACCTGCAGCAAATAATTGTTCCGGATTGACCCCCGATTTTTTGGAACCCCCTAGTTCAGATGGTGTAGCCATTTCAAATTCGAGAGGGCTATTTTCAACCCGTACTTTCCCTTCGCGCCCACCATCGGAAATTGCCTTTGTTTTATATAAGGTTCTCATATTGTTCATCTCCTTATTACTAGTATGTTATAAAGTTAATTATATACTATGTTAATTAATTTTACAAGTTCTAAACTCTAAAAATTTCCAATACCTAAATCTTAAAAAATCTGCTATAATAAATTATAGTCGAACATACGTTTGGAAAGAAGGGTCGGACACCATGAGTATCAGTATCTATTATCCAAATCAAACCGCGGAACTTGCTCTACCGAATGTAGGCAATCAAATTGTGGCCGGATTTCCATCGCCGGCCGAAGATTATTTAGAGGCAATGCTTGATCTGAACCAGGCACTGATTAAAAACCCTAGTGCCACTTTTTACGGCCGGGCGAAGGGGGGTTCGATGAAGGACGCCGGGGTTGACAATGGCGATCTCCTGGTGATTGATAAGTCGCTGGTTTATCGGAATAATGCTTTGGCTGTTTGTCACCTTAACGGCGAGTTTACCTTAAAAAGGATCAAAGTGGAAGGGGATACGATTATTCTGATGCCCGCCAATCCGGATTATCAACCGATTGTGGTTAAGGAGGACGCCGATTTTGCGGTTTGGGGAATTGTTACTTATATTATAAAGAAGGCCTATTAAAATGTTCGCTTTGGTTGATTGCAATAATTTCTACGCCTCATGCGAACGGGTTTTTAACCCAGCGTTGAACGGAAAACCGGTGGTGGTACTCTCCAACAACGACGGCTGCGTCATTGCCCGCTCCAATGAGGCCAAAGCTTTGGGGATCAAAATGGGAGTACCGGCTTTTCAAATCGCCGAGTTCCTCCAAAAGAACGATGTGGCGGTTCATTCTTCCAATTATGCCTTATACGGCGATTTGTCCCACCGGGTGATGGGCACCTTGGGCCAATTTACTCCGGAGCTTGAGATTTATTCGATTGATGAAGCATTTTTGAATCTGACCGGTTTACCGGTCCAATTGGAAGAATACGCCCGGGAGGTCCGGAAGACCGTTTTGAAAAATATCGGGATTCCGGTGAGCGTTGGTGTCGGTCCCACCAAGGTGCTGGCGAAAACCGCCAACCATTACGCTAAAAAAGTCTTGCAAAATCAAGGGATTTATGTGCTGGACACCCCGGCCAAAATCAACGAAGCCCTAAAGCTCTTTGAGATCGATGAGGTCTGGGGAATTGGCCGCCAGTATGCCAAACTTTTAAAATCCTTGAATATCGGGACCGCCTGGGATTTTATTCAATTGCAGGATAGTTGGGTCAGGAAGAGAATGACCGTGGTGGGGCTCAGGGTGAAGAAAGAGTTGGAAGGGATTTCTTGCTTGGAGATGGAATTAATACCACCAGCCAAAAAAGTGATCTGTACTTCCCG
>JAEZJK010000008.1 GCA_023415835.1 Bacillota bacterium
CGTTATGAACATAACGAAGCTAGAAAAGATACAAGAGCTGGATATTATCAAAGAAAGTTACATACTAAAGCCGGCGAGGTAGATTTAAAGGTGCCAAGATTACGTCATTTACCGTTTGAAACGGCGATTATAGAGCGGTACAAACGCCGTGAAAGCTCAATTGAAGAAGCGTTAATCGAAATGTATCTTGCTGGAGTATCTGTACGCAGAATCGAAGATATCACAGAAGCCCTCTGGGGCACCAAAGTATCTCCAGGAACCATCAGTGAGCTGAACAAAAAAGTATACGTTCACATAGAGGCTTGGCGCAATCGGCCGCTTAACGAACCTTATCCGTATGTTTATCTTGACGGTATCTTTCTTAAACGCAGCTGGGGCGGGGAATATGAAAATGTATCCATCCTAGTTGCTATGGGTGTCGATTCTGAAGGATTCCGTGAAATACTTGGCGCAGCGGAAGGAAGCAAAGAAGATAAAGAAAGTTGGTTAAACTTCTTACGCCATCTCAAAGAGCGAGGGCTAAAGGGAACGCAACTATTTGTTAGCGATAAATGTCTGGGTTTTGTTGAAGCTTTAGGTGATGTATTTCCTGATGCCAAATGGCAGCGTTGTATCGTTCATTTTTATCGTAATGTTTTCTCTGTAACGCCACACGGTAAAATGCGGGAAGTAACCGCCATGCTAAAAGCAATTCATGCTCAAGAAGATTTAATTAGCGCCAGGGAAAAAGCCAAGGCGGTTGCAACCAAATTACGGAGCATGAAATTATCACAGGCTGCTGAAAAGGTTGAAACCGGGATTGAAGAGACTCTTACCTATATGCATTTCCCTTCTGAACATTGGCGAAAAATCCGTACCAACAATGGACTTGAACGCTTAATGCGTGAGATCCGAAGAAGAACCCGGGTTGTTGGCTGCTTCCCGGATGGAAATTCCGCTCTAATGCTAGTCTGTGCTCGCTTACGTCATATTGCTACTTCTACTTGGGGTTCTAAGCGATATATGAATATGAATCTATTAATTTCAGGACAGGAGGTGTCAAGAGTAGGCTAAAACGCATATATATCAGGTCTCTCTGAAATGTGCGCAAAATTCTTGACACTACCTAGCCGTATCCATCGATACTTTCCGAACCAATTCACTCAATTCGGTTACAGTTGATACGGTCCGATTAATTTGATCGCTTTGTTCATTTGAACCGGACGTCAGTTCTTCCATAGCCCTTGCGACTTCCGAGGCAGAACGTCCAGAATCTATTGATGCATCTTTTAAATCTTTACTAGCAATTAAAATAAATTCCGATTCTTGATTGATGCCTTGGATTAATTTACGTAACCCGGCTAAAGCTCGGTTAAATCCCCCAACTAACGCCGTCGCTTCATAACAGCCGTTTGCCTTTACGTTAATGGATAAATCACCAGCTGCCAATAAATTAGTCACTTTTACCATTGACTTCAAAGGTTTTGAGATAGAAGTAGCGATTACCAAACCTAAAGTGAATGAGATTAAAAAGCTAATTAACAACATTAATACGGTTTTTTCTTTTGAACCCTGGGAAAATTTTGTTCCATACACCATCATTTGATTCGTAGAATCTTTCATTTTACTATCTAAATTATTGATTGTCAGAAAAAAATAATACAAAGCATTATTCAACTTACCATAATTTTCTTTACTGATCGGTTCTTTTAAAATCTTTAAAATATCATTAATTGAACCCTCAATTTTCATAGCGGAATCCGGGTAATTTTTTTCAATAGTATAAATATAGGATTCGAAATTTTCTATATAGAAAGTTCTGACTATGAATTCTTCTTTCATATTATTTAATACTTCCAAGTAATTTATCTTCAATTCTAATAAATTTTTATTCAAATTAAGTAACGCATCCGATATTTGCATACTATCACCATAGACCTGTAATGAAGTTCGTTGCATTCGATCAATAATTCCCAGGTTACTATAACCTTCAATAATAACACAACTAAGCATTATTAATATAATTACCAGTATTTGGTAAAATATGCGCGATTTAGAAAATGGTGAAAAAATAACAGATGTTCCTTTTTTAATAATAGCCATGAATTTTTTAGACATTTTGCATCCCTCTCAATTCTAATATTCATAGATATTATTATTTTCGACAAACATTTAAATAACTTAACAAAAATAAGTAAACTGCTATACTTAAAGTTATAGCAGTTTATGGTAGATTATTAATTATTCTTGCAAAATTACTTCATTTTGGCAATAATCGCATCCGCCATTTGACTGGTCCCGACCGCGCTTGGATCGTTCCGGTCTTGTTTCATATCGTAGGTAACTGCCTTATTCTCAGCAATCACTGCCGCCACCGCCCGCTCCAAACGATCGGCGGCTTCAGTTTCACCAATATGCCTTAACATCAGCATTCCGGAAAGAATAAACGCCGTAGGGTTAACCTTGTTTTGCCCTTTATACTTCGGGGCTGATCCGTGAGTCGGTTCGAATAAGGCAACTCCATCTCCGATATTAGCGCCCGGGGCTACTCCCAAACCGCCCACCAAACCGGCGCAGAGATCCGAAAGAATATCCCCATAAAGATTGGACATTACCAAAACATCAAAAGCTTCCGGACGCTGAACCAGTTGCATGCACATCGCATCGACCAATACTTCTTCGTATCCGATCTTCCCCTCATATTCCTTGGCTACTTCACGGGCAACCCGGTAAAAAAGCCCATCAGTATATTTCATGATATTTGCTTTGGCGACAGCGGTCACTTTTTGGCGCCCGTTTTGAACCGCATATTCAAAAGCGTATTTGACAATTCTCCGGCAGCCGGTAATGGAAAAAGGTTTAATCGAGATTGCCGAGTCCTCCCGAATTTTCCCGTTGGACATGGCGATAATCTGTTTGGCTTCCGGGGAACCCAGGTCAAATTCTACACCGGCATATAAATCTTCACTATTTTCTCTCACCATCACCACATCAATATCTTGATAACGGGAACGGACTCCCGGGTATGATTTGCAGGGACGAATACAAGCATAAAGATTCAAGGCATGTCGCAAAGCAACGTTAACACTCCTAAATCCGGTCCCGATCGGGGTGGTAATCGGCCCTTTTAAAGCCACTTTATTGCGGCGGATTGATTCCAAAACAGCATCCGGGAGTGGTGTGCCGTATTGCTCCATTATATCCACACCGGCGTTATGGACTTCCCAATCGATTTTTACTCCGGTAGCCTCAATCACTCTGCGGCCTGCCTCGGTTAATTCCGGTCCAGTCCCATCCCCGGGTATCAGCGTAATCTTGTGAACCAAAATAATTCGCCCCTTTCAAAAATATTTGTTAACTAAAACACAATTCGACAAAGGTTGTAATAAATTCCTGCCCATTTGGCATGAATACAGAATACCTGAAAGCCAGAATCCAGTGGCCAGGAGTCAGGAGCCAGCGTAAAACCTAAAACGATTTTAGGTTTTAATCTCGGGTTTTAAACTATTAAGCGTATGCTTTTTATATGCTGACTACTGATTGCTGACTTCTGTCTCCTGACTACTAATATTAATACCCTTTTACTTCCTTCAAATTAATATTTTCTTCCCAAATCCAGTCTGCCACCAGGTATTCGGTATAACGGCCAAGTTCTTCCCGGACTACCACTTTTTCGATACCAGCATTAATAATCAGCCTGGTGCACATCCGGCAAGGCCTGGTTTTTGGAGTAAATTCGCCGGTTTTAGCGTCCAAACAAGCCAAATATAACGTAGCGCCTAACATACTGATCCGGTCGGCATGGATTATCGCGTTGGCCTCGGCATGTACCGAACGGCACAATTCATAACGTTCTCCGGGAGGTATTTGTGCCGCTTCCCTAGGGCATTTGCCTAGGTCGCAACAGTTAACCGTGCCCCGAGGCGCTCCGACATAACCAGTACTGATAATTTGCCCATTTTGAACAATTACCGCTCCGAACTTCCGGCGCAAACAAGTCCCCCTCGCGGCGACTTGGGTAGCAATATTCAAATAATACTCTTCCCATGAGGGCCTAACCATCAGAACACCTCCATGCTAAACCATAATTACTTATTTTTTTGCCCTAAAACCCGATTAAACAACTCAAGGTACTCCCCGGCGATCCGTAGATGTGAATATCTTTCCGCTGTACGCCGCGCCTCCTGCTTAAAACCGGCAAGCCGTTCCGGATTAAACGCCAAATCTAAAACCCCTCCGGAGATTGCTTGAGTATCTTCTGCCACTAACAACCCATTTTGCCCATGGGTAATCGTATCATTAGCCCCTGCCGCCGCGACGGCTACTATTGGCACTCCGGCTGCCAGAGCCTCCAATTGCGCTAATGGTTTGACTTCGGTTTTAGAAGTCATGACGAATAAATCAGCCGCCGCTAAATAATTGGGTATCTGCGCCGGGTTAACCATACCGGTAAAGATCACCGCCTCGGCAATCCCAAGTTCGGCAGCAAGTTGCTTTAACCCATTTAAAGCCGGGCCATCGCCCACAATCATCAATTTTACCGGTTCGGGGGCTTTTTCAAGGATTAACCGGAAAGATTGTAACAGGAGGCCCAAATTTTTTTCCGGAGCAACCCGCCCGATATTAATTAAAACTTTTTCTTTTGAAAGGTGATATTCTTTTTTCACCTGATCACTGTTAGCTGTTTGAAACTTAGTTAAGTCCGTAGGATTTGGAATAACTTTGATATCATTAGTAACACCGTACTCTAAAAGGATTTGCCGGGCTGTATCGGCCGGGGTAGTTATTTGACTAACTGACTGGGCAAACCGGCGGACTTGGTTTTTAGAGAACCAGCTTACCAAGGCCGAAGGCAGCGGCACATAATGGGTATACTGATCGTACTGGGTATGGAAAGTATATACGATCGGCGCCTTCCTACTTCGTGCCAGTTTCAGGGCTAACGGACCCAAAACAAAAGGATGATGGCTATGAATAATGTCAAAGTCGAGGTTTTCCAAAACTTTTGAAAGCTTAGGGGAGTATGGCACAGCAACCGGATATTTTACTTTTCGGGTCAAGTCAACCGCAGGATACCGGTAAACTCCGGGTTCTTCATCAACATAGTCATCAAATTTGGGCGCAAAGATATCCACTTCATGCCCTTGCCCGATAAAACCTTTGCGAAGCAAATTAACCGCTCCGACAACCCCATTGACTAAAGGTAGATAACAATTGGTAAATACAGCGATACGCAAAATTCATGCCTCCAAAAAATTTGTATTTATCTCGGTGATTAAAGTTTACCCACCCGAGCCAGTATAGATCCTAAACTGCATTATTCGGCATCCCTCCGATTATCCCTTCAGCTAAATGGCTGATAATTGAGAAGCATTTGATTATAATTACCGCCGGATACAGCAAAGCCCCCGGGCGGGGAGCAAGTTAGCGCCTTCACCACCGGGGGCGTTCCTTCACAAATTTAAAATGTGCCTTCTTTGGATCGTACCGTTATATTTTATCCTTCGTCCCTAGTTCATATCTTTACCGTTGCCGCTGGCATGCCACCACCAAAAGCGGTCGAATAACTCCTCACGGATTAGTGATAAGTTTTGGAAGAGCCTGATACTAAAAGCCACCACCGCCCCCAAATAAATATCAACCCCCCAGATATCACCCAGATAGGCTAAGAGGGCTGCTAAAGCGGTATTAGTAAAAAAACTGCTGATAAATTTGAACAAAACGAACTTTTGTTCCATTTGGGCCCGGATTCCGCCAAAAATAGCGTCTAAAGCAGCTAAAATTGCAATAGCGGTATATTTTAATAAACTTACCGGAATATCATAAGGGATCATGATTCCGATGACAATTCCTAAAATCGCTCCCAGAATGGTTAACAATTAATTTTCCTCCTCAGCCGGTTGGGCATGTTCAAAGGTAAGGCTCCCTTTATAAGCCGGGATAACCAATTGATCCATCTTCTCAATTATAAATCTGAGATTAAATGATAATATTTGTTGTTCCACAAATCCACCCGGCATCATTAACGCATTCTTTAAGTTGTTGGGATCGCCGATAGCCTCGATCTCATATGGCGGCGCCAGCCGCTTAGTATCAATTAAGATTGTGCTTCCGGCACAGCTAAAACCGGAGGAATAGGCAATCCGGTTACCGTTTACTGCAATCGCCTCAGCTCCTGCGGCCCATAGTTCATTAACCAGCAATTCCAGTTGGTCATAATGAACCACATAAAAGATGGGATCCTCATATTCTTTTAATTTTTGCTCCGAATCACTCAAGGTAATCTTAAGGCCTTTTCCGGTAAGAGGAATTAATCCGGCAGCCATCTTCAGCCTGATTGTTTCCAGGTCCCGATCATACCCTTTCAACTGCTGGCGCAGGTAGGCGTTTTCCTGCTCATACTTGTTAATTAACATCTTCTGATTATTAAACATTTTAACCAGCTCCGGAACCTGCCGCGTCGGTAAAGTAGCGCGCACCTTTAAGCCGGTCTTAAGCTGCATTACCACTAGCATACTCAAAACCATCGCGATAATACCGATTCCCAGTTGCCAACTTCGAAATCTGAACAATTAAAACGCTCCTTACTGATCTAATTGGTCTTAATTTATTCACCATTGGCCCCAAAAATCCTCTTTATTTAAAAAAGCTCGAATTGATGTAACATTGCAAAATAAAAAAATTGATCCTCGCCGGGTTCCACATTATCCGGCTTGCGGATCGTTTCTAATCTTCGGTTAGTAATAATTAACCTAATATAGTTATTGTCCCCAACCGTTTTTTAGCCCTATGCCGAAACGCCAGGACCAATTTAAATATGTCGGAAACTCTTATATACTTCGCCGTAATCGGCAAAACGATGTCCATAAAAGCAAAGAGATCAACCGTTCTCTACATACTGTTAAGTGGCCCGCTTGGCTGCTACCAACACTCTCGATAACAAATTGATATGCTCCAAGGTCTTTCCAGTACCAATTGCCACACTGGTTAGCGGGTCGTCCGCCACTTTCACCAACATCCCCAATTCCTGGCTGATCAGTTTATCCAAACCCTTCAGTAAAGCCCCGCCTCCGGTCATGGTAATCTCTTTGAACATAATATCCGCTACTAATTCCGGAGGGGTCTTTTCAATCGTAACTCGGGCTGCGCTAATGATGGCATTTAAAGGATCCCGCAGCGATTCGCGGATCTCTTCGGAACTAATTTGAATAACTTTCGGTAATCCGGTCACATGATCCCTTCCACGGACATCGTATTTGATTTCTTGCTCTAAGGGATAAGCCGATCCCATGTAAACCTTGATATCCTCCGCCGTCCTCTCGCCAATCATCAGGTTGTAATTACGCCGGATATACTTGGCAATGGCTTCGTCCATGGTATCCCCACCTACCCTGACTGACTGGCCGGTGACGATTCCCCCTAATGAAATCACTGCTATATCAGTGGTACCTCCGCCAACATCTATCACCATGTTTCCGGTGGCTTCGTGAACCGGTAAATCGGCGCCGATGGCTGCGGCAACCGGCTCTTCAATCAGATACACCTCCCGGGCCCCGGCGCTCAAGGTAGCCTCAATAACTGCCCGGCGCTCAACTTCAGTGGTGCCCGACGGAATACTCACCACAATTCGAGGTTTAATAAAGACCCTGCCCCGGCAAGCCTTGCGAATAAAATACTTGATCATTTCCCTGGTAATATCGAAATCGGCAATTACTCCTTCCCTTAAAGGGCGGATCGCCACAATATCCCCGGGAGTCCGGCCAATCATTTGGCGGGCTTCAGTCCCAATCGCCAAAACCTCCTTGGTAGTTTTCTTGATAGCTACTACCGAAGGTTCCCGCAAGAGAATCCCTTTCTTGCGTTCGTAAACCAAGCTGTTGGCCGTTCCCAAATCGATCCCCAAATCCTTTGTGAAATGTCGGGTAATGAACCTGACCGGCATTTTATCTCCAACCTTCTTGTCTGAAATTATTCAAAGGCTAACCCCTCAATCATTACTCCTGAAAAAAGATTTCATCGCGGTATTCTTCATTAACTTTAAAGAGCAGCCGTTCCACATCCCAATTGGATAAAGAAATATGATCAGGTTCTAGTATTTTAATCTTACGGAACTCTTCTCTCAAAGTAAGCTGCATTAAATCCTCAATTGAGTCGGCTTCAACTACTAACTCCACTGGGGCGTAGGCAGTTTCCTTATGGTTTTCTCCATCCGGTATTACATACACTTCCTGATCGACGTCCATGCCTTCAACATTTAACCCCTGAAATGGTAAATTTCGCAATAACGATACCTGTCTGGAACGTAAGTTTTCCGCAACCTCCTGTAAATTATGGCGTTGCCAAAAAAACTTCCTACTACCTTCCCCAGCCTTAAAATCAAGCCGTATCCTGGCTTTGACCGACATTTGCAGTCTTCAACTCCTTATTTACAGTTCAAATCCCTCAACTTCCCCTTGAGCTTTAATAATTCTTTAAGCTCAACTTCAGTCGGGCGACGGTATTCTCCCGGTTTCAATCCCCCCAAAGTTAACGGACCCATGGCTTTCCGATGTAGTGAAAGCACCGGATGGCCGATAGACAACATCATCCTTTTAACTTGGCGCTTCCTTCCTTCCTTTAGGGTCATTACGATAATAGCATTCCCATTTTCAACCCGATCTAATGCAATTTTTGCCGGAGCGGTTAACCCGTCTTCAAGTAAAATCCCTTTGGCTAATTCTCTAAGCTCGGAATCGGTAGGTATTCCGGACACTTTGGCTTGATAAACTTTTTCTACCAAATGACGGGGATGAGCCAAAGCCAGGGCCAGATCGCCATCGTTGGTAAAAAATAATAGCCCGGTTGTATCGAGGTCCAATCTTCCGACCGGATACAACCGGGATTCTGTTTTTGGCAATAAATCGATTACCGTAGGGCGCCCAAAGGGATCACGCACCGTGCTAAGGTAACCCGGGGGTTTATGAAGAATCAGGTATTCGTACTCCGTCCGATTCTTGATGGGCTGACCATCGACTTCCACCAAATCACCTTCCGGATCAACCTGAACACCCATTTCCGAAACAACTGCTCCGTTAACCCTGACCCTTCCTGCTTGGATTAAAAGGTCGGCTTGCCGGCGCGAGGCCACTCCGGCCTGAGCCAAATATTTATTCAGTCTTTCCATCCAGGTTCTCCTCCACAGGCAAAACATCGGGTATTGTTACCCTAAATTCGCTTCCTTTGCCCAGTTCGCTTTGGACTGATACTTTACCGCTATGCCGTTCAACAATATGTTTCACAATAGACAGCCCAAGGCCGGTACCGCCCATTTCCCGCGACCTTCCTTTGTCAACCCGGTAAAAACGTTCGAAAATCCGGGAAAGGCTTTCAGCCGGAATTCCAAATCCGTTGTCTTTTACATAAACTATTGTTTCCCCTTTGCCTTTCAAGCTTCCTACCAATATTTCGCCACCGTTTGGGGTATATTTAATCGAATTATCGATCAAATTAATCAGTAACTCCCTTAATAAGCCTTCGTCCCCCCGAATATCTGTAGCTTGAATATCTTTTTTCAAGGTCAGGTTTTTCAATTTAATCCGGTTTTCAACCGATAAAATAACACTGTCAGTCAGTTGCTCCAAATCCACTTGTTTGCGGCGCAGTTCAGTTTGCCCGGATTCGAGTTTCGATATATCCAGTAAATCATGAATCAGGTTATTTAACCGTTCCGCTTCCTGATAAATAATGGTCATAAATTTGCGGGTAGTTTCTTTATCTTCAAGGTCGCTGTCGAGGAGGGTCTCAACAAATCCTTTAATTGAGGTTAGCGGGGTTTTTAATTCATGGGAAACATTGGCTACGAAGTCTTTACGCATTGTCTCCAAACGGCGTAATTTGGTAACATCGCCGATGACCGCAACCACTCCCCGGATCTCTTCGACTTCGTCGCGAATCGGCGCTAAGCGCAAGTTAAAAAAACGCTCCGGATTCGGCCACTTAATCTCCTTTTCAACCGGGAAGCCTTTTACATAAACCTGATGAAAGACATCCCCCAACTCGGAATTGGGAAAAACTTTATAAGGAAATTCCCCTACCCCCTCACCGGGGGATAGGCTAAATAATTCCGCCGCCATCGGATTTATTAAACTAATTCGTCCGGTAATATCGGTAGCGACTACCCCTTCCGACATACTGGAAAGAATTGCCTGAATCTCTTCCATCCGTCCATGCAAAGTACTAAGATGGCTGGTATGGGAACGTTCTAATTTCTCCAAACCCTTGGCTAACTGTCCATATAGGTCATCCCGGCGCGCCATCCGGTTCTTGAAGGGGACTCCCATCCGTAAGTTTTCCATAAACTCCAGCAGTTCTTCCAAGGGTAAACGAAGCCAACGGAGCATCAGCCATCCCACGGCTAAGAACCAAAGCAGCACGACAAGGACAAAATTAGAATTATCCCAGATATGCCCAGCCAATAGAAACGGCAAAAAAAGAAGGAGGAGAAATCCTCCCAGTTGCCAATGAACCGGTTTCATTTTCATTCACCCCGAAAACGGTAGCCTACCCCGCGGACTGTCTCCAAATACTCGGGATTTGCCGGATCATCCTCTATCTTTTGACGCAAGCGCCGGACATGGACATCAACTGTCCGGGTGTCGCCGAAATATTCATAACCCCAAAGATGCTCTAGTAAAAATTCCCTGGTAAAAGCCCGCCCGGGGTTTAAAAGCAACAGTTTTAAAAAATCGAATTCCTTCGGTGTTAACTCGACCTCCTCGCCCCTTACCTTTACGATATGTTGGCGGAGATCGATACGAATAACGCCGCTTTCGATCACATCCGGCTCCTCGTCTTCCATCGAGCCGCTCCGCCGTAAAACGGCGCGGACTCTAGCCACGAGCTCCCTAGGGGAAAACGGCTTAGTCACATAATCATCAGCGCCCATTTCCAGGCCTAGCACTCGGTCAGCTTCTTCACTCTTTGCCGTTAAGATAATAATCGGGATTGATTTAGTTTGGCTGTCGGACCGGAGTTGTTTACAAACTGATAAACCGTCTACCTCGGGGAGCATCAAATCTAAAATCACCAAGTCGGGCAGCTCTTGCCTGATTAATTCCAGCCCTTTACGGCCATTGTTCGCTGAAATGGTCCGGTATCCTTCCCGATCCAAGTTATACTTTACCAGTTCGACTATATTGGCTTCATCTTCAACAATTGCGATTGTTCCAGGCATAGGTTCTTCCTCCTGAAATATTTTAATTAATTATATCAAATATTTAGAGTTATGCACAGAGAGTATTAATTGGGATAACAAAAAAGGGAGTATTACTCCCTTAATCGACATTTATTCCAAAATAATTAACAGCGTTATTATAGGAAATATCCTGCACCATTTTACCCAGCCACTTAACGTCATTCGGGAGCTCGCCGTTTTCAACGTCGTTACCGAGGATATTACATAAAATTCTTCGGAAATATTCGTGTCTCGGGTAGGAGAGGAAACTCCGCGAATCGGTAAGCATACCGACGAAGCGGCTCAGTAATCCCAGTTGGGATAAGGCTTCCATCTGCCGGATCATTCCATCCTTTTGATCATTGAACCACCAACCGCTGCCGAACTGTATCTTTCCGGGTACCGAGCCATCCTGGAAGCAGCCCATCACCGTGGCTATTACTTCGTTATCCTTGGGATTCAACGTATAAATGATGGTCTTCGGTAATTTATTCTCCCGGTCGAGGCGGTTGAGGAACTTTGCCAACGGATTCGCCATATCATAATCGCCAACCGCGTCAAAACCGGTGTCCGGACCTAACATTTTCATTAACCGGCTGTTCAAATTGCGAATCGAGTTACAGTGAAGCTGCATTACCCACTTTCTGTCAGCGTTCATTAAAGCAAATTCATACATCATCATCGATTTAAATTTTAAAACTTCTTCCCCGCTTACAGCCTTCCCTTGGCGGGCTGCGGCAAAGATACTTTCAATCTCAGCCTGGGTATAATCCACGGAATAGGGAAATTCCACTGCATGGTCGGAAAGCCTGCTCCCCATTTGATGGAAGTAACCATGGCGTTTCCGGAGGGCTTCAACCATTGACTGGGCGCTAGTTATCTCCATACCGGCGGCTTTCGCTAATTGAGCCACATATGCGTTAAAACTTTCCGGGTTCTCGATTGCCATTGCCTTATCGGGCCGGAATGCCGGCAAAACTTTAATTTTAAAGCCGGAATCCTGTTGGATCAATTTATGGTTTGCCAGGTCGTCAACGGGGTCGTCAGTGGTGCAAACGACTTTCACGTTCATCTGTTCCATGATTCCCCGGGCGCGAAACTTTTCGGTTTTTAATAACTGATTGCAATGGTTATAAATTTCTTTGGCAGTCTGTGGATTTAATACCTTACCGCTAATTCCAAACGGCCGTTTCAACTCCAAATGGGTCCAATGGAAAAGAGGGTTACGGGCCGTATATGGGACAGTCCCGGCCCAGGCTATAAATTTTTCTTCATCACTGGCATTACCGGTAATAAGGCGTTCATCAACGCCGTTAGTCCGCATCGCCCGCCATTTATAATGATCACCGCCCAGCCAAATTTGAGTCAGGTTTTCAAACTGACGGTTAGCAGCTACGTCTTGGGGCGGCAAATGGCAATGATAATCAAAGATCGGCATATCTTTGGCATAATCATGGTAAAGAATTCGGGCGGTTTTGGTTTGAAGCATAAAATCTTCGTTCAAAAAATCCTTAGGCACAATCATTCTCCTCTCTAATGCTGCAGATTTATCCTTCATATATTTCTTGCCGGACACAGTTAATCCTCTTTAAAAAAATAAAAAAAGGAAGTTAAGGCAATCTGAATTATTATTTATTATGGATCAGTTCGAGTAAGCGTTCGATCACTCTGATGTTCCGTAGCGACTCGTCCAACCCTAATAATGGTTTCCCCCCATTAAGAACTGCGGCGGCGAAATCGGCTACTTCTAAGCTATAACGGTCGGACTCGGCAACCGGCGCTTGCCGGATTCCGGAGTCAGTAATCACATTAATCATTCCCGCTTCTCCCATAAAAGTATCCGGGATTTCCAATCTTCCCTTGGTCCCGATCACCTCGGAGCGCATTTCCCAAAAAGAATTAAAACCGCTGTTGATAGTGGCGACAATCCCGCTGGAATAGCGGAGCGCCGCCGAAAAGATCATGTCCACCCCATTTTCCAAGGCAAACTCGGCCGAGTATGATTCCGGAAGGCTATCGGTGACCATTCCCACAAAATTCACCGGATAACAGCCGACGTCATAAAGGGAACCGCCGCCCAGTTCCGGTTGGATTTTAATGGTATTAGCCCGGTTCAAGAAAAAACGGAAGGTTGAATTAATATATTTGATTTGGCCAATCTCCCCTCCGGCCAAGATTTCCTGTACTTTTTTAGTCCGATCGGTATAGCGGTACATAAAGGCTTCCATTAACAGCACCCGGTTTCTGGCGGCCGCTTCAAGCATTTCCTTAGCTTCGGACTCCGTTAAGGCCAGCGGTTTTTCGCATAAAACATGTTTCCCCTTATCCATGGCTTTAATGGCCCATTCTTTATGCATCGAATTGGGCAAAGGGATATAGACTGCCTGAACCTCTGGGTCATCCAGCAGCTTTTCATAATTGTCGTAAAGTTTCGGGCAGTTGAATTCGGACCGGCATTCATTCAATTTTGCTTGATCTCTGGAGGCCAGCGCATAAAACTCGGAGTTATCCGTCCGGTTAATCGCCGGGATCACACTTGTTCGGGCAATCCGGGCATAACCAAGCACACCCCATTTAACTTTAATCTCTTTGTTAATCATTGTTTAACCCCCGAATCGTCGCCTTTGTTTTGGTATTTACTATATTCCGCTTTATATCACAATAGTATTGACGCCCTATAAAATCAGCCCCCAACTGCCCTTAAACATTTTTGACCGCTTCATGGATAACTCTAACAAAACCCTGAATATCAGCTTCAGTAGTGTCAAAGGCAGTCATCAACCTTACTACCGGGACAGTTTCATCCCAGACATAAAAATGATACTCTTCTTGGACCCGTGGGATTATCCGGCGGGGAAACGCGGCAAAAACACCGTTCGCTTCAATTTTTTGGGTAACGGCAATCCCCGGAATTTTGGTAAGTTCAGCTCCAAGCAACCGAGCCATTTTGTTCGCATTCTCAGCATTCTTCAACCATAAATCGTCAGTTAACAGCCGTTCAAACTGGGCGCTGATAAAACGCAGCTTTGAGGCGAGCTGCATTCCTTGTTTTCTAAGGTATTTAAAATTTTGAGCCAAACTGGGGTGGAAAAAGACGACTGCCTCTCCGAGCAATAAACCGTTCTTGGTCCCGCCGAAGGAGAGTACATCAACCCCAACGTCGCCGGTAATCTCTTTTAATCTGCAACCCAATCCGGCAGCGGCATTGGCTAACCGGGCGCCGTCCATATGTAAAAACATGCGGCGCTCGTGGAGAAAATCGGCAATAGCCCTGATTTCGCCGGGACTATAGACAGTGCCAAATTCGCTGGACTGGCTGATCGAGACCACCTTTGGTTGGTTATGGTGCTGATTGCCCCAGGCCGCCAATAAAGGTTCAACCTGCCCTACAGTCAGCTTACCATCTTTGGTTGGGACTGTCAGCAGTTTACATCCGGTAAATTTTTCGGGGGCGCCCCCTTCGTCGCAGTTGATATGGGCCGTCTCCGGGGCGATTATGGCATTGAAAGATCCGGTCAAAGCCTGGATTCCCAACACATTAGCGCCGGTTCCGTTAAATACGAAAAATGCTTCAACCTCGGAGCCGAAGTGCTCCCGAAATTTGGCTACCGCCCGTCCGGTGTAATGATCTTCTCCGTAAGCCAAGGTATAGCCTTGATTAGCTTCTATAATAGCCTTCATAATCTCGGGATGGATCCCGGCGTTGTTGTCGCTGGCAAAACTTTTGGTCGGTTTCATTTGATTCACCTCGCTTATTTGGATCGACTTTGAGTTAAAATTACTTGGAAAAGAATTTCATGAATTAAGCCGTTCGCAATTACTTTTTTTCTGTTAATTTCTACAGTTTAATAACATTCCCTCTTTTACCCGATCATGGACGTACACAGAAAAATGGTCTAGGCTCTCAGGCAATTTTTGAATGCCTAAAAACGACCTAACTCTTGCTCTTCCCTGGGATGTTGATCAAGAAGCTATTTCAAAGGGAAGAGTAACCCTAGCCGTTGAACTCTAAAAACGTTTGGGTTTCTAGGGTGTCGGTTTCTCTCCTGAATTTTAACCCTTTTTCAAACGTCGAACTTCACTCAATTCATTTGGGTCTAAGGGGGATCTTATCCTTTAAAAGGGATTTGCCGGGCGTTGCATGTTTAAAATAGACCGTAAAGGTTGGCGGTTGCCCTATTTCAAAATGTAAAGTGTAAAAATAAAAGTGTAAAATCATTTTTTTGCCCTTTACCCTTTTCCCTTTTAACTTGCCTTTACGGGCCGAGGGATCTAGTTTTAGACTAAATTACTGTCCACTGTTCCGGCGGCGGGGCACTTTTTGCTCGCCCAAAAAGTGCCCAAAAAGGCGTCGGAGACCTACGGTTCCGAACCTCCCTTTATTCATCCCGGTTTTTAGAATGTCTTCGCCATCCATGGCCTTTCGTCTGGCAACTTGATTAAAGCTTCCGCTCCCAACCGCTGTTTTTACATCCATGTAAATAGAGTAAAGGGCAGGGCGGACCTGCCCCTCCTCATCAAACCGGACGTGAAGTTTTCCCTCATCCGGCTTTCCGACATTCTTCACCTTCAGCATTCGATACATCAGCAAGTTTTAGT
>JAEZJK010000013.1 GCA_023415835.1 Bacillota bacterium
CTGTAGAATTGGTATACAACCACAACTACGAGAAGGGTATGTTTGCTTCAGTATTGACAGGTTTCCGGCAAGTCGACGCCCCCAGGTTTTTTTTTATTCCAGGCGATTACCCGTTGGTTTCAACCAAGGTTTATGAAATATTATTAAAGCAGGTAGGTGAGATTGTTATCCCGTCTTATCAAGGCGTTACCGGCCACCCGGTGCTTTTTCAGACTAAAATTATCAAGGATTTGTTCGCTGTATCAAATAAATATGCCAATCTGCGCCAATTTATAACCTCCCGGAATCATCATATTGTTGAAGTTGCAGATCCCGGAATTGTAATGGATATTGATACCAGGGAAGATTACTGGAGAGCGGCCCGGTATTATTGCAACCAATGATCCATTTGATAACCGGAGCCGTAAATCAAGGCAAGTCCACCCAATTGCTTGGCATATATAAGAGTCTCCAAAAAGGTGATGGTTTTTACAACCGTAAAATATATCACGGCGATTGTTTTGTAGGGCAGGAAATAGTTCACTTGACTACTGGAGAAAGCAGACTGTTTGCATTTAGAGATGGGTTCATTCCTGAAAACTGGCCTGAAGAATGTCGTTATGATACTTTTAGTTTTTCCAGGGAAGGATTGAGCTTTGGCCGGGAAATTATTCAAAATGCTTTGGATAGTAATATTGAACCATTATTTATTGATGAAATTGGGCCATTGGAGTTGGAAGGAAAAGGGTTTAGTAAATTACTTTCAAGTTCATTGGCTGCTTCGGGAGAAATTTATCTAGTCGTACGCGAGAGTTGCTTAGAAAACGTTGTTAATAAGTTTGGAATAACCGAGTATCTAGAATTTAAAATAACATGAGATTGAGTGCATGAGGCGTTTATCGGAGAGTATTTCAAAATCGGCTTACCACCACAATTGTGTTTGGCGCTAAAGATCTGGCCACTTTGGATCGGGAAATGAAATCATTTAAGTTTGAAGAGTATTTTAAGGAATAATCGGTATCTGTTACGGGTTTGTTTGTTACGATTTATGAAAAAAACCTCTTGGGAAGAGCCGAATTGCGGCGGATCTTAATTTGTAATTAACGCCATCAGATGGATGATAAATTTTAATAAAAATAATCATCAAAGGCAGGCCGCTGAAGATGTTTGGTATTCCGGGAAGAATAGTATCTGTTTACCTGAAATCAAAAACAATATCTCGCGCAGAGGCGCAAAGGCGCAGAGTTTAAAGGTAAAACAAAAATTTGTTTTTGGTTTTCTCTGCGTCAAAGCGCCTCTATGGGAGAATAATAAATGAATACCTTTGATCAACCATTATTGAAAATAGAGCCTTATGGTTTCCTCTGTGTTCTCCGTGCCTCTGTGGTTAATTAGTTCGAACCAACTCCCGTTCTGGGGATAGGAAAATTTAGTCTCGGGACAGATCCGGTTAGTCTTCGGATAGGGGAATTTAGTCTCGGGACAGATCCGGTTAGTCTTCGGATAGGAAAAATTGGTCTCGGGACAGTTCCGGTTAGTTTTCGGAGAGTCCCGATTAGCCTTTTGTGGGATCTCCGATTATCCGCTGATTTTTCCTCGAAAAAAGCGGAGTGCTCGTCACACTCCGCTTTTTTACATGGTTAAGTTGATTTAGTAGCCGCTATTTGTTCCTGGGGCGCGGTTGCTTTTTTACCCGATTTTTTGAAGAACTCGGCCATTTCTTCGGCGATTATGTTCAATCCCGGAACTTTATTCCGGTTTTGTTTGACCGCCGCGTAAATCTCCATGGCCCCGTTCAAGGCGTCGCTGTCGATAGCAATTTTGGTTTTTCCCACGCTTTCGGCCAATTCGTTGATTTGGTTATCAATGGGAGCCAGGTCTTTAGATAACAGATAATCTCGAATAAATTCCTCTTTGTCAAATACCGAGGGTAAGATCTCCGGGTGGTCGAGGACAACTTGATATGCTTTGTCGATCAATGGAGCGAAGCTGTTACCGGGTTTGAATAAAGCGCGGACTTCTTTGGGTTGCAAAGAAAGTAAAAAATCCAAAGTGTTTTTGATCTCAGTCAGTTTTTGGAGTATTTCGGTTTTGATCTCCGTTGTCAGGGTGGCTGACACTAGATTTTGAGCAGGCATCGGTTTTACCTCCCTTAATTTGGTTTTGAATAACCTTTGCTCCTGGAAAATTAAGTTTTGTTAGCGTCGGAAAAAATTAAATCTTCCATTCCGAAACAATATGGTCATTATTGTAACGGCGTGGCAAAGGCTATTCTAATAGTTGGTATAATTCGGTAAATTTCTTAAATCCCCTTTCTCAAAAAAGTAATATTTTGTTATTTTGTTATAGGATTTTACAAAGAGGGTGGTTGGGGAGTTTAAGGGATAAGCGGTAGAAAGAAATAGTTGATTTTATGTATAAGGAGTGAGCTGATTCAATAATGATATTTACAGAATTTTGCAGGAATTTACCGTAAAACATTGAATTACCAATAGAAATGATATTAGGCAATAATTGGCGAGGATTAAATGAAACAGCCTAAAATGCTTGATAATAAAGTTAACGGTAAGGTTTGTGATGAACTTAAAATAAACCTTCAAAAAGGATCTAAGCTATCCATCATTTCCGCTTATTTTACTATTTATGCATTTAATGAGTTAAAAAAGGAACTATCTAAAATTGATAATATGCGTTTTATCTTCACCGAACCCACCTTCGTGAAAAAAGACAATGAACTTATTAGAGAATATTACATTGATAAGAATGAAAAAGTCATATCAGGGAATGAATTTGAAATAAAACTTCGTAATGAATTAAAGCAATCACATATTGCCAAGGAATGCGCGGAATGGTTTCGAGAAAAGGTGGAGATAAAATCTCTCAAATATCCTAATCCGGCGCAACCTCGATTGATTTATATTGAAAATCCCGATGAGAATATTTCTATTAATGGAACTGTCGATTTTACCACCGATGGACTTGGTATTACCCACTCCAACCGGATTGATAGCAATATGTGCATCTATGGTAAGGAATTTACGCTTCACTTTTTAAAAATGTTTGATGAACTTTGGAATGATCAAACAGCGGTTGAGGATGTAAAAGAAAAAGTATTGGAACAGATGCAGATCCTCTATAAGGAGAATACCCCGGAATTCATTTACTTCGTAACTCTTTACAATATATTCAGCGAGTATCTCGACGAGTTGACCGAGGAGCGGATTGTCCGAAGCGGCACCGGTTTTAAGGATTCGATTATCTGGAACAAGATATACAAATTTCAACAAGACGGCGTAATGGGAGCCATCGATAAGATTGAGAAATATAATGGTTGCATTATCGCGGATAGCGTAGGCCTTGGGAAAACCTTTACCGCGCTTGCAGTGATTAAATATTATGAGTCCAGAAATGACAGGGTGCTGGTTTTAGTCCCTAAAAAGTTGCGTGAGAATTGGACGATTTACACCCGTAACGATAAACTCAATGTTTTTGTGAAAGACCGTTTCCGTTACGATGTGCTGAACCATACCGATTTAAGCCGATATACGGGAAAATCTGGCGATATCAACCTGGAAACGATTAATTGGCAGAACTATGATCTGGTGGTAATCGATGAATCGCATAACTTTCGTAATAGTGAACCGGCGAAAAACAGGGTTACTCGTTACCAGCGGTTGATGAACGACATAATTAAATCCGGCGTTAAAACGAAGGTTTTGATGTTATCGGCCACGCCGGTGAATAACCGGATGAACGATATTAAAAACCAAATTGCATTTATTACTGAGGGAAATGACAACGTTTTTTCCAATGTGGGACTTAACAGCATTGAACATGTTTTGCGGAAGGCTCAGGCGGTATTCAATAAATGGTCCAAGTTTCCGGATGAAGAGCGAACCACTGATGTTTTTGTAGAAATGATGGATATTGACTATTTCAAGTTGCTTGATACGGTAACTATCGCCCGATCCAGAAAACACATTGAGAAGTATTACAACATGGCGGAGATCGGCAAATTCCCGATCCGCCGAAGACCGGAAAATATTTATGCTGATATTGATCTGGAGAATGAGTTTCCAGCTCTTGAAGAAGTAAATAAGACCATTAAAAAGCTGCAATTAGCGGTATACTCTCCCCTGGCCTATATTCTGCCGGAGCACTGTGAAAAATACAGTAAAAAATATGATATAAGCGTTGCCGGCGGCCAGTCGATTTTTAAGCAGACCGACCGGGAGAACCAACTAGTTAATTTGATCCGGGTTAATCTACTAAAACGAATGGAGAGTTCAATTCATTCCTTTGCGTTGACGGTATCGAAAATTCTGGGGCAGATTGATCGGGTTCTTACGATTATTCGAGAGAGGCAATTTGAATATGATCCGGAGATTGACATCTCCGAAATTGATATCGAGAATGAAACCCAGTATGATGATTTGCTTTTTGGCAACAAGGTTAAAGTATTGCTTCAGGATTTGGACTTGATCAAGTGGGAACAGGATTTAAGGGACGATAAGGAAAAACTGGAGCGTCTGCTCACTGAGGCGAATAAAGTCACTCCTGCACGTGACGCTAAGCTTGCCAAATTAAAGGAAATATTCAGGGATAAAATAAAGCACCCAATCAATAGCGACAATAAGAAGGCACTTATTTTCACCGCTTTTGCAGATACCGCCGCTTACCTTTATGATAACCTCGCCCAGTGGGTTCAAGATGAGTTTGCATTACATTCGGCGATGGTTACCGGTTCGGACACGAATAAATCCACTTTGAAAACACTCCGGCGCAAGGATTTAAACTCAATCCTGACCAACTTTTCGCCTCGTTCCAAAGATCGGGATAAGATCTATCCGGAAATGACTGAAGCAATTGATATCTTAATCGGGACTGATTGTATTTCCGAAGGCCAAAATTTGCAAGATTGTGATCTGGTTATCAATTACGATATCCATTGGAACCCGGTCAGGATTATCCAACGTTTCGGGCGGATTGACCGGATCGGATCGGTGAATGATAAAGTCCAACTAGTTAACTTCTGGCCCAATATGGAACTGGACGAATATATCAACCTGGAAAATAGAGTTAAAGGCAGAATGGTGATCCTCGACATTTCGGCGACGGGTGAAGAAAACGTCATTGAATTTGACGGGACCAGGGAGATGAATGATTTGGAATACCGGAAGAAGCAACTGGTCAAGTTAAAGGAAGAGGTTGTGGACTTGGAGGATATTGCGGGCGGGATCTCCATTACTGATCTTACTTTTAACGACTTTAAGATCGACCTGATGGAGTATATGAAGCATAACCGTAAGAAGCTGGAACAAGCACCGTTTGGGATGTACGCCATTGTCGCCCCGGATGATAATCTTAGAGACTTAGTTAAACCCGGTGTCATTTTTACCCTGAAACAGGTTAAAGGTTATCAGCAGACCAGGGAACAAAACCCGCTGGCGCCATATTTCATGGTGTATATCACCGATGATGGCGAGATCCGATATAACTACCTGCATATTAAGAAGTTGCTCGACTTTTACAAAAAGCTATGTTCCGGGGGAAAAGAAGTTATACATTACTTGGCAAAAGTATTTAATGAAGAGACGGATGACGGTAGGAATATGAAGAAGTATTCCGGCCTGCTTGAATTGGCGATTGAAAATATTATAGGGAAGAAAGAAGAAATGGGAGTCGCCAGCCTTTTTTCAAAGGGCGGAACCAGTTTGCACAAGAGCACATTTTCGGGGCTTGAGGAATTTGAGTTGATAACATTTTTGGTGATTAAAGATAAGGCATCGCCTCACCCCGCCAGATAGCTGATCGGTTTAGCTTTTTAAGCGCTGCGCCCCTCTCCTGGATTTGAGGCTGGTTTTGGAAGTAAGGAGAGGGGCAGTAAGGTGGATGGTACTTATCGAGATTTCGGTTATTACGGACTTGCGAAATTTTGAATCATCTGTCTCAAGTATATCAAGCTTCCCCTCCACCGGCATTCGGAAAAACTACTATTTTGGGGGAGGGGAGTGGCAACCAGTTTTCGGATGATACCCATTTAACTGGAGGGGTGAGGCGAAAAGCAAAGCCATGGCTACATTTTTCGATTATCTAAAGATCCCAAAATCCTGCGAAGTAGGCAATACAATCTTCAAAAAGCTGTTTTATGATAACGCCGATTTAAATAAAACAGATCAGAATATGTTCGCCGCACAGATCGACAAAATCATCTGGGCTTATAGTTTTAAACCGGAAACCAGTAATATTAAGCCATATAAAGACGAAGAGCGGGAATACTCCGAAATTGAAATTATCGAAGTAAAGTTGCTTGCCGCCGGTAAAACCAAGCGAATGGCGGAAATCATCATGTGGGCTATTCCTTATCCGATGCTGTTAGTATTCATGCTTGATAATAAGATCCAGCTTTTCACCGCCCAACAACGTACCAACCTTGCCGACCCGAGCCGTAATACTATTGAGGAGTTTATTTGTACGGATTGGATTGATATGGATAACTTGACCGGTAAGGATCAAAAGCTGCTGGATGGCCTGGAGATTAAGAAACTGTCCCATTTGAACTATTATCGTTTTTACAGTGATATAGTGGACAAATTGATAATTTATAATGCGTCGAAGTTGGTAGATGGATATATTGAGGGGAAGACGGCGGCGGAGGTAAAGGAGATTTATGACCGGGTGGTTGAGTTGGATGAGGTAGTTAAGAGTTTAAAGTTAAGAGTTAAGAGTGAAACGCAGCTGAATCGACGGGTTGAGTTAAATATTGATATTAAAAGGCTTGAGATGAGAAAGAATGAGTTATTAAGAGAATTGGGGTGATTTTTAAACATGGTCAAAATCAAAGAAGAGAAGAAGCCAAAACACGATTACAATATTTATTGTATACAACCACGTAAATATGAAGAATTTGTTAATCATTTAGAAGAACGCCAATTTGAAATGATCCCATTAAAACAAAATCAAATAACTCAAAATAGTGAAGTTAATATTACTTTGTTATATTGCAATAAGGATAATAGGAATGGATTAAAATGGATTGAATTATTATCTGAGTGTACGGAATGGGAATTAGAGCAGGATGCGAAAATCTATGGGGCCGCTATGATCTACCATTGTGATGATTTTTGTTATATTTCTTCGTATGGGAATGCGCATTTTTATGTAAGCGCTTTTTGTGATTATAACTTTGGTACGGATGTTGCGGAACGTTTAATAGATTTAAATAGTGTAAAAGCGCACCAAAATGTTTCCCATGGTAATAAGTTAAGTAAAACTCAATATGATTATCTTCGAAATTCGGTTCTTACATATGGGAGCGGCGAAATTCCCCATTTTATTCGTGGGAATGGTATTAATCCTGATGATTGGGGAGATGTTATCAATTGCGGTACGTCAGCGCAATTTAAATGGGTTGAAAAACCTCTTGAAATAATTGATAAGTTGATTTTCCTAAATAAAGTTTTAAAAGAACCGGCAAAGATATCTTTGCCAAGGTTACTTCCATTAGATGATGAAACTGACATAGAGAGAATAGTTTTACTAAACAATAAACTTGCAACTTCTATAAAGGAATTCGATCCAATCAAGGATTTAAACAGTTTTGTTAATGTGCCTTCTTTTTATCTCTTGGGAACAAAGATTATTCAAAATGATTTTGTCGCCTATAAGCTAACTTGTAATCGTAAACGAAAAGAAGACAGTGGAGAATTGAATATACAAGCTATCAAAGATTTTTTAGCGGAATATTCCCTTGATATTTGTGAATGTATTGATAAAATAAATGTTCAAGTACAATATGGAAGCGGAAATTGGTCACCAAGTCAACCAATTATTAAATACTTGGAATTTGTAACGGATGATAATTTTTGCTTGCGTGATGGAAAGTGGTGGCAATTTAATAAAGCTTATATTTCAAAAGTACTGAATGATTTATCAAGATTAACATTTGAAAACCATAAAGATGATATTTATTTCTTCAATAGAGCTCATTTGATCAAGTATGCCAAGAAAAAGGGTTGCTATATCGATGATGAGTATCAACCATTTGAAACATATTATAACCAATATTTAAGTGATACCTTAAACCTCAAGTGTATACATCCAGAGACAGCTAGATTTGAAGAAGGAGAATCATATCGGCTTGAACTTTGTGACTTGTATGGAGAAGGTAGTTTATATTTTGTAAAAGTAGGTTCGCCTGGTGAATTTGCATATGCCGTTGATCAAGCTTCATTAACACTTGATAAAATAGAAAGAGATAACGGTAAGCTAATAATTGACGATCAAACCCAATTTATCCCAAAGATATTTTACCTGGTATTAGTATTTAACAATCGAAAGACATTTGTAACTCAATGGGATCAAATTAAATCTTTAAATTTTATGATGCATTTAAGCGAATTAAATACTAGACTAGCAATGAATGGGATAAGTCTGAAAATTGAATTTATCTATGAAACCAAGGAGGACACCTTAAATGAATGAATCAAAACTCACCGGCCAATCCCTCGACATCGTCGCCGAAAACGTCCAAAAACTTAAATCCCTTTTCCCCGAAATTGTAACCGAGGACAAGATAGACTTTGAAAAACTCCAAGCGGTCCTTGGTAAATATATTGATAATGACAACGAGCGTTATAACTTCACCTGGCATGGCAAGAGTAAAGCGTTACGCCTTGCCCAAACACCGTCAACCGGAACGCTCCGGCCTTGCAAGGAAGAGAGTAAGGATTGGGAGACCACCCAAAACCTTTATGTTGAGGGCGATAATTTAGAAGTTTTAAAGCTGTTGCAGAAGGCGTATCACAATAAAATCAAGATGATCTATATTGATCCGCCGTATAATACTGGGAACGATTTTGTCTATCCGGATGATTATAAGGATAATATTGATAATTATTTAGCTATTACCAGACAAAAAGGGGAAGATGGTGGGAGAATTTCGACAAATAGTGAAACAAATGGACGTTACCATACCAATTGGTTAAATATGTTATACCCGCGGTTGAGGCTTGCGAGAAATCTATTGTCCGATGATGGGGTTATATTTATTTCTATTGATGATAATGAATTGGATAATCTTCGCAAGATTTGTGATGAAATTTTTGGGGAAGAAAATTTTATTGGATTATTTGTTATTAACTCTTCTCCAAGCGCAATTGATTATGGTCATATAGCAAAAATGAACGACTATGCTATTTTTTATGCCAAAAGTCTGATGGATACAATTACTAATCAATTACCGGAAAAAAATAAGGAATTTAAATATAAAGATGAGAAAGGAAATTTTAATCTTTATCCTCTTTATAATGGAAATGTAGCATTTAACCCTAAGACCAGACCAAACTTGTATTATCCGTTCTATCTAAATCCATTAAACAAAATAGAAAATGATTTTTATGAAATAGGACTTGAAAAAAAAGAGGGCTGGATAGAGGTCTATCCGGTTGTATCTCGTAAAGATGATATTCCAAGGGTTTGGAGATGGAGTAAGGATAAGGCATTTCCAGAATTAAATCAAGAAATTATAGGTTATAAAACTGAGTCAGGTGAATTTAGAGTAGTACAAAAAACACGACTTACTGGAAAAGTTATACGTTCTCTACAACTTGATACAGATATTTCTAGTAGGCGAGGAACTGGAGAAGTTGAAGCTCTGTTTATAAGTAAAACATTTACATTCCCTAAACCAACCGAATTAATAAAAAGATTCGCGAGTGTAGGTTCAGGAGTAAATGATATAGTTCTTGACTTTTTTTCTGGTTCTGCTACTACCGCCCATGCAGTAATGCGACTTAACTCCGAAGATGGTGGTAATCGCAAGTTTATAATGGTTCAACTCCCTGAACCATGCAATAAAGATACGGAGGCATATAAAGCTGGATACAAAAACATCTGTGAAATCGGTAAGGAACGGATTCGACGCGCGGGTGACAAGATCAAAGCGGAGTTGGCAGAAAAACAAAGCGGTCAAATGTCGCTTATTGAAGAAAATACGCTAATTGATCCGGAAAAACTGGATATTGGCTTCAAAGTCTTTAAACTTGATAGTTCCAACCTTAAAAAGTGGAATCCGGATTATGATAATCTGGAAACGAGCCTTGAGGAGATGATCTCAAATTACGCCGATGGCCGTAGTGAGCTTGATGTAGTATATGAGATAATGCTCAAATATGGAATTGACCTTACTCTACAGGTGGAGGAATATGATTTTAACGGCAAAAAGCTTTATTCCATCGGTTTTGGCGCTTTGATAATCTGTCTTGACGATGAGATTACCAAAGATATCGCCGGTGATATCATTAAACTTAAGAAAGAACTTAATCCTGAAACGATGCGTGTAGTGTTTAAGGATAACGGATTTATGGATGACGCAGCCAAGACAAATGTCAAGGAAAACCTGAAACAAGCCGGGATTGAAGAGTTTGTGACGGTGTGAGGTTTGGAGAGCTAAAATGAATCGATTTTTAAAACCTCTTTATGACAGAGAACCCGATGGAGAAATTAATGAACTCATTGATGCGGATCTAAACTTAATACCTACCAAAAGCGGTGTGTATATAATTAAAAGTCATGAACAAGAATTTGTTTACCCCAAAGGGACTTCTCCTATTATTTATATTGGAATGAGCCATGATTTAAGGGAAAGATTAAGAATTCACCAAAAGAATACCCTTGAAGTAAAAACACACCCAAAAACGAAAGACATTTGAGATGGAGATATTCACGTTATCAATATTTTGTCGCCTTTGGGGCTGAGGTATATTGGTATACAACCAGAGGTTTACAAGACCAAAAGAATTTAGAAGCAAAGTTAATTGAGAATTTTTATGATAGATACTTGGCGATTCCCATTGGAAATGGGGCTATTTCTTACTATAGATAACGTAAGTACTAGTTAAAGAGTTGATACGTGACATATTACAGAAGAAAAAGAGTGAGAATGATGAAACTTCAATTCGACAAGGATTTGGACTATCAAAAACAAGCAATTGCGGCCATAGTGGACTTATTCAAAGGCCAGACTCCGGCGCGTTCCAATTTTACAGTTTCTTCACTGGGCGGGGTCTTTGGAAAAACTGTCACCGAACATGGTATCGGCAACCGGCTGGAATTGGATGAAGATGATATTCTGAAAAACCTGAATGAGATCCAATTACGAAACGGGATTGCCCCGACAAAGAGTCTGAAGGCCGGACATTATGATTTTGACATCGAAATGGAGACCGGGACAGGGAAGACTTATGTTTATTTACGGACGATTTTGGAGTTAAATAAGAGTTACGGTTTTTCCAAGTTTATCATTGTAGTGCCTTCGATTGCCATCAAAGAAGGGGTTTATAAGTCCCTTCAAATTACCAATGAACACTTTAAAGGGCTCTATGATAACCGGATTTACGAGTTTTTTATCTATGACAGCGAAAGGCTGGAACAAGTGCGTAACTTTGCAGTTAGTGACAATATTCAAATTATGGTGATTAATATTGACGCCTTCCGTAAAAGCTTCGACGATCCGGAGAAAGAGAACAAGGCCAATATTATTCATCGGCCCAATGACAAACTAAATGGCCTAAAGCCAATCGACCTCATTCGGGAAACCAATCCTTTCGTAATTATTGATGAACCTCAATCTGTAGACACCACCCCGAAATCAAAGGAAGCCATCAAATCGCTTAGCCCTCTTTGTACCCTGCGTTATTCAGCCACTCACGTGGATAAGCATAACCTGGTTTATAAGCTTGACGCGGTTGACGCTTACGAAATGGGACTGGTCAAACAGATAGAGGTAGCGGGCTTTGAATCAAAGGATTATCATAATAATGCTTATCTGAAACTGATCGCGGTTGATAATAAAAAGTCACCCATTACCGCCAAGATTGAAATTGATATCCATGGTAAGGATAAAGTTGAACGGAAGACAGTAACGGTCAAACGAGGCGATGATTTATACGAAAAATCGGGCGGACGCGAACTTTACGATGGTTATATCGTTAATGAAATATATTGTGAACCTGGGAATGAATATGTTGACTTTACCAGCAACTCCGTAATACTCCGGACTGGTTCACCCGTTGGAGATATAGACGACTTAGCCATAAAACGGCAACAGATTAGGAAGACCATCGAGGAACACTTGGACAAGGAATTGCGCCTGAATAGACAGGGAGTTAAGGTTCTTAGTCTGTTCTTCATTGATCGGGTGGCAAACTACCGCTATTATGATGAACAGGGAAACCCGCAGAAGGGGAAATATGCTGAGATTTTCGAGGAAGAATATAAAAATCTAGTCACCAAACCTAAATATAATACGCTTTTTAATGACATTGACGTTGAAACCGCCCCGGATGGTGTCCACAATGGTTATTTCTCACAAGACAAAAAGGGCGTGTTAAAGGATACCAACGGAAATACTCTTGCTGATGATGACTCTTATAGTCTGATCATGCGCGACAAGGAAAAGCTGTTAAGTTTTGATAGTAAATTACGTTTTATCTTCTCTCATTCTGCTTTACGCGAAGGCTGGGATAACCCGAACGTATTTCAAATTTGCACATTGAATGAAACCCGTTCCGAGATTAAAAAACGGCAGGAGATCGGGCGCGGGCTTCGCCTTTGTGTTAACCAAAATGGTGAACGTCTGCGAGGGTTTGAGATTAACACTCTTACCGTTATGGCGAACGAAAGTTATGAACAATTCGCCAAAACCCTGCAATCCGAGATCGAAAAGGAAGAAGGCATTAAATTCGGGGTTATTGAGGCTCATACTTTCGCCAATATTCCCATAAAGCAGGCTGACGGCGGCACGGTCTATTTCGGGCATGTAGCTTCCGAAAAACTTCATACTTTCTTCGGAGCAAAAGGATATATTGATGCTCAGGGCAAAGTTCAGGACGAATTGAGAACTGCCTTGAAAAATAATACCTTGGAACTGCTGCCGGAATATGAACCAAACCGGAACGTAATCGTAGTTTTGGCGAAGAAAGTAAGCGGCAATCTTAATATTAAGAATAACGCCGAAAAACGTAATATCAAACTAAATAAACAAGTTTACCTAAGTGACGACTTTAAGCGGTTTTGGGATAAAATCAAATATAAAACTACTTATGCGGTTGACTTTGATAGTAATGAACTTATCGGAAAATGTTGCGAGGAAATGCAGCGGGGCTTGAATGTGGAAACGGCAAAACTAATCTATACCAAAGCGGCGCTTGATATTGCCGCCGGAGGGGTCGAAGCGACTGAAAAAGATCGCACCGCTGTTTTAGCCACAAATATACGGGAAACTCTACCTGATATCATTTCTTTTTTACAAAATGAAACTAACCTTACCCGTAGAACCATTGTTAAGATACTGACGCAAAGCAAGACGTTGCATTTGTTTAAGAAAAACCCACAAAAATATATGGATGAAGTGGCTAAGATCATAACGGCAAAAATGCGACTGATGATTGTCGATGGCATTAAATATACCAAAATCGGTAATGAAGAATATTACGCCCAGGAACTTTTTGAAAATAACGAGCTGTTTGGATACATCTCGAAAAACATGATCGAAAGTTCAAAATCCCCTTATGATTATGTGATCTATGATTCGGAAAATGAAGCCGGTTTCGCCCAAAAATTTGAGAATAACAACAGTGTAAAACTCTATGCTAAACTGCTGGATTGGTTTAAAATCGCAACGCCTTTGGGTAGTTATAATCCGGACTGGGCTGTGTTAATCGAAAAAGATGGAGAACAAAAGCTTTATTTCGTCCTGGAAACGAAGGCCAATCTATTGAATGAAGCCTTACGGCCTTCCGAAAGCGCAAAGATTGAGTGTGGGCATAAACATTTTGAGGCGTTGGGAAATGAGGTGGAGTTTAAGGAAGTTGATAGCTTTGAGGAGTTTGTTGAAAGCATTTGAGGTTGTAAGAAATAAGAAAAGGGGGGATTATTATGTTTAATACTTGGATTAAAGTTAGTGATCGTGTTTATCCATTGGTGGGATTTGAAATTCAACCGTATAAAAATGTTATAAATATTGTCTATATTAAAAGTTTAAAAGGTAAGCATGCAATGAGTGACCAAATGACTATAAATTTTGATGATAATATGACGACCAAGAAAAAATTTGAAGAAATGTGTCAACAATTACAAGAAGGAAAAACTCTTGTTATTGCAATATAATTATGTGGTCTTTTCGTTTAATCTTGGCAAGGGGTCTTTACATTTTTAAGAACATCGAAACGCTAATTCTAAAGCGGTGAAAGGGAAGGCACCGGCCTGAACCAGGATTAGTCAAGATTAAGCAGATTAAAGGATTAAAAACCATTGCTCAACGGTTGAATATATTCAAATTGATCAACTAAAGACAATTCAGTATTATTAAGACCAAAGTGACTACAAGTTGAGATGTAAATCCTATTAATCCGAGAAATCTGTTTAATCCTGGTTCAGACAGGAGACATCACAGAAACACAACCAGGATTACTCCTGTCTCCTGACTAAATCCCGCCCAAAATGCACATGATACTTTCCTTGGTGGGGAAACGCCGGTTGGCATGGTAGAAGGGGTTAGCATAGCGTTTGAGCGCTTCGGGGCTGTCCTCGGCGTTGGCATCCATCCAGATCTTCACTGCGCCATCCGGGTAATAGGTGAGCAACTGCTCGCCGGGATGGTTGACGATCTTGGAACACATGGCGATGCGGCCGCCGATTTTTTTGATCAGTTTTCCGGCGCGATCGATTAGCGCCGCCTCTCCGCCAATCATACCGGTGATAATTTCATGAAGCCCGTCGCCATCGATATCCACCGGAGCGGTGTCGGCGATGCTGAACGGTAGCTGGATCGGTTTACCGGTTAGGGCCTCAAAGGCAAACTCGGTAATTCCTGTATAATATCGGCCTTCCAGGGTTTTGGTCTGGTCTTCGATCCGGACCGCGGTCGCAATCAGCTCGCCCTGGGCGCCGATTCGGCCGACCCAACCCTTATGGATGTGTCCATAGTCTATGGCGCCCCAAATCCGTTCGCCCCGTTCGTTATACAAGATGGTCCTGGGAGCCAGATCTTCAAAGTTTTCACGGATCACCCAAAAAAGCCAACGGCCGGTCTCCGGATCGGGTATCGGTTGAATCATATCCGAATGGCCATGCCAGGTATCCCGATCGGCGCAGAAAATTTCCTTGCCGGAACCAACTTCGATGCAACGTTCGCCCCATAGAAATTCATCGATACCGTCGTTATTAATATCAAAAACCGGGTAATTATGTCCGCCCCTGGCTCCCGGCTCATCCTTAGCAATGGTTTTTTCCCATCTCAAGGCCATATCGGGCTTCCAGGCCTGAAACTGCATCAGTCCATAGGTGCCCTGGACTGTGATCAGGACGGGCTCGCCTTTGGCATAAGCCCCGAAAATGTGACAGCGAAAGAATTCTCCGAAATATTGATCAATATCCGTTTTGGGCCACGGCCATTGTCCGGTGGTCTTGCCGGTCAAAGCGTCCACCCGTTCCAGCACAAATTGATGGTAGTTAAAAGGATGAATCGGGTCTAAATTATTGACGAACCAAATTTCAT
>JAEZJK010000014.1 GCA_023415835.1 Bacillota bacterium
TCAGCCTCCGCGAATTGGCTGATGAGCGTCCCGGTTTATTTGACGCCCGCCCCGACCTCCCGGGTTAAGCTCGGTTTGGACGGCTACTTAATTAAGCAGCTAAAGCGTAATTGTTATTGGCACTTAAAGTGCTTGCTGCAGTTTAACGAGGCCACAGCACCTCGACCCGCTACCTATGCCACCGCACTCCCCGTCGAAACCGGTCGCCCCCATTAAAAGTTTAAAGGGTAAAGTGTGAATGGTAAAAATAATAATCAATAGTTTTGCTGACTTCGGTATTATATTATACTCTTTTTTACCTCATTCGTTGCTTGATCGCTTTATCAATATTTCGCTTGGCGTCGCGTTCGGCGATATCTTCGCGTTTGTCGTAGAGTTTCTTGCCACGGGCCAACGCCAGTTCCACCTTGACCCGGCCGCGCTCGTTGAAGTACATCTGGAGTGGGACCAAGGTTAAACCCTTCTCACGGGTCTTACTGAACAAACGACGGATCTCCTCCCGGTGCATCAGGAGTTTCCTGGTCCGGAGCGGTTCGTGATTGAACCGGTTCCCAAAATCATAAGGGCTGATATGACAGTTCAAAAGGAAAATTTCACTGCCGTTACCGTTGATCTGGGCGTAACTGTCCTGCAGGTTTCCCTTCCCCTGCCGGAGGGACTTGACTTCGGTACCGGTCAGGGCGATTCCCGCCTCAAAAGTATCCTCGATAAAGTAATCGTGCCGGGCGCGCCTGTTTTCCGCGATTCGTTTTCGCTCCCGTTCGGCCATGGTTTCACTTCCTTACAAAGTCGCTTTAATATTATAGCATGAATTCACGTTTTGTCAATGCTGTCAATTATAATAACGGATGTTGCAAAGTATCTACCGGGGCATAATCGTCACTAAGGAGCGGGGCTTTATTCTCTCTAATCATATTCAACACCAAAGAATTACTGACCAACACCTTGGCATAGTCCGTCACCTCTTCCCTGATTAAGCCTTCACGTTGAAAGCGCTCAGCACGGCTTTGCCAAACTTGATCATCCCAATACTCTTGGCTCATTGTTGCCACTAAAATCACATTCCTGGCTGATTCATCGCTCCCGCCGTACCAATTCCCAACCGGAAACAAATAAGCTTGCGGGAAGACATTCTTAAAGGTACGGGTCATTGAATATAACAACCGGCTTTTGGGACCTGCCAGCGCGCTCACAATATTGGAGACTATCACCCCTTTAGGAGTAAGGACCTTCCGGACGGCTTCTAAAAACTCCACCGTAGTTAAGTGGTAAGGGATGGTGCTTTCGGAATAAGCGTCGATGAGCACCATATCATAAGGATTGACCCGTCCGGCAGCTATCTCCCGGGCTTTTTTAGCTATTAACAGCCGTCCGTCCTGGACTAAAACCTGTAGTTTAGGGTTTTTGGGAAGATCAAAAAACCGGTACGCCACCTCAGCCACCTGAGGATCAATTTCTACAATATCAATCTGCTTGATTGAGGGATAATCATGTAAAAACTTTTTAGGCGCCGATCCGCCCCCTAAACCTATAAAGAGGACCCGCTCCGGTTTGGGATGGGCTACAATGCCTAAATGAAGGTAAGAAGTATAATCGAAGACCATCTCCAGCGGGTTTTTAACATCCATCGCGCTTTGAAAAGAATTATCAAAATGCAAATTACGAATGGAACCGCTTTCAGCTACCATGATATGATGGTACAGCGAATCCCGCTCATAAAGGATCTGCGATTGATTATAAAAAAAAGAGGATTTTCCGGATAAGATTATTCCGAAAATACCGAGCAAAATCAGGCCTACGATGATCGAGATTAATAACAATCTCCGAAAATCCTTCGAAAACCCTTTTTCGGCCAAAGACTCCCCCTCTGTAATCTTTCGGTCATTACCCACCACTATCAGGAAAGCGAGGCCTAATAAAATAAATCCTAAAGCCAAAATGATATTACGTACTCCCATTAAAGGGATTAAAAAAAATGAAGTCAGCAACGTCCCGACAATACTGCCGGCGCTGGATACAGCGGATAATCTGCCCGCAGTATTGCCTATAGTAGTAAGGCTATGGCTCATTAATTTAATGGCAAAAGGAGATATGGTAGCCAAAAGCACGCTGGGAATAAAAAAGAATGCCATAGCCGCCATCAGTGATCCCATCCTGGGGCCTAGTTCGGCGCAGAAATAACTGACCGGTGTAGTCCAAAAAGGTAAAAAACACACCCAAATTCCGGCTCCGGTTAAGATTGTCCCCAGCATTAATAGGCTGGGAAACCTATCGGCATAACGGCCTCCGAAATAATAACCAAAGGTCAGGGCGGCCATCACCACCACAATTAAGGCCCCCCAGATAAAAATGGAACTGCCGAAAGTCGGCGCTAAGATGCGGCTCCCGACCATTTCGAGGGACATCAAGACTGCCCCGCTTAAAAAAACGACAAGATACAACATCTGGATTCTCCTTTTGAATTAATGATTATAATGTTATATTGGAGATTCTTTCTCCGGGCTGATCTCTCCTTCCGGATTTTAAAAAAGGTTTCGGTATAAAAAAGCCCTGTCCAAAAAAGGCAGGGCTAACATTGTTAAACATATTTCTAAATTATACCAATAAAAGTTAATCCTCGATTAATAATCAAAATTATATCCTACTTTATCAACTCATATGAATCCCTGGCAATCAACAACTCCTCATTGGTCGGAACCACCATTACCGTTACCTTGGAACGGGGTTTGCTGATGATCGCCTCTTTGCCGCGAAGCCCGTCGTTCTTCTTGGAGTCAAAGTCCACCCCGAGATGGATCAGTTGTTTACAAACATCTTCCCGGATAGAACAATCGTTCTCTCCGATTCCGGCGGTAAAAACCAGTACATCTAAACCACCCAAAGTTGCATAATATGAACCTACGTATTTGACCAAACGTTGAATGAAAATATCATAAGCGTCCTTGGCCCGTTCGTCCCCTTCCCGCTTGGCTTTTTGGATATCCCGCATATCGCTGAACCCGGCCATCCCTAAGAAACCGCTTTTTTTATTCAACAAAGTATCTACTTCATTCGGGTTCAAATTTAATACGTTTTGCAAAAACGGAACAATCGCCGGATCGATATCGCCGCAACGGGTCCCCATTACAAAACCTTCTAGTGGTGTAAAACCCATCGAAGTATCAAAGCATTTTCCTTCCCTAATCGCAGCGGCGCTGCTTCCATTTCCCAGATGTAAAGTGACCATTTTCAATTTGTTTATGTTCTTCCCGAGGATTTCAGCCGCGCGTTTGGAGACATAACGGTGGGATGTCCCATGAAAACCATAACGCCGGACTCGGTATTTTTCATAATATTCATACGGTAAGGCATATAAAAATGAGGATCGCGGCATAGTCTGGTGAAATGCGGTATCAAAAACGGCTATTTGAGGGGTATTGGGCATCAATTTTTTACAGGCTACTATGCCCATGATATTAGCCGGCATATGTAATGGTCCTAATTCCTTTAAACTTTCAATCTGTTTCAGTTCCTTCTCCCCTACCACAATGGCGCTGGAGAAAATTTCACCGCCATGCAGGACCCGGTGTCCAATGGCTTTGATCTCATCAAGGGATTTAATAATCCCCTGGTTGGGATCGGTTAAAAACCCTAATACTGCCTGTAGCGCTTCACTATGGTCGTTGACCTTCTGTTCCAATTGGATTTTAGCGGCGTCCTTCAGTTGATGATTGATAACCGCATTCCCGTTGGCGCTGCCGATCCGCTCTACCAATCCGGCGGCTAACACTTCTTCGTTACGCATCTGGTAAAGCTTGTACTTTAAAGATGAACTACCACTATTTAGAACCAGAATAAGCACAAAAAAAACCCCCAAACAAAGTATATTGTCAAACAAAAAACATTAACTAGCTGGGTAGTTAATGTTTCACTACCATCTCTATTATAGTCACGTAAAAATTGGTTTGCAATCCTATTTACAAAACGATAACATTATCCCCCAATTTCAGACTCACTCACTATTATAAAATCAGCAGTCGCTTCGGCGGTTATCATCCCGTTTTGACTAATATTAGCGCTGGTTTTAATTAATTTACCTTTTTTTTCAATGATTCTCCCGTTAATAGTCAATCGTTCCCCGATCCGGGTTGGTTTTTTAAAAGATACAGCCATTCTGGCAGTTATGGCTTTCATCTCACGGGAAAGGATCGCATAAGCCATCGCTTCATCCATCAAGGTACTGAGAATCCCCCCGTGGACTAGGTTAATATAGCCTTGATATTCCTTTCCGGGGGTAAAATTGGCGACAACTCCGCCGCTCGTATATTCAAACTTTAATTTTAGCCCGATCGGGTTCTCGGTCCCACATGCAAAACAATAATTATCGGTTCCTAAATCAATTCCCATAATTTCACCCCCACTCCAGTTTATCAAAAAAGGCCGGATCAATTGAACCGGCCTTTATAACTTGTTAAGCTTACACTTTAGTATTAACTTTGAAAACGTCGCATTGATGACACATTTGACGTTTGTTCATGACTGAACCGTTAGGGGTGCCATCCCCACATAAAGTATCCGGAATTAGCCAACATTTTTCCTCTTTGCTTTGATAGCCCGGACAATTGACAAAATTACAATCCAATACTCGCCAGCATCTCTTGAAGTCGGGATTAAGCTTAAACCGGCCGACCAACGCCGTAAGGTTGTCCGCCATCTCCACCAACTGAGCCGCAGATACAGCTAGGTTCTCCATGTTAAGCCGTTGTTGTTCAGTAGCGGTTGCTATTTGCTTGGTGCCTTTCACGTTTTGTTTGGAGATCCCCGCTACCGACTGCATGGTGCCGGTCATCTCCTCACTACTGGCTGCTTGTTGTTGCGCTGCGGCAGCAATTTCATGAATGGTATTCACTGTTTGAGTAACCGATTGGGTAATGGCCGAAAAAGATTCTTTCGCTGAAATAGTAAGGGTGGTCCCCTCATCAACAACCTTGGTACCGACTTCCATGGCTTCAACAGCGGCAATGGTTTCTTTTTGAATCTCATTAATCATCGACACAATCTGAATCGCGGAGTTAGTCGACTGCTCAGCCAAAGCCCGTACTTCATCAGCGACCACCGAGAATCCCCGGCCATGTTCGCCGGCCCGGGCAGCCTCAATTGCCGCATTTAACGCCAGCAAGTTGGTTTGTCGGGAAATACCACGCATAACGTCTACGATTTTTCCAATTTCTAAGGAGCGTGTCCCCAACCTTTTTACGACGGTGGCCGACTCGTCCACGGTTTCTTTTAACTGAATTATCTTTGTATGGACCTCTTGAATAATATCCTCACCGATTCTAGCCCGTTCAGCGGCTTGCGACGAAAAGCTGGCGGATTTTTGAGCTTCTCCCGCTACCTGTTGAGCAGTTTCGGCCATTTGTTGGGTTGCCAACACCGAAAGCTGAACGTTTTCATATTGTTCTTCAGTAGCTTGAGTCATATTGTCCATGGTATTAGTAATCTCTTGAGTGGCCTGGTTAGCATGCTGAGCCATAGTAGACATCTCCGAAGCAGCTAACGCAAGAATCTCAGCCGAACTTAGATTTTCCTGTAAAATAACCCGGAGACGATGCAGCATCTCATTAACGACTGATGCCAACATTTCTAACTCATCATTGGTTTTAATCTCAAGATCACGGCTAAAGTCGTTCTCATTTAGTTGTTTTGAAAGAACCATAAATTTCCGTATAGGGGAGAGTAGAGTTTTATTTATTAAAACATTGCCAACCGTCAAGAATAGTAGTAATTGGGAAATTAACATGACCAGTTGTAATAAGCCGTTATTATTAATTAAGGGACGAAATAAAATATTGGAAACGGCCATGATTACATACATCACAAAGAAGTAAAACATTATTTTAGTTTTAATTCCGGAAAAGAATTTCAAACTTTTTCCCTCCCCAAGTTGCGTAACTACTAATTTTTTTCGACATTTCTAGGTAATATCCTTCTAATTTCGAGCTTTAAATTTGAACAAGCTGTTTTTTTGCCTGAGTTTAAGAAAGGGTTTTCACAGAATGCCTTTCTTATAATATCGTTATAAACCGGGATTTAATTAATGTTTATTTTAAGTTCATGATTAGCAATTATCTGAAATACTTCTATTTCTTTATCTACTGAATGAAATATGCGCAATATCATTAACGAACTTTTCTCTTTTACATACCCCATTATTGTCGCTGCGCTATTTGGGCGAAATACTAACGTACATATGAATGCGATCTATACATCAATTCGCTTCAATTGTTTTCGACACCCTTATATTCACATTGTTGCCTTATTATTTGTCCACTTCTTTTCTATACTTTGCGTAGATTACTTTTTTCTCCGATACTTTGGAATCCATATTTTGCGGTACTCTAATTCCATTTTGTATATGCTAGGCTTTTAACCATAGCTCAATCTCCTTTTCGATATTTTTAGCTTGAATCCGCTTGCTATTGTATCAAATGTGAGATTGAGCTATTTACCTTTCAATTCCCTAAATAAAAAAGGGCTTGTCAGCCCTTTTAAAAACTTCTAGTAGATTTCCGCTAGAATCAATAACACCCCGAAAGCAATCCCCAGCCACATGGTGGCTTTATCCAATAACTTTTCAAGTCCTTTATTTTTGGCGAAAAACATCTGTCCGCCGGAACCGATTGCTCCCAATCCTTCCCCCTTACTAGGTTGCAAAATAATAATAGCGATAAGGGCGATGGAATCAATCAACAACAATATCTGCAGAAAGAATTTCAAGTTTACACCTCCACCAAAGTCTTCAAAATATTTTAGCATATTGGGGAAGGATCTACAAGTACTTAGCGATTGATATTATAAAAAGCTCTTTTGCCGGGATAGATTGCTTCATCAGCTAAAAGATCCTCAATCCGTAGCAGTTGATTGTATTTGGCAACCCGGTCGGTCCGTGATGGGGCTCCGGTTTTAATCTGGCCGGCATTGGTAGCCACGGCAATGTCAGCAATAGTGGCATCCTCAGTCTCACCGGAACGATGGGAGATAATTGCCGTATAACCAGCCCGTTTCGCCATTTCAATCGCATCCAACGTTTCTGTAAGCGAACCGATCTGATTTACTTTAATTAAGATTGAGTTAGCTACCCCTAAACCAATTCCTTTATTGAGCCGCTCGGTATTGGTGACAAAAAGGTCATCCCCAACCAACTGAACCTTTTTACCAATCCGATCAGTCAACATTTTCCAACCGTCCCAATCTTCTTCAGCCATACCATCTTCAATCGAAATAATCGGGTAGTTGTTAACCAAGTCAGTCCAGAAGTCAGCCATTTCAGCCGAGGTTTTCATGATATTCGATTTCCAGAAGAAATACTTTCCGTTCTCCCCCTTTTCCTTAGCAGACTCCCATAACTCAGTGGAGGCCGGATCCATGGCGATCATGATATCGCTGCCTGCATTAAATCCGGCGAGCTTAATTGCTTCCATGATCACATCCAAAGCTTCCTGGTTGCTCTTAAGGTTTGGGGCATAACCGCCTTCATCACCGACAGCCGTGCTGTAACCTTTTTCTTTTAAGACTTTCTTGAGGGCATGGAAAATTTCCGCGCCCCAACGGAGGCATTCGGCGAAACTCGGCGCGCCGACTGGCATTACCATGAATTCCTGAAGGTCAACACTGTTGTCGGCGTGTTTGCCGCCATTCAAAATGTTCATCATTGGAACCGGCAGCTCTTTGGAATTTACACCGCCCAAGTACCGATATAAAGGTAAATTCAGGCTGGCAGCAGCCGCTTTTGCTACCGCTAACGAAACCCCTAAGATAGCATTGGCGCCAAGCTTTGCTTTATTCGGTGTTCCGTCCAACTCGATCATTACCTTGTCAACTGTCACCTGATCCAAAGCATCTAGGCCAATCACTTCGGAAGCGATGGCGTCATTAACGTTGTCAACCGCTTTTTGAACGCCGCGTCCCAGATAACGTCCCTTATCCCCATCACGAAGCTCAACAGCTTCAAAAGCGCCGGTGGAAGCGCCCGAAGGGACAGCCGCCCTGCCAATGCTGCCGTCGGCTAATTCTACCTCCACCTCAACAGTGGGGTTACCTCGGGAATCAAGTATTTCGCGTCCGTAGACATCAACAATCGTTGTCATTTTAATAAATCCTCCCTTATTCATTTGATTATATTATTAGTTGTAGTTTAAAAGTTATTATTGCTATAAAAAATCAGTGTTTCACCCAAGCAAAGGCCTCATATTTCACGTTTAATTAAACTACTTCCGGTCATCTCCGCCGGTTTGGCGATTCCGATTAACTCCAGCAAGGTAGGAGCCAGATCCGCCAATTTACCGTCTTTCACCTGGATTTGTTCCTTGACGCCGATGACCACTACCGGGACAGGGAAGGTAGTATGGGCCGTGTATGGCTCACCAGTTTGATAATCCCGCATCATTTCGGCATTACCGTGGTCTGCGGTTACAATTGCTGCGCCGCCTTTAGCCAGGATTACCGGTATTATCCGGGCCAAACACCGGTCGACCACTTCTACCGCTTTCCGGGCGGCCTCCGGGATGCCGGTGTGCCCGACCATATCACAATTGGCAAAATTCATGATGATCACGTCAAATTTATCCTGTTCAAGCTCTTTCACTAAGGCGTCGGTGACCTCATAAGCGCTCATCTCCGGCTTTAGATCATAGGTTGCCACCTTGGGCGATGGAATTAAAATCCGCTCTTCGAGTGGGAATGGTTGTTCCAAGCCACCGTTAAAGAAAAATGTAACATGAGCGTATTTTTCGGTTTCCGCGATTCGTAACTGCCGTTTGCCGTTATTAGCCAATACCTCGGACAAGATGTTTTTCATCCGGTCCTCCGGCGGGAAAAGAAGCGGTACATCCAGAGTTTCATCATACCGAGTCATAGCCGCGAAAAAGGCCTTCAAATAACCGGTACGGCGGTCAAACCCATTAAAGGCCGGGTCAACAATGGATCTGGTAATCTCCCGGGCCCGATCCGGCCGGAAGTTAAAGAAAAGAACCGGATCTCCCGCTTGAATTGAGGCAACCGGTTTGCCATCAGCCTTAATTACTGTTGGTAAAAGAAATTCATCAGTAATATCACGGGCGTAGGAATTCTGGATCGCCTGAAGCGCAGAATCAGCTTCCTCCCCTTCACCGTAAACCATAGCAGCGTAAGCTTTTTCAACCCGGTCCCAACGCTTATCGCGATCCATAGCATAATAACGTCCACTGATAGTGGCCACTTTACCCAATCCGGTTTTCCGGCAGAACTCTTCCAACTCTTCCAAATACTCTTTGGCGCTGGATGGGGGAGTGTCCCTGCCATCTAAAAAAGCATGAATATATACTTGTTTAATTCCAAATTCCTTGGCCAGCCGGATAATGCCGTAAAGGTGTTCGGTATGGCTATGAACTCCACCGGGAGAGACCAGGCCCATCACATGCAAGGGACGGCCCTCCTTGAGCGCGCGCTGGATCAAATCGACAAAGACTGGATTACACTTAAACTCCCCATCACGCAAGGCCTTGGAGATCCTAACCAAGCTTTGGTAGACCACTCGGCCGGCCCCTATATTAAGGTGCCCGACTTCAGAGGTGCCCATCTGTCCTTCCGGAAGGCCTACCGCTTCACCGGAACAGAGCAGGGTCCCGTGAGGGTATTTTTCAAATAAACTGTTAAGAAACGGAGTATTTGCTTCTTTGATGGCATTGGCCTCTTCACGGGGATTAGCTCCCCATCCGTCGAGAATTATTAAAGCTGAAGGTCGATAAGTCATATTTGCCTCCAAATTAGTTCCTCTTGCCTACATTTAATACCTAATAATTTTCAGGAACGAATCAACATCTAGGCTGGCTCCACCTACTAACGCCCCATCGATCTCGGGTTGATCCATAAATTCTTTAATATTTTCCGGTTTCACGCTACCACCATATTGAATCCGCATTAACTGGGCAGGTTCATTACCGAAGATCCAAGCAACGGTTTTACGGATCAAGCCGATTACCTCGTTAGCGTCTGTCCCGTTAGAGGACTTACCGGTACCGATCGCCCAAATTGGTTCGTAAGCGATAACGATCTCGGGAATGGCTCCGGTTTCGACTCCCTGTAACGCCAATTCGGTTTGGCGTTTAATCAAATTTTGGGTTTCGCCGGCTTCACGTTGAGCCAGGGATTCGCCAACACAAATAATTGGTTTAATCCCCGCCGCCAAAGCCGCTTTTACTTTCAAATTTACCGTCTGATCGGTCTCGCCAAAATGTTCCCTTCGCTCCGAATGACCGATAATCACATAATCACAACCGATATCCTTGAGCATTAATGGTGAAATTTCACCGGTGAAAGCCCCTTGTTCTTTCCAATAAAGATCCTGGGCTCCCAGGCCGAAAGATGTCCCTCCCGTAAATTCTTTGACCGCGCTTAAAGCAGTAAATGGCGGGCAAAAAACAACTTCCACTCCGTCAAATCCGGTTAGTTTTTCAATGACCCCTTTAACTAAACTCCGACCCTCCGGAATTGTTTTATACATCTTCCAGTTCCCGGCGATAATCGGTTTACGCATTGTTATTACCTCCATAATCAGAAGTCAGTGGTCAGGAGCCGGGAGCCAACATAAAATCAAGAACTGTTTTGGGTATTGAGTTTTTTGATTTCAAGCTTAGCTTACAATCTCCTGACTACTGACTCCTGTCTCCTGACCACTATATACTACATAGTATCAACATACTTATTTATCGGTCAATGCCGCTACACCCGGGAGCTCGATGCCTTCCATAAACTCCAAGGAAGCTCCGCCACCGGTGGATACATGAGTAACTTTATCAGCGTAGCCCATTTGCTCGACTGCAGCGGCTGAATCGCCGCCACCGACGATGGTAGTGCCTTTGGAACGGGTTAATGCCTCGGCGATGGCTTTGGTGCCGACCGCAAACTGAGGTAATTCAAAAACACCCATTGGACCGTTCCAAATCACAGTCTTCGCGTTTTCGATCTCCTTAGCGAAAAGCTTAACGGTTTCCGGCCCGATATCCACGCCTTGCAAATCGGAGGGAATTTGATTAACGGCCACTGTTTTCCAGGTGGTCGGTTTTTTAAAGTCATCGGTAACGACCACATCCAACGGTAGCAAGAGTTTGACCCCGCGGGACTTAGCCTTGGCCATCATTTCTTTGGCAAATTCGATTTTTTCGGCGTCAAGCAATGATTTTCCGATCTCCATCCCTTCCGCATTTAAAAAGGTATAAGCCATGCCGCCGCCGATGATTAAAGTGTCCACTTTTTCAAGTAAGTTTTGGATTACACCCAACTTGTCGGCTACTTTAGCCCCTCCCAAGATCGCTACAAAAGGACGTTCCGGATTAGAGAGCGCCTTGCCCATTATATCGATTTCTTTCTGCATTAGGTAACCTGAAACTGCCGGTTTCAGAAATTCCGCCACTCCGGCGGTGGAAGCGTGAGCCCGGTGGGCGGTGCCAAAAGCGTCATTTACATAGATATCGGCCAGAGATGCTAATTTCTCGGCAAACGCTTTGTCGTTGGCCTCTTCTTCTTTATAAAACCGCACATTTTCCAAAAGGACAATTCCGCCCTCAGGCAGGGCATCAATGGCCTTCTTAGGTTCATCGCCGATAGAGTCGTTAACTTTAACCACCGGTTTACCCATCAATTCCGAGAGCCGCTTGCCCATTACATCCATTCGGTATTTATTGTCCGGCCCGCCTTTAGGCCGTCCGAAATGGGATACTAAGATTACTTTAGCACCCCGGTCGGCTAAGCTTTTAATAGTTGGGATCGCGGCTTTAATCCGCCGGTCGTCGGTAATTTGGCCATTATCATCCATCGGAACGTTAAAATCTACCCGGACTAATACTTGTTTGCCTTTAACCTGAATATCATCGATTGACATTTTATTCAATTGAAAACCCTCCTTTCAAATATATGCCTTTACAATAAGGATAGGAGCGAATAAAATCGCTCCTTAAGTGATGCTTTTATAGATTTCCGTCTTTTTTAGCGATAAAGGTGAGCAGATCAATAACGCGGTTGGAATAACCCCATTCGTTGTCATACCAGGAAACAACTTTGAAGAAGCGTTTTTCACCCTTCAAATTATTTTGTAAAGTGGCTAAGGAATCGTAGATAGACGAACGGTTGTCATGAATAAAGTCGCTAGAGACCAATTCCTCTTGAGTAACCCCTAAAATGCCTTTCATGTATGTATCGGCAGCTTTTTTCAGTAAAGAATCGATCTCTTCGATTGAGGTGTCCTTTACCGAACGGAAGGTCAAATCCACTACTGAAACATCAGCCGTAGGCACCCGGAAGGACATGCCGGTCAATTTTCCTTTGGTTGCCGGTAATACTTCGCCGACAGCCTTAGCTGCGCCGGTGGTAGAAGGAATGATATTTAAAGCCGCTGCCCGGCCGCCGCGCCAATCTTTCTTGGAGGGTCCATCAACGGTTTTCTGCGTTGCAGTGTAGGAGTGAATGGTGGTCATTAAACCGGTCTCAATTCCGATGCCCTCTTTTAAAAGGACATGTACTAATGGAGCTAAGCAGTTGGTGGTACAGGAAGCGTTGGAAACAATACTATGGTTCTTGGAATCATATTCGTTCTCGTTAACTCCCATAACGATGGTTTTAACTTCGCCTTTTCCGGGGGCGGAGATGATTACCTTCTTAGCTCCCGCCGCCAAATGGCCTTTAGCTTTTTCGGAATCGGTAAATAATCCGGTAGACTCAATTACATAATCGACGCCAAGGTCTTTCCATGGAAGTTGACCGGGGTCTTTGGTAGCCATTACGCATTTGATCTTATGGCCGTCAACGATTAATATATCATCTTCAGTCAGGCCGGGATCGCTTTTGGCGGTACTCAGTTCACCTTTAAACTTACCATGAACGGAATCGTATTTCAGCTGATAAGCAAAATAAGCGGCGTCCGTGCTGATATCAACTACCGCCACCACGTCGACCTCTTTTCCTAACAGCCCTTTGTCATACAAAGCGCTAAAAACCAAGCGGCCAATTCGGCCAAAACCGTTAATTCCAACTTTCACTGCCATTTTTACATTCCTCCAACTTAATTTATTTGATATATGGTGAAAAACTCACCTTTAAAACCTAGTTTACATTTGCAATAAACCGGTAGCCGCCCCCTCATCGATAATTAAAATATCACGAGGGGAATTTGACAAGACCGCATGAACCGCTGCCGCTTTGCTTCGGCCACCGGCGACAGCCACCACCCGTTCAATCAATTTTAGTTCCGACAATTGCAGGCCTACGCTAGAAGTGGAATGGACTACACTGCCGTCAACCGCAAAATAATAACCAAAGGCTTCGCCAACAGCGCCCCGTTCAACCAAGTCGGTAATTTGTTCCTGATTCATCCCGCGCCGCCGCGCCATCTCCTCTGCCAAACCTACACCGTGAAGAACCATACTGGCCTGACGGAGCAACTCCAGAAGTTCTTTAATCTTCGGTTCCTCAGTAATTGATTGGATTGACTTTTCGCCTAAGTCATCGGGAACATGCAACAAGCGGTAACTAGCCCCTAATCCCTTGGCAATATTGGCAGCTACTGTATTAGCTTGAATTTCAACTTCCTCTCCCAAACCGCCCCGGGCCGGAATAACTGTAATATCTCTTTTGGTAGATGAAGCGACGAGGGCTGCGGCTACTTCGGCCAAGGTGGTCCCTCCGGTAACTGCTAGCACTGATCCGTCATTTAACTGCCGGTTCAGGTATTCCGCTGTTAAGCGGGCTAGATCCTTCTTGACCGTCTCATCCTGATCCACATCTCCCGGGACGATCATTACTTTTTTGACCGGAAAAGCGGAAGCAATCTCTTGCTCTAATAAATCTAACCCCTGAATTTCCCGGATATAATCCGCCATTTCCCATAATAAGATTTGACCTGACTGAGTAACCTCCATGCCTGCCGTAGTACAAGAGAGTAATTGCTGCTCTTTTAATAAATCAACTTCATTCCGGATTTTCCGTTCCTGAACCCGCAACTGTTCAGCCAAGGCCCTACGGCCAATTGGTTGTAAGAAATAAACCGTTCGAAGCACCTGATAACGGGAAAGGAGCAAGGGGAAAATTTCCGGTACTATTTTTTGTTGAAGTGTTAAAATTTTATCCATTATCAGTCGAATTCAAGGGCGGGCCAAAATTTGTCCCGTTAATAACAAATATGTCCCACCATATTCTAAAAAAATATTTTACTTATATAAGTTGAATTAAATTTCTTGTATACATCATGTCCCTAAAGCCGGACATGATGGAAAAATTAATGAATTTAATTCAACTTATTTCAGCTGTAATAGGATGAAGTAAATTCCGGTTTGATGTCATTTGCATTCGGCTTTATGAATGCAAATCTTATATAAGAAATTTACTTCCTATATAATTTATACCCATAACCAATAAGTAACATTCTCTTTCCTTAATTGAATTCCTTCTACCCATGGATTTTTTCACTAAAAAGTAATATAAAATAACTTGGGTTGATTTGAAGTAGAAAAATTCAGAAGACACTTGGCCGGAGTCATCATTTCAAGTTGAGTGTTTTGAATTCAAGATACGAAGTTATAAGTTAAATAGATACTTTTCTCTTTACCCTTTATTATTTACTCTTTGTGCTCCGCCATTTCCCGAATTAGCCGCAACCGATGGTTTACTGCAGACTTACTAAGAGGCGGTTGGTGAAGCTCACCTAATTCTTTCAGGCTCGATTCCGGATGCTCCAATCTTAGTTCTGCGGTCAGCCTCAACTTCTCCGGTAAACTGGTCCAGATTGAACTAGAGCGTAAATTTCGAATAATCTCAACCTGTTCCCAAGCCGCGGAAAGCGATTTTTCCAGGTTGGCGGTTTCGCAATTCACCAACCGGTTGACTTCTCCACGAAGGCCTTTAATCACTTTTACTTCTTCCAACTTAATCACACCGGTGTTGGCATTAATTAACGATAAAAATCTGGCAATCGCTTCGCTATCCTTTAAGTAAATCAAGTATTTTTCTTTGCGTTGGCCGATTTTAGCCTTAACCCCTAATAAATTCAACAAATAGACCAATCCATTAATAAAATCCTCATTTTGAGTCACCATCTCCAAATGATAGGTCTTTTTCTGGGGGTCGGTAATTGATCCCGCCGCCAGAAATGCCCCTCTTAAAAATGATGTTTGGCAGCAACGTTCTTTAACAAGTTCCGGCTTAATATCATTCTCCAATAAATTCTCTCTGGAAAACATCCCTAGCTCCGATAAGAGCCCATTCAGCCTGGGCTGTGCCGGGATAATAATGGTGTAACGGCGTAGCTTCCCTAGCTTTCCAACTTCCTCGGCCTGGATCTCCGCTTCCAACTGATAAGTGGCTTTGAACAGTTTAACGATCCGGCGGGCCATCCCGGCTGATTCCGTGGCCACTGAGAGCGATACCTGTTCTCGCCCAGCTAAATGTAAACTCCCCGCCATATGGACAATTGCGGCCAATTCCGCCTGGAGGCAATGCCGGCGATCAGATAATTCCTGCCTGACAATTTCATCTTTTACCTGTTGGGAAAAACTCTCCATCCTGATTTCCACCCATTCAGCGTATGTATAGATATAGGCAAAAGGCATGAGGCAAGAGTAAAAACAATAAAAGACCAGTTACTATGGCTACCATGGATAGCTATCCTTTACGCGCGCTATTACTGCTAAGCGCAAACACTCATGCCTCGTGCCTGATCTTATCAAAAGGAGAAACCTCAATGATCAATACCGTCTGGATGTTGCTCCTGGGACTCGGGATAGGCGTAGCTGCGGCTTCTGGAAAAACCGCCCAAATTTCCCCGGTTATTTTCGGCAGCGCCCGGCAGGCGATTGAATTCGCTTTTGGTTTAGCCGGGATGATTGCTTTTTGGTCGGGAATACTGAAAATCGCTGAAGCGTCAGGGATTACCGCTGGAATTGCCAGATTGTTTCGGCCGTTGTTATTATTATTATTTCCCGATTTAAAGCAAGACCAATCAACGCTTGGGATGATTTCGCTGACAATCGCCGCCAATTTGCTTGGCCTGGGGAATGTAGCCACTCCAATGGGATTAAAGGCAATCGAAAAGCTACAATCCCATAATTCCCACCCGGAACGGGCTTCAAATTCGATCTGTACTTTTATGATCTTAATATTCGGGGGATTAAGCCTCATTCCTTCTACTTTGATTGCAATCCGTTCCCAAGCAGGTTCGGAGAATCCGGCCCTAGTCCTGATTCCCTTGTGTATCATTACTTTTTTAGGAACAAGCTTTGGCCTGGCCCTGAATTATTTGGCAATTAAGATAAGTAAAGGTGGAAAACGCGAGTAAAGGCAAGAGGCTTGAGGCGCGGGGCGTGAGTAAGTAACAAACAAGTACACTCTCTATAACAAAAAAATAGCTAAATCTGTTATTGATTTTAAAAAAACGGTGTTAACCTGTGTGAATCCCGTCCAAAAGGATGTTTTAATTAGCAGGGTGGTGAGGTTAAAGGATTGACGTATTTTTTTACAACTTACGCCATTATCAAAAACTTTCCCATAGAAACCGTTAAAGTCGCCATTAATGATCCAAAGTCCCTCTGGTACTTTTTTTAAATCCCATTCACATATCAAAACTTATGCCTCATGTTTAAAAAAGGAGCGATTCCATGAATCTTCTAATATCGATTTCCCATTGGGCTGTTCCAGTGATAATCCTCTTAATCCTTGGAGCCGGGTTAGTAAAAAAGATCCGTTTATATGAGGTCTTTATTCAAGGGGCAATGGAAGGGCTCAGGACCACCGTAAAATTAACCCCCTATCTGCTGGCGATCTTTGTAGCGATTGGGCTATTCAGGTCTTCGGGGGCTTTGGGGTTTTTGGTGGAGCTTCTAGGACCAGCCCTAAAAGGGTTGGGCATCCCGGCGGAGCTGATCCCCCTTGGCCTTTTGAAACCCTTATCCGGAAGCGCTTCTTTAGGGTTCACCGCCGAACTGCTTCAAAAACATGGGCCGGATACGCCGTTAGGCTTGATGGCTTCGATTATTCAAGGGAGTAGTGAAACCACCTTTTATGTGCTTTCGTTATATTTGGGGTCGATCCAGATCCGTGACAGCAGGCACTTACTTTTAGTTGGCCTGCTCAATGAATGGTTCGTTTTTCTATTAGCGATTATGGCGGGGGTGATGATTGCAAACTAAAAATTGAAAAAATACCCATATCGCAAACATGGGTATTTCAATTACATTTTATGTAATAATTTAAAACCCATTAAATCAACCGTTGCTCCCGGCTCCTGGTTCCTGAATCCCGCCGCCTCCGAACCCCGAAGCATTTTCCTTCAAAATCCGGGCCGCTTCCGGGTTCCGTTTTTCAACCTGTTCCCAAATAACATTCAAATCCAATTGACGGTCGGCAATATCCAATAACCCGTTTAAAAAGCTCTTAAACTGGCACCGAAAAAACTCAGCCTGATTTTTTAGGACAGCCAGGTTTTTAAGTTCATTTTCTGTATCAACCTTGATTTTTTGTTTAATCGCTTCCGCTTGCAGATCGGCCTCATGCAGGATCAACTCCGCTTGTTTTTGGGCTGCGCTTTTTACCTCTTCAGCGGTCTCTTGAGCCAAGAGCATTGTATTACGTAACGTTTCTTCTACAAGTAAGTATTGGCTTAGCTTTGAGTTTAAATTATCGAGCTGTTCTCTTAAATTAATATTTTCCCGATAAAGGTGTTCATAATCCTGGGTTATTCGGTTCATAAACTCTTGAACTTCATCAACTCGATAACCGCGTACGCCGCGCCGGAAAAAAATGTTCTCTAGATCAACGGGAGTAAGCATTGACATCAGTCCCCCTTCAAGTATGTATGAATGGATGTATATAGTTGTCAGGAATCAGGAGCCAGGAGTCAATAAATTATTTAATGATGCCCCGAACTCAAATCTTTCAATGCCTGACTGGTTCCTACCCTTATCAGGCTCCCACTTACACTACTCACTACTGGCTCCGGACTACTATCTCCTAGCTCCTGCTTTTACAGCATCCTCACCAAAACTATCCCAATCCTACCTTTTTTAGAAGAACCGGTAATTTCCTTAAAAAGCACCCGGCCGCGCCCTCTGATCGAGATTACCGCTCCCGGTTCAAGTGAGGCATCTGGGTTTTTCTCGACTCTCCAATTGACTTTTACCCGTTCGGAGCGGATCTCCCGAACCATTTTAGTGCGGGATTCCCCAAAACCCAAACCGGCGATTGCATCCAACCGGAGTGAAGCAACGGTGCTCCGGATTACCTTTTCCCGTTGCTCGGGAGGGTTTAATTGCTCGGGATCGATCTCTGCCAATTCTACCGGGTGATTGCCGACTTTTTTTAAATGTATTCTCAAAAAATCAATTAATTCGGGTACTAAAATCAATTGGCAACTTCCCGGGGCAACTAACAAATCGCCAAGCTTTTCCCGTTTTAATCCCAGTCCAAGGATGGCGCCCAAATAATCACGATGGCTTAGCGGTTCCGGGCTTTTAGTGGTAAGCTCCAAAAAGGCCAATGCCGGTTGGATGGTCTCCACGATATAATAATCGGGATAAATCACCATTCTTCTTCGCTCAGCCTTGGCATAACCACCTAATGCATTATACCTTACTCTCGTATTCCAGCCTAAAACCGCCTGAGCTTGTTCTCTGTCCGGCGGCTCCAAAAAATCGGTCCATTGGGGTTCTTGGATCTTGAGCGCCCGTTCCGCCAGATCCGAAATTTGGGCTAACAACCGTTTCCGATCCGGGTCGGTATTTTGAAAATTATCTATCATCGAATCACCCGCTATTTCGGTTTAGTTCCGCGGAACGACGGGCCGCCGCTTGGACCGCTGTCATCAATGCCCCGGAGACCCCGGCTTTATCTAATTCAAACAAAGCCGCCGCCGTTGTTCCCCCGGGCGAGGTAACTTCATTGCGGAGCCTGGCCGGATGCTCGCCGGTCTGCTTCATCATTTCCGCCGCCCCGATAATTGTCTCGATCGCCAAAGTATGAGCCTGGTTTCTTCCCAATCCCAACAGTACTCCGGCATCGATTAAAGCTTCGATAAAATAATAAACATATGCCGGTCCGCTGCCGCTTAACGCAGTAACGGCATCCATTAAATTCTCAGGAACCGAAAGGGTTTGCCCTACACATCCGAAAATCGCTTCTACTTGCTCAACTTCAGCTGGAGTGACATTTTTACCAAGCGAATAAGCAGCCACCCCTCGCCGGATTCGGGTCGGGGTATTCGGCATTACCCTTATGAACCTCCCCTGGGGTATTTGTTTTTCAAGCGACGCCAGGCTTATGCCGGCGGCAATGGAAATTATAAGATGGTTAGGGTTGATGGCCGGTCCCAGTTCCCGGAGGGCAACCGGTAAAACTTGAGGCTTAACCGCTAAAACAAGTAACCGGCATTCCCGGGCAAGCCCTTCCAAAGTTTCAACAAGATTAATTCCCAATCGTTTCCGAAGCGACTCCCGTTTTGGTTGATCCGTTTCCACCAAAAAAGCTGCCTCCGGTTTGAATAAACCGGCTTGAATTACTCCCTCGAGCAAGGCTGAGCCCATAGCTCCGCCCCCTACCATTCCCAATTTAACCAAACCGTTACCTCCTACCTTTCCCGTTCACTTCTAAAAAACGCTGAAGTATTCTGAGGCGTTATCTCCCGTTCCTTCTCCCGTTCCCTAAAGTCGGTACGTAAAGGGATCGCTACTTCGATATTGGCAGGGGTAAATAAAAAGATCGATCCATTGATCCGTTGCATGCTTCCATCAAGAGCGTAAATAGCGCCTCCGACAAAGTCGGCGATTCTACGGGCGACTCCCTTTTCAGTCTCTTCAAGGTTGATGATTACCACTCGCCTATTTTTAAGGTGATCAACGATGGCTTGAACCTCTTCAAAGCTTTCCGGCTCAATGATTATCATTTTTACAGGTTTGCTATTGTTGTTCAACTTAACCAACTTACCTCGTTCACGAGGGCTAGGGTTATAATAACTCTCCTGTGAAACAGCTTCTTCGTCCTCAATAATCTCTTCGGCTTCAAAACCAAAGAGATTTAAAAATTTTTCAAACATGCCTCTATTTTGTCCTTCATCATATTTCGGCAACCCTGACTCACCTCACTCTGACTTAAAGATAGCGGTCCCGATCCGAAGTAGGTTTGCTCCTTCTTCCACCGCTACCTGATAATCCTGGCTCATGCCCATTGACAAATAACGCCAACTTGTCCCTAACTGCAGGTTGCGGGCTAATTCCTCAAAAATCTTACGCATACTTCGAAAAATTGGCCTCACCATTTCGGGTTCACCGGTCAATGGCCCCATGGTCATTAATCCTGCCGGTATTAAATATTCGGAGGAGCTGATTCTTTCGACTAACCCCGGTAGTTCATCCGGGGAAACACCATGTTTAGTATCTTCCGCAGTGAGTTTCAATTGGATCAAAACATCAATCCGCTTCCGCAATCTGGTGGATTGCCTAGCTAACTCATCCACCAGGCTAATCCGGTCAACCGAATGGATCAGATCAAAATGTTCCAAAGCGGGCTTAACTTTATTAGTTTGTAACGTACCGATCATGTGCTTAGTGACGTTGCCGGAGAGAAATGGGAATTTGGCAATCCCGTCCTGGACCCGGTTCTCCCCGATTTCGGCAACCCCGGCCTTAATTGCTTCATTTATTTCTGCAACGCCCACATATTTGGTGACCGCAATAAGCCTAATTGAATTAGGGTCGCGGTTTGCCTTAGAAGCGCTAAGGTTTATTTTTTTACGGATCTCTTCTAGGTTAGTAGTGATACTCATGTTTATCCCAGTAATTTGGCGCCCAATTCCGCCAAATCAGACCGTTCTCCTTTAGTTAAAGTAATATGCCCGGCGATTTTTTCATTTTTAAACCTTTCAACTACAAAAGTCAATCCATTGCTATTTGAATCCAAATAAGGATGGTCGATCTGATAAGGGTCGCCGGTAAGGACAATCTTAGTCCCCTCTCCCACCCTGGTGATTACAGTCCTAATTTCATGAGGCGATAAGTTTTGAGCTTCGTCAACCAATAGAAACTGGTTGGGGATGCTCCGGCCCCGGATGTAAGTTAAAGCCTCCAATTCCAAAATGTTTAATTCTTTCATACTGTTAACCAGTTGATCAATTTTTTCATTTTTATCACGGTTATTAAAGAGAAATTCCAAATTATCGTAGATCGGTTGCATCCAGGGACGGAGTTTTTCGTTGATATCTCCCGGTAGGAAGCCGAGATCGTTCCCCATTGGTATTATCGGCCTGGAAACCGCCAGCCGTCGGTATTTAGATTCTTCAACCACTTTCTGTAGGCCGGCTGCAAGCGCTATCAGGGTTTTACCGGTTCCTGCCTTACCAATTAAAGTCACCAGGCGGATTTCCTCATCGAGTAACAGTTCCAAAGCAAATTTTTGTTCTTTATTCCTGGCTTTTAACCCAAACGGATCCTGATTGCCAAAACGAAGTGGAACCAGTTTCCCTCCACTTAGGTGCCTGGTTAGTGCGGATTTTGATGAGCCAAAGCTATCTTCGAGGATAACCATTTGGTTTGGATGAAGCCCATCTTCTTTCAGGATAACTTCTCCGGCTTTATAAAAGCGGTCAATTACCTCGGATTCAACCTTGATAACCCTGCTACCGGTGTATACTTCTTCAATCTCGATCTTATCGGTCTCGTAGTCTTCTGCGGGGATACCTAATGCATCGGCTTTGACACGCATATTGATGTCTTTGGTCACCAGAATAACCGGTATTTTACTCCCTTCCTTCATGGCATGGGCTACAGCGATGATCCGGTTATCAATCTGATTCCGATCCAAAGTTGGCGGAAGCTTCTCCACCTCCTGGTGATTGAGTTCGACTCTGATCTTACCTTTCTGGTCCCCTAAAGGGACTCCGGCGTCCAAATGCCCGACTGCCCTTAATTTATCTAAAAAGGCTGATACCCACCTTGCGTTTCGGCCTACCTCATCTTGTCTTTTTTTATGGCCGTCAATCTCTTCGACAACGGCAATAGGAATGACGACGTCGTTATCTTCAAAGGCAGTTACAGCTTTGGGATCATGAACTAAAACGCTGGTATCCAGGATATAGATCTTCTTCAAGTACAGGCCTCCTATCGTGACATAATAGTGGTCCCAAATTCAATCCCTTCAATTACAGCCTTATCCCCATCGCTTTCCAATACCTGAACTTCCTGGAAGGTATAACCATCCCCTTTCGGTATTTTTACAAAAACCTTGCCTTCACTTCTATAAAGCGCTTGGGCGGAAACCGTTACCCCGGTGACTTTTTTATAGATAGCAAAAATTTTGCCCCGCCGATTAGGCATATACTGCTGAGAAATTCCCGGATCTTCAAAAGCCAAAATTGTTTTACCGTTGGACAAAGGGATAATTTTCCTTATAGTTACACTATGCAAACTATCACTAGTTTTAAACCACCAAGAATCACCTAATGCAAGTTTCCCTGTTATTGCGGTATCAGCCATAATAGCTACTATTTGGTTAAAAGGGCTTATTATTTTACCAAGGGTAGCCCCGGGCTTCGCACGTGCGCCCGCTGACTTTAAAGGGAAATTATTTCGAAAATCTTCCTCGGAAAGCTCAAAAAAATGATCCGGTGTTAGCCTTCCTTCCCAATTATCATATTGGAAAAATAGATAACCTACTTCCGGGGCTACCACTGATTTAAATCCACGCATTTGGCCTTTGATAGATACCCGTGTTTTTATGATTTTCTCTCTTACGCCTTTGATATTTCGTAATATCTGTCCTTTCTCCTGCTCCAAAGATCCTAAATCTTCTTTAATTTCGGAAGCCTTCAATGGGAATTTTTTCGAATTACTTCTTCTAAAGGCGATTTCGTTATTGACCCGGTTTAACTCTATGGCTAAAGCTTTATCTTCAGAGAGTAAAGAGACTAATTTCCTTTCCAAACGAAGGGCAGTATCATCCGGATCCCCTCCCAAACCAAAACCGGTATTGATCCAAGCAACTACGGTACCCTTTGATACCCTAGCCCCGCTATCCACCTTTTGGGTTAAACCGCCTTCAATCTCACTGTTGATCAAGGCTTCATCTCTTAAAAAAAGGGATTCTACCCAACACCCTTTTTCAATTACTCCCCATTGGGCGATTACTGGTTTGGCAAGCCAAAACCCCAAAAAGATCCGGCTTATTTCAATCAGTAAAATAAATATTACAGTGTAGCTTAAGAGCTTAAAAAGATTCCGTTTACTGCGGGATCCCCCAAACCTTTTATTACCAGAATATTCGGATTTCAAAAGATCGCTCCATCTACTAAAGTGATAATTCCCATCATCCGGCCGGTAACCCCGTGATCCGTACGGTGCGAAAAAAAACGATCCGCTTGGCAACAAGTACAGAGCCTTGCTTGGTAAATCCGATCCGGGTTAACCCCGGTCCCAGCCAGATCCAACCGAATGAATGCTTGTAAATCAACCTTACTCCCGGATTCATCTTCAGTTACGGTTTGAGGATGAATCATACCGAACCGCTCCGCCAATTGCCGATCAACGCGAAAACAAACGCCGCATATTGAAGGCCCGATCGCCACCAGGCAATTACCGGGAATTGTTCTCAGCTCATCGTTCATTCGTCTAATAGTAAGCCCTGCTATCCCGTTGATAGTACCCCGCCAACCGGCATGGGCGATCCCAATAGCCGGTGTAACCGGGTCGTAAAAGAAGATCGGGATGCAATCCGCCGTGAAGGTAGCCAAGATAATTCCAGCTTTATTAGTAATTAAGGCGTCGGTTTCCGGAATTGCCCCATTTAAACCAAAAGCGCCCGAGCCTACCGCTGTTTCTTCAATCACAGCTATCTTAGTTCCATGGACTTGAACGCCACAGGCCAGCCGCTCCAAGTTTAAACCTATCGCTTTAAGCCATAATTTTCGCCGGGCGATGACCTGATTGGGAGCATCGCCGGTATGCAAAGCTAAATTACCGGAATTCCTGGCGGAAAAACCCTGGATAACTTCTCCGTTGTTTAACTCCTGACATTGGTAAAAAGTTAATCCCCAATGATTGGTTTCAATCCAGCCCATGCCCTAACTATCCATTCCGGGCGATTGCCATAGGGCAATCGCTCCCTTAGCCAGGCTTTCCGACACCTTTATTAACCGTTGGTTAGCTGAACCCCGAAATAACAGGGTAAGATCTTGTTGTTCCAAAATAAACGGCCCATCAACCAAAACATCGGTTACTTCCAATAATTCTAGATATCCCGGCCGATTAAGATTTGCTAATATTGACTCCCAAGTAAACCCGGTATAAACCCAGAGCCCTAATCCTAATTCCCGTAGATAACCGCCCAATGCCGCAGCAAACGGGGCTTGTTGGAACGGTTCGCCGCCGCTAAAAGTGACCCCGTTAACCAACGGATTTAATTTCAGCAATCTGATTAATTCGGGGCGGCTGATTTCCATTCCACCATCATCCTGCCATGTTTCAGGATTATGACAGCCCGGGCAGGCATGGAGGCAACCTTGAAAAAAAATTGTGCTTCTAATGCCAGGCCCATCGACTACACTCTCGGTAGTCACGCCGGCGATCCGTGCCTTTTCTTGATCAACCATGAATAACCCTTTCCCGCAGTTCAGCTTGTTTGGCATCGTTAAACCGATCCACGGTAGAGAGATAACCGGTGATCCGGCGAATCCGCCGAATATTTGCAGATCCGCATGACGGGCATTCTTTTTCGATTACACCCCGATGGAAACAACTGGGGCATTCATCCACCGGGAAATTAATTCCGGCGTATCCCGTATCGGAGTTGGCCATGTGTTTCACCAAAGCCTCGTAGGCCTCAAGGTTATTAACCGGAGGCGCTTTTAATTCGACATAACTGATATGCCCGGCATTGGTAAGTTTATGATAAGGACCTTCCAAGGCGACCTTATCAAATGACGAAATTTCATAATTGACCGGGATATGAAAACTGTTAGTATAGAATTCTTTATCGGTAATTCCGGATTTTACCCCAAACCGTTTCCGGTCCATACTGATAAAACGGCCTGACAACCCTTCCGCCGGTGTGGCCAGCAAAGTATAATTAAGGTTATAATCTTCGGAAAAATTATCTGTCAATTTTCTCATAAAATTGATAATCTCCAAACCCAAACGCTGAGCGCTGGGATCTTGGCCGTGATGATAACCGGTCAAACAAGTTAGCGTTTCAGCCAGCCCAATAAACCCGATCGAAAGGGTGCCGTGTTTAATCGCTTCCGCGATTTGTTCTTGAGGTGACAATTTTTTCGAATCTAGATATAACCCTTGTCCCATTAAAAACGGCATATCTTTGACCCTTAACCGGGACTGGATCTGGAACCGATGGTATAATTGCCGGGCGGCCAAATTCATCAAACCTTCAAGTTCTCGATAAAACGTTTCCACATTCCCCCCGCTTTTTAAGGCCAAGCGAGGTAGATTAATAGTGGTAAAAGAAAGATTGCCCCGTCCGTCGGAAACCGTTGCTCCATGACGGTTAGCGATTACTCTGGTCCGGCAACCCATATATGAGGCTTCGACGCCATATTCCTGATTAAAGGATGAATCCATAAAGGCAAAGGTCGGGTTGAGCCGCTGAGCCGATACCCGCATCGCTAGTTTGAAAAGATCGTAATTAGGATCCTCCGGGTTAAAATTAACCCCTCTCTTCAAACGGAAAATTATATTGGGGAAAATCGGCGTCTCTCCCCGGCCTAAGCCCTTTTCATAGGCTAAGAGCAAGGATTTGGTCACCAACCGCCCTTCCGCAGAGGTATCGCAACCCAGATTGATACTGCTAAATGGTACTTGAGCTCCAGCCCTGCTATGCATGGAATTCAAATTATAGATCAGGGCTTCCATCGCTTGGAAAACTTCATCTTCCGAGGCGCCTTCCATAAATTCCGCCATGTCCCGGTCGAAAGCGGCAAAGGATTGGCCGCCATGCATGTCATTTTGTGAACTTTGGAGTATAATCGCGGCTAGCGCAGTTGCCGAAGCCGGGCGTTTCGGTGGCCTGATATAGCCGTGACCATTATTAAAACCGTTTTCTAACAAATGTTTCAACGGAATCTGGATGCAAGTCAGAGTTTTACCATAGAAGTCCAGATCGTGAATATGATAATCACCCTCCATATGGGCTTGAGCCATATCTTCAGGGATCATCCGGCTAAGATAATAGCGCTTGCTGGCTGCCGAGGCGATTTGAAGCATCTTGGCCGATGGAGAATTACTAATGTTGGCGTTCTCACGGCTGGTCTCCACTAAGATATCTTCCACCACATCCATTAATTCCGACTTGGAGTCCCGGAGCCTGGTGCGGCGATCCCGGTAAAGGATATAGGCCTTAGCCGTCTTGGCATGGCCGGTTTCAATTAATATTTTTTCCACAGCATCCTGGACTTCTTCAACCGATGGGATACCCAAACCCAACTGCTTATATAAATATTGAACCACAATTTCCGCTAGTTCCTCGGCTAGCTGCCGATCTTCCCCACCCACTGCTTTAGCCGCCTTAAATATAGCACTGGCAATCTTCTCGATGTCGAACTCCACAATTCTTCCATCGCGTTTGCGGATCGAACGAAAAGCTTTTTCACGGATCCGATTGATAAAGTTGACTACCTTTTTCTCTCCATCTTTAAAATCATTTTGCTCTTCGATCTCCATCAGGTTCTTTGCCATAAATACTCCTCCGTATCTTATATATGTCGCAATAAGTTTTTTAAACCCGCGCGGTTTATTACGACATATTTTCCTTATTTGTAAATTGAAATAAATACTGTAATTGCCCTTTCCATCCATGGTTCAAGGATGGAAAAGTTATCATCAAAATTTATTTCAATTTATATTTGGTTCATTTACCAAGCAAATTTTGGAGCTCATGCATCAGGTCGCCTAAATCCTTAAACTGCCGGTAAACAGAGGCGAACCGGACATAAGCGACCTCATCAATGCCTTTAAGCCCTTCCATAATCAATTCGCCCACAACTGTACTAGCCACTTCTTGTTCCATACGGTTACGCAACTCGCGTTCGACGGTATTGACCAGTTTTTCGAGGGTCGCATAAGGAACCGGCCTCTTTTCACAGGCTTTCACCAAACCATTTAAAACTTTAGCGCGGTCAAAGGGCTCCCGGCGCCCGTCCTTTTTAATAACCATCAAGGGCGCCTCTTCAATCCGTTCATATGTAGTAAAACGCTTTTGACAAACTAGGCACTCCCGGCGCCGGCGGATGGCATTCCCTTCTTCGGAAGCCCGTGAATCCACCACCTTACTATCTAAACCCCTGCAAAAAGGACAATTCAATTACCCACCCCCAAGCACTACATATAGTACACATATATATTATATAACCCAACATTTAGGGTGTCTACCAAAATGTTTGCTGTTATAATTTTTTTGTAATCTTTTTTATAATCTTTAGGCAAAAATCCTCGTTTACTTAAGGTAAATCTAACTCATTTGATAAACCTTTTAATTATGTTATGAGCGAGTTTCATAATTACAAAAATTTATCTTCGCATGCAATATATAGTGTAGGTTTTATTTTAATCTATCAATATATTGTATGCGAAGCCAGAAAAAAGGAATTATGAAACCGCCTATTATAAAAAATTCGGTTTCCGCACCCTCAAATTTTTCACCAAATAATTTCTAATACTCCGAATAAATTGGGTATGGATTCAACAAACCCAATAATTTTCTAATAGACATCCTATGTAGCACTCTCTTTATCCTGGTAAAGCGATAAAAACTGTAGTGCCTTTATTTTCTTCACTCTTAATGTCTATTTTCCCCTTATGCTTTATTAAAACAGTGTAACAATACGATAAACCCAGCCCATAATTATTACCAAATCTTTTGGTAGAAAAAAACGGCTCTATTACATGGCTCAAGTTCTCTTTGGCAATACCAACCCCAGTGTCGTTTACTTCAATCTTAACAAATTTTCTATTTTGGCAAACTTTTATTGAAATAACCCCCCCTTTTGGCATTGCTTCCATGGCATTTTTAAACAAATTTACAAAAACTTCTTGAATGTGTACTTTATCGCAGCTAATAACCGGTTTTATTGCATAATCTTTTTGGATCTTAATATTATTTTGCTCGAATAAAAGCTTTAATGATTCAATAGAACAATCAATACACTCAGTTATTTTACATTTATCCTTTATCACAACAATTGGTTGTGTTGTCGCCTGGATTCTTATGGTTAACTTATTCAAGCGGTCTACGGAATTCTCAATAGCACAGAACATATTAGGCTCTTGTTCATGCGGTATTTTACTTTTTAAAATTTTTAGTGCAATGTTAATAATTTGTAATTCATTTTTTATGGTATGATTCAAAATTAAAGCCCCGGAAGTAATCCCTTTTATGGTTGAACCCAAATAATCTTCCTCAAAACTAATCTTAATTCCCATAACACCCCATTTGGTTGCAAAGAACACAAAAGTAATCAAAAGGAACACTCCAAAACCCCCGGTAAACCAGGTGAAATTATATGGACCTTTTGTTACGGGGACAATATATGCTTTATAAGTAATTAGTATTGAAGGTAAAGTTGCAACAGAAATTAATATTTTCTGTAATTTTAGTTTAGGGTGGTATTCCTTAATAATAGAGTAGATGCAAAGGGCATTGGCAATTAATGCATAACCAAAACCCCATACGGCAACAAACCAAAACATATTACTATAATCTAAATAAACATGAATAAAGCTATTTTTGATGTCTAATAAGTTATATACCGTTACTATCAGGATTGGTAAGCTTAAGAGGGAAATGATCCATTTTTGTTTTGGAGCAGGAATAAGTTCAGAAAGACTAAGGCCAGCTAATATTAGAAAATAGGGACTCAAGTTGTAACTAAGGAATGATAATGATCTGGCCAATAATTGATACGGTATAATCTGAGCTATGTTATTTGCTTGAGGATGTTGATCAATTGTAAAAGCCAAAAGGCCTAACCCAATTGAAAACAGAAATCCGGCATACCAAAAATTAATCTTGTTTTTCGGCCGTACAAACAATAAGGCGAACCCAAGTAAAAAGAATGCTAGGAATGTAAAAAATTGAAATGGCAAATTACATCCTCCTCATAAATAGCAACCATACTAAATTGGTTAATGTATGGCTAACCATAGCACAAATCATACTGCCGGTAAACTTATAAACCAGGCAATACCCTAATCCAGCCAACGTTGAAACAATAACCATTTTCCAACCAAGGTAATTCAAATGGCCCAACCCAAAAATTACCGAACTAAGAATTAATGGTAACCCATACTTTGGGAAAAACTGTACTAAATATCCGTAAATCAATCCTCTGAAGAGAACCTCTTGAGTTAAGGACACAAAGAAAAACATATAAATGGTGATAATGATTATTGTCTTCCAATTCGCCCGGCACCATGATAATCGAAGAAATTTTAATTTCCATGCCACATACACATCGATGGCCACAATCGCGATAGTAATACTTAATGTAGTAAATAAAGCCCTATAATCAAGATTAAGTTCAAAGTGTATTGGGATTTTACGATATAAAAAATAGAAACAAAATAAACCTATGAAGAGTAATCGGTAAATTAATTCGAATTCTATTAAGTTGGCCTGCTTAATTAGGTAGATCGCAAAAAATCTCTTCATCATCCAAGCAAACATTATGCCTAAAATTATAAAATCCGGCCAATAGAATTTTCCACTGGCAGGCGCTAAACTGATAATTACCATCAGTAACAAAGAGTAAACTATTACAATTATGGATGTTAGTAATCGATTTTTTATAAATCCCTTTTCTGGCACTAAAAAAAGCATTATTGCGATTAAGATCAAACTGATTATAATTTTCATATTCATATCCCTTGCCATTTTTCGAAAAAGCAAACGCAAACGTCCGCTCAAGAAAATAACATTTCAATCACAATTCACCATCGAACCTTTTCAAACTTTTAAAACGTTTCCTGAGCCAATTCAAGTTTAACCCCCCCTTCTGCCGATACGTAGTAAAAAAAACTACCTTGAAAACGAGGTAGTCTCCTTTTAAATGTTCGATTGAATAAAACGACATATATAGTACCCGTAATCGTTTCCTTAGAAACGCCAACCTTAAATCGGCTTACAATTAATATTTAAGCGCACGGGCACGGCGTACCTTAAGTGGGTTACCATTGATATGCATTCTTAAGCCAAACACGAGTGTCAATCGCTGGCGCGGTGGTATCATTTTTAAAATATTGATACTTACTACCGCGCGAAATGAGTGTTTCATTGACAACATCGCTTTTCAATACTTGTTTCAACTTAGCGCTTACTAAAGGATGATCAAAAAACCGGCAGGAAAATAAGTCAAAATAGGCCCGCTTGGTTTCTTCAAAATAATGCAGGCTAATATGGCTCTCCGCGATCATTGTCAAAATTGAAGTGACTTTCTCATTTCCTACCCTATTCTTAACCATAATCGGCCTAATGATCGGAGTCATTCCAATGTTGAAAGGGATTGTATCAAAAAAGGCGAACAAATCGTCCATACTCTTAGGACCGGAATAGTTTTTCAGATCCAAAAAGAGGTGCGGCCCAAAATCCAATTCTTCATTTATTTCTATTTTGGCGGGGTAGGTTTCCCGGCGTTCCCTTTCCAAGCAATATGAAGTAACTTGCTCCGCTGGAAAAGCGTTTTTAATTAATTTTTCTACTTGGGCAGTATCAAAACCCTCGGGTGAAAGCAGATCCACAAAATAAGTCTCCCGGAATGAAAAGGTATGAATGGTAAAATGCCCGCCGGCCAAAAATACAAAGGCGCTAATACCGCAATCCTCCGGAACCACGCCATTGTAATATGGCAAAATAAACGGGGGCATTACCGTTTTCATCCCCAACTTTTGCGGAATTTCCTCCAGGGCTTCATATACTAACATCATATCGTCCAAACGTGAACGATACCCATGAAAGGCATCCATCACAAAATGATTCATCCGTTTTGCTCCTTTATCTATATTTAAGCATCTAGCGTTAGGGAATAGGCAATAGCAGAATAGCCTATTACTTATTGCAGAATAAATGTTCAGTCCGGGGCGGGTCATCTTTCCTAATACCTTCATAGTTTGAAAGCGGCAGGCCAAGATGTTATTAATTACTCCCGCTTTGCCTTTCACCTCAAGCTGACCATAAAATTCATTATACTAATTATTTGTAATACGTCAATGAGTATTTCTAAAAATCCATCAAAAAATAGCCGAGGGCAAAAAAAAAATTGACTTAATAGCCAAAGAACTCCCAAAATCTATCTTATCAATTTATGTGCCACCCGGTTTGCTAACGGTTTTAGCCCTAATGCAAAAACCATCGCCTTAAATGAAATGTGAAACTGGTTATTTATGAAAACAGGCTTAGCGGGTTTACTTTACAACGTTCTTGCCATTATTTATTGCCTTATGCCTCATTCTCCAGCAACAGCTGCCACTAACGCGTCAACCACTAACGGATCGAACTCCGCCCCTTTTTGGCTTTTAATATATTCCAAAGTATCGCCGATTGATTTAGCTGGCCGGTATGGTTTTTCGGTAGTCATGGCGTCAAAGACATCGGCAGCCGCGGTTATTCTAGCATATTCATGGATTTGGAAACCAGTTAGCTTGTGAGGATAGCCGGAACCATTATATCTTTCATGGTGTTGCAAAGCAACCTCTGCTACCGGTTCAGGGAGGATCCGGCTTTGGGTTATTAAGTCATATGCTGTTTTAGGATGGGTCTTGATTTGGGCAACCTCGCTATTGGTAAGGCCTCCAATTCGATTTAAAACGTCGGGCGCGATCCGGGTCATTCCAATATCATGGAAAAGGCTCCCTAATGCTAATTCGAACAATTTTAATTGATCGTAGCCTATTTGGATCCCAACTTTAACCGCAATGACGCATACTTGAACCATATGATTGTAAATTGAATCGTTGAGCGATCTGATTTCAATCGAATTCAGCTTAGCATCACGGTTTTCCATGATTTCGGATAGCATTGCCTGGAGCGGCGCCTTACAAGCAAGAAAATTAATGCCTTTTCCAGTCCGAAAAGCTGTATCCAACCCGGCTACGCTTTGGATTACCTCAGAACGGGTAAGATCTGAAACCGGTTCCTTAATTTCATCATTAACGGAGGTATCTACGTAAGCGGCGGGAAACCGTAAATCATTAAGTTTCGCAATGATCGAGGCGGATAACTCGACATTCTTCCTGACCAGGATTCTTCCATCTGCTTGGAAAATGGAACGCGCCAACACCATTCCCACTCTCAATTTATCCATGGATAGTTTTTCCATTTGCAACCTCCAAATTATAATGTAAATAAAAAAACCCGCTTTAAAGGCAAGGCTCCCCAATAACAACAAAAGCTATTTGGCAGCCAGGCGATCATAACACTTAATGTGTCTGTAGACCCTAAGCTTTGCGTCTCCGGTTTTCACCGGATTTGCCTTTATCATTTTAAATTCTTTATTTTATTATAGCACTAAAAAATAGTTTTTTCCAATAGTTTGCTATTGATTTCACAGACGTTAATTGCCTAGCTGATAAAATAAAAACAGGGAGCAACCGCTCCCCTAATTGAATAATTTTAAACGTTTTTGTTCCGTTCCCGTTCTCGAAAGAGAAAACTGATACAGTATAACCCTGCCAGCCCAACCAAAGAATAAATAATTCGGCTAAACGGTGCTGTTCGGCCTCCAAAGATGCTAGCAACAAGGTCGTAGCGGAACAATCCTACTAAAAGCCAATTTAAGGCGCCTATGATTACCAAAATCAATGATAACCTATTCATTACATCTCAACTCCCATTCCAGCTTTTTTCTATAGTGTGCCGAGAATTGAGGAAAGTATACTTTTAAAAAAATAACGGGGTATGCCCCCGTTTGGTAAACTTTTTGTTTTAGTTAAATTTAACTATTATTAGTTTTGCTTTGAATTCCAAAGACCGCTACCGATTCTTTAAGCATATTGGCGATCCCCGTCAGGTTCTCGGACAGGCTGGAAACCTGTTGGGCTGCAGCGCTTTGTTCTTCGGCGGTGGCTGAAACCTCTTGAGTACTGGCCATGCTTTGTTCACTGATGGTCGCGATTCCGCTAACCATGTTGATAACGCTTTCATTCTTTTGAGCCATTTCCCGAGCGGAATGCGCTACCTGTTCAATTTGATCAAGGACTTCGTTTAACTCTTTAAAAATACTTTCAAAAGTGACAGTCGCTTCGGTAGTTAACGTCTTTCCGTCTTCAACCCGTTTAATCCCTTTCTGAATTGTTTCAACCGCATGGCTGGTCTTGGTCTTCATTTGGACGATTAAATCGGCGATCATCTGGGCAGCCTGTTTCGATTGTTCGGCTAATTTTCCGGTTTCTTTGGCAACCACGCTAAACCCTTTGCCTTGGATACCGGCCCGCGCCGCTTCAATTGAAGCATTTAGCGCCAGTAAAGTGGTTTGTTCGGCGATACCACCGATAACAGAGGTAATCTCACTGATTTCTCCGGAGGTCCGATTTAACTCCTCAATTACCGTAGCAACTTCTTTAGTGGATAGATACAATTCATTGATCTCATTGGCTACTGAATCGGTCACTTTCTGGCCCACCTTAGCCGACTCGGCAACTTTTTCAGATACTATAGCGATCTTCTCGGTCCCAGCCGAAACTTTTCGGACGATATTTCCAAGTTCAGTGATGGTGTCGACTGTCTGATTAATTTGGTTAGCTTGCTCCGTTGAAGCCCTGGCCAATTCTTCCATGGCCCGAGCCACTTCCGCCGCCGATCTACCGGAATCATTGGAAGCGTCTTGCAATTCTTTACTGGCGTTGATTAACAATTGCGCCTGTTCGTTAATATCTCCCACTAATCTTCGAAGGCCCGAGATGGCCTCATTCAATCCCTTTACCACTTGAGTTGCCTCTTGACAACCTTGGGCATTCAATTTTTCGGAGAGATTTCCGGTACCCAGCGATTTAGCGGCATTTACGATCACCTTTAATGGATTCGAAATTGAAGCTGTAATAATCAAAGCGAGCAAGATTGAAAAGGCGATACTTAATAAAAGAATTTGGATGGTGGTATTTCTCGATTCATCCGAAAATTTATTTCCAAATTGCATAGATTCGTTGGCCTTAGCTACTATATTATCTTCCATAGTTTTTAAAGATAAATTAATTACTACCAGTTTCTGTTCTAATTTTTGATAGTTTCCTTCGGAAGTTGGTTGTTCGAAAATTTCTTTAATAGATTGGAGCTCTCCATAAATGGTAGATGATTGTTCGGAATCAATACCGGAAAGGAGTGGCACCAAACCTAAAACTTGATTGAACAACATATTGGTACTGGTAACATCCGGGTTAATACCGGCAAGCTTTAACAAGTATTCTTTCCTTAATTTTTGTGTTTCTTCCCTAGTTTCGTTAATTGTTTTGAAACCATCGACAGTGCTATTAAAAACACCACCGGATATTTGTTGCATTTGGTCAATGACCCCAATGCCCAGATATCCTTCGAGGAATATAAACCCAACCATGATTATAATAATTAACAAAATTTGGTAAAAAACTTTTAACCTTGATAAAATTGAAAGGAAAATTTGGCCGATATTTTTAAAAAAGTCGAAAAACTGTTTCATCAGTACCACCTTCTGGTATGTATTAATCCGCTAAAATACCCTTATTCGTTTTATCGGCAATCTCGAAGATATCATTAATGTACAAAAAATAACATGGATTTTTAACCTTGTTAGAAACCAAATCCGAAAAAAATGTTAAATCCGTAATTAAATTTAATTCGTCATTTTTTTTCCGGTTCCTGCTTCCATTGGTATGATTTATTAGAATTTAAAAAAGCCAGCTGTAAACCGCTGGCTTTTAGGGATTTCAATTATCCTGTTTTATCCAATCCCACATCTGTTTTTTTCCTATTAGTATTAAAATCAAGCACTTCACGGGCGCGCTTTAAGGAAGCGTCAATGTTGCTACAGATATTTTCCTTGCCGACCTTTTCAACCAAACCTATTTGTTTTAAAGCTTTCATCGGCTGGGGCTGAACCCCGGAAAGAATCAGGGTTATCTGTTGTTTTTTACTCTTTTTGAGAATCTGCCTTAAACTGTGCAGCCCTGTCGAATCAATCGCCGGAACATTCCGCATCCTAATAATTAAAACCTGCGGCGGCCTTTCCACTAAATTAAGGGCTTCTTCAAACTTATAGGCGGCGCCGAAGAAAAGGGGACCGTTAATCTCATATATCTCCACCCCTTTTGGAACCGTTCTTTCTTCAATCCCCAACGGTTCATTAATAGTTTCTTCAACATCATCTAGTTCACTGGTGATAATATCCACATTGGTAACCAACGCCATTCTTCTCATAAACAGGAAGACCGCCATTAACAAACCTACTTCAATAGCTATAGTCAAATCAAAGAGCACGGTCAAACTAAAGGTGAAGAGGAGTACCATTACATCGCTACGAGGGCTTTTTAAGAGCCCGACAAAAGAACGCCACTCGCTCATATTATAAGCCACCACCACCAGGACAGCGGCTAAACAAGAGAGTGGTATCAAGGAAGCCCATTTTCCGAAGAATAACATTATTAACAACAAAACTACGGCATGGACGATTCCGGCAACCGGAGTCTTACCGCCATTCTTAATATTGGTGGCGGTACGCGCAATCGCGCCGGTGGCCGGGATCCCGCCAAAAATTGGGGACAATATATTGGCTATTCCGTTAGCGACTAATTCAGTATTGGAACGGTGTTTATCGCCAATCATTCCATCTGCGACAACCGCCGATAATAGCGCCTCTATACCGGCTAAAATCGCAATCGTCATTGCCGGGCTGATTAGGTTTTGAATCAGATCCCAGCTGATCTTGGGAAATACAGGCGCAGGCAACATTGATGGTATCTGTCCAAAACGGTTCCCAATAGTCTCAACCGGCAATTCAAAAAGATAAACGATTGCGGTGGAAAAGACCAAAGCTATTAATGATCCGGGGATCCGGCGCGAAACTTTCTGCCAGAAGATAATAATTAACAGCGACAATATACTAATCGCTAACGCCCAATAATTGATGGTTGATAGGTTTTGAAAATAGGAGATCCATTTATGTATAAATTCCGAAGGGACATTTCCCATTTCTAATCCTAGAAAGTCCTTGATTTGAGAAGAAAAGATAATCAAGGCGATCCCACTGGTAAACCCGGCGATTACCGGATATGGTATAAATTTAATCATTGAACCGAATCGGGCAATACCCATGAACACTAAAATAACCCCAGCCATTATGGTCGCCAGGGTCAGCCCATCCAATCCATGTTTTTGGATAATACCGTATACAATAACTACAAAAGCCCCGGTTGGTCCGCCGATCTGGACTCTGCTGCCCCCTAACGCTGAAATAATAAAACCGGCAATTATTGCGGTAAAAATCCCTTTATCAGGGGAAACCCCCGAAGCGATCGCAAAAGCGATTGCTAACGGCAGGGCTACTATACCGACAATTATTCCGGCGGCAAGATCCGAACCAAAGCGCTTCCAAGTATATCCCTTTAAAGTCGTAATAATTTTTGGTTTAAACATATTTTTAACTCCATTCAATTATGGTAAGTTATAGCTACCATTTTTTAAAAATAAAAAAGACCGCACCGATAATCATCATAAAACCGACGATATAATTCCACTTTACACCTTCTTTCAAATAAAACACTGAGAAGATTGTGAACACGATTAACGTAATTACTTCTTGAATCACTTTAAGTTGGGCTGCAGAAAAATACTGGTTCCCAATTCGGTTTGCCGGAACTTGAAAACAATATTCGGCAAAAGCAATCAGCCAACTAATAAAGATCACTTTCACCAGAGGCGCCTCTTTAAATTTTAAATGGCCATACCACGCGAAAGTCATAAAAATATTTGAGATGAGTAAAAGAATTATGGTAGTCATTTTTCGCCTTTATTAATAAAGATTATGAATAATTTTTTCAATTTTATTTTAAACCCAAAATCAAAACTTTTTTTTTACATTATTGTTAATTCGGATAATTTTTAAACTGCAATTCGGTAAATTACCCCTTTGGTTTTTTTACGCTTGACTATTAAGTTAACGTAACAGCTAATAAAACGGCTGCTTATGGTTTATACCTTTAAGGGCAGCCCGTTTAGATAACTTCACTCGTAAAAAACCAGCCCGTCAAAGGACTGGTTTAATTTTTTTATTTAATGGTAATGCGTTTAAACCAGGTGGACCTGCTAATCAAAATGAGGACCAAACAGCCCAGTGTAAATGTGAAAGCTACTATTGAAGTATTCGAACCGAACAACCTTGCTAATTGAAAAATTACTCCCCCGGTTAAGAAGGCGATTATCCAGGTACTTAACCATACAACTGCAGCCTCCCGTTTGCTCCGCTCTTTAAAAATCATCATTACCGAGGCGATACACGGTACAAACAAGGTAATAGTGACTAACGAAACCACTGTTTGCAACGGCGTCAGATCCATCGTACTCAGGCCGGCGGCGCCGAAATCGCGCCTAACCAGCCCCATGATGAAGGCGGTAGCCGCTTGAGCCGGTAACCCGAGCCAACCGATGGTAAATGGGGCCAAAGCGCTTTGAATCATATTCAATAACCCAGTTGCATGCATGATACTGATTAAAAAGGAGCCTAGCGCAAAAATCGGGGCTGCTTCCACCAGAAAGTTAGTTGATTTAATCACTGTTTTTTTGAGGATATTATCCAACCGGGGCATACGTAACGGTGGTAAATCAATCAGCAAGTCACTGGTTTTTCCCGGCAAAATATTCTTTAAAACAGTCCCAGCGGTAATCAGAATCACCGAAATGACTACCAGGTAAAGCAGGATATAATTTAACCCAACCCCCGCAAGTAGCCCGGCAATTACTCCCAACTGAGCCGAACAAGGTATTGCCAACCCCAATAAGAAAATAGCGATTCTTCTTTCCCGATCCGAACCTAACAGACGGGTAGTAATTGTAGCCATGGTGACACAGCCGAACCCTAAAATAAGAGGGATAACAGCCCGCCCGTTCAAGCCGATGGCATTCATAGAGCGGTCAACCAGGGTAGCGACTCGCGGTAGGTAACCCGAATCCTCCCAGAGCGATAAGAACAGATAAAAACCGACCACTAACGGGAGTAATAAGCCCAGCAGATAGGTCATGGTCATGGTCAATAAGCCGAATTCGCCGATTAATACCTGGCCTAACATTGATTCCGGGCTAACAACCCGGCTGACTAAGCTGCGGACCAACGGTTCGTAAAAACCGATCATGATCTGCTCCTCGGTTACCCCTACAACAGTACCGGCTACAAAAACCCCGATGAATTGGTACATCAACCATAGCGCGGCTATCAAAACCGGCCAGCCCGTTATGGGATGAAGCAGCAACCTTCCCAACGCCTGGCTGAGACCCTCCTTGGCTTTATCAGCCCGGATCACCTTACGGGCAATTTCATTAACCCGTTCCCGGCGTTTCAAATAAATCTTTTCCCGCAACTCGCCCGGAGGTAACCCATGTTTTGCAGCTATTTCCGGGTCTCCCTCCAGGATTAAAAGGGCTTCGCCCCGGTTGCCGGCCTTCGCAATCAAAGGATCAAGTTTCGATTGCAAACCCGCGCTGGAATTCCCCACTTTAGCTTTATAAATAGATTTAGCCAGCAAATCAAGGCCTTTTTTCCGGATCGCGATCGCCGGAACAACCGGTACACCCAGTTCTTTTCCTAATAACCCGAAATCAATATCAAGCCCCATCTTTTCAGCTTCATCCAACATGTTTAGGGCAACAATGACCGGTACCCCGGTATCAATTATTTGTTGGGTCAGAAATAAGTCCCGTTCCAAATGGGTGGCATTCACGATATTGACTACCACATCCGCCTGAAGGATCACATCCCGGGCGACTCTTTCCTCATCGTTAAAGGATGATATCCCATATACCCCGGGGGTATCAATTACCTCATCCCGGCCGAACCGGCCGGAGGAAATCTCCAGAGTAGTCCCGGGATAGTTCGAAACATCGACATACATTCCAGTTAAAAAATTAAAAAAGACTGATTTACCGGTATTAGGGTTTCCCGCTAAAACAATTTTCTTAGCACCTTCAAACGTATTAATAGCCTCACTTTTCACTATCTTCACCCCCCCGCGTTACTTGAATCTGTTTCGCCAAATTACGTCCGAGGGCGATTTCCTGGCGGTCAACTTTGAGTACCACCGGTCCGGCCGGAATTACCGCTTGACATAAGACTTCTTTTCCTTCGGTCAAGCCAAACCTGATCGTCTGATCCTTAACCGTTCCTGGAGGAAGGCTTTTAATCCGGCAAAGTTTACCGCTTTTTACCCGATCTAAAGTCGGTTGGTTGCCTTCCGGACCAGCATCAACAACGGGACCAATTGCAGCATCCGGACACTGGTACGGGCATCCGCTGCAACCGGAACAGTGCTGCGCCCCTTGGCTCCGTTTTAACCAGAAAACTAGTAAACCACCAATCGCAATAATAATTCCTAATTCTAACATTCTGCCTCACCTCTCCGTTGAAAATGAAATTCGTTTTCAATTAATTAACAAAAAAATAATAGATATTTAATGTTTTATTTTACCCTTACACTTTTGACAAACTCCATATAGCTCCATCCGATGGTGTTCAATGTCAAAATGATGTTTCAGGGCCAGTTTTTCCTGGAGTTCCTCAATCTCCGGCTCCACCACCTCTATCAGCCGCCCGCATTTGACACAAATCAGATGGTCGTGATGATCCTGTTCAAAACTATGTTCATAACGGGTGATCCCGTCTTCGAACTTCATTTCGGTGGCCAAACCGCATTCGGTAAAAAGCTTCAATGTCCGGTAAACCGTAGTGTAACCGATGGATGGGTTGATCGCTTTGACCTTCGCGTAAAGCTCCTCTACTGTGAAATGAAACTCCGTTTTTAAAAACGACTCCAGGATCACCCGCCGTTGATCGGTAAATTTTAAATCTTTTTGTTGCAAATATTCTTTTAAGACTTGCTCTTCTTTCATTTTCAAATAACCGATCCCTTTCTTGAAAATGATTTTCAATTTCAGTATATAATGGCCTCTTCTATCTGTCAATGCTATTGTTTATTATTTGAGCGAGTTTCATAATTACAAAAATTTATCTTCGCAGGCAATATATAGTGTAGGTTTTATTTTAGTCTATCAATATTTGTATGCGAAGCCAGAAAAAAGGAATTATGAAACCGCCTAATTTAATAATATGATTACAGTATTTATAAAGACGGTGGTTTTCCTGATAGAGGTTATCGAAATTACGGCGTAACTCTTCTATTTCTTGACAATATTCACTGTTCTTTTGGCGGAGTACAGTATTCTCGTTGACTAACATGTCAGAATCGTATTCTTTTAGGAGCGCTTCCAAATCACGGCCAATTGCCCGATATTTAGCGTCGAACTCACGGAGCTTTGCATTTAAATTGATTCCGGTCAACCCTTGCAATTGAAAAAAAGCTTATAGTTATGTTCGCCATTTCCCTCTTCTTTCCTTTATATCCAATGTACAATTACTCCCAGCAGGAACTTTCATTTCTAAAGCAGTATATTATTACTATTCGTTGGCATGATTCCGAAGAAAGGCAAGGGGAAGGATTGTATGATGTTTAGTAACCGGGCCAAGCTGTTTAAATATCTATTTGCACTGGCGCTAGTAGTTTTTTTTGGCCTCCAACCATTATATGCGGCCGATGAACCGTTTTCAATAAAAGTGATGACCTTAAATCTGCACAATGGCCGGGATTCGACAGGCGCACCGAACCTGGATCGCTTTTTAGAATTAGCCGCCGCTAAACAACCGGATCTGATCGCCTTACAAGAAGTTGAAGGTCGACATCTCAAAAGATTAGAAACAGCCGGGTATCAAATCATTTCCGGGATGAATGCCAACCTTCCCTTTTTTCGGTTCGGAAATGTGATCCTCACCAAACATAAAGTCATTTACCACCGCCACCATTACCTCCCCAGCGAACGGGAACAACGCGGCTTAAATGAAGTAGCCGTCGAAATTAAAGGCCGTTATTTTCGGGTTTTGAACACCCATATCGGTTTGGGCTGGACGGAACAAATGCAACAGCTAAAGGAAATCATACGAATTGCGGATTACCTTAATGAACCTTTGTTGATTGTAGGGGATTTCAATTTGGAACCCTCTAACAAGCTCCTCAAAGACTTCCGGTTTCAACAAATCGGGGCGGTTTTTCCCCTCCCTAAAACCTTCCCTACCCGTAACCCTCGCTACCTGATTGATCTAATCTGGTACAGCCGGCATTGGCAACCGATCGAGGCAGAGGTCCTTGATTGGGACGGCTCGGATCATTTTCCGGTACTTTCCCGGTTAGCCCTAATTGAACCGTACTTGATCCCAATAGCCGAAGTGGAAATTCCCGATTTGACCAGGGAATATAACCCGCTTCTTCCCGATGTCGGCGGAACAAGGTATCAACTAAACGTTACAAGGAATATGGATGGTAATCCGGAAGAAATAAACGGCGGCGGAACATTATATCTGAATAATATTTTACTGGGTATCGAATCCAATAACGGCCGACCCTTGTTTTCGGTCGGTGTTTCTAAAAATATCGATCTCCGGGATTATGCCTCCTTGTGGGGGGTTCGGGGAAAAGCCCAGTGGTCTTTCATAGTCTCAACAACTTCCAAAGAAGATCCTTGGTTTACCTGGGAACAATATTATCGCTGGAGTAACCTTTGGGGAACAAGGATCGAGGCTATTTACGGAGCAGAACCGGATTTTAAAATCGGGCAAATGTATCTTCCTTCAGAAAGATGGCGCTATCGCTTGGAGGCGGATAACGACCACGGATTTGCTTTTGGAGTAGCGATATCCCCCGATAAAAAACAAATATTTGAATTGCAAAGGTACCGTGAAAATAGAGAATACCATTGGTCAGTAGGTTGGAGCCTTTACGGGTTTAAGAATTAGTAATAAATTGCATCTTATGCAACCAGTTTTCACAAAGTTGCTTCCAGATCCCCACTTCGGGATAGTCATCGGCTAACTTCAACCCGTGCCTCCCTTCCGGAAAAACATGTAACTCCCAAGGCACTCCATTTTTACGGAGCGCTCCCGCAAAAAGTATTGAATTTTCAACCGGTACCGAAGCGTCATTGGCGGTGTGCCAAATAAAGCTCGGTGGAGTTTCCGGGGTCACATTAAGTTCATGGGAGAGCGCGGTTAACAGAGACGGGGTTGGCGAATCCCCCAGCAAACAGTCGATGGAGCCTTGATGCCGGTATTCCCCGAAGGTAATCACCGGATAACTCAAAATCAAACCGTTCGGTTGACAACTCACCCTTTCAACCGGATCAGTGGCACAGGCATCACCCTGATCAAAACCGGTTGCGACGGTGGCAGCCAGATGGCCTCCGGCGGAAAAACCAAGCAGCAGGATTTTATCAGGAGAAACCTGCCACTCGACGGCATGATAACGGACCATTCGGACAGCCCGTTTAGCGTCCAACATCGGGTAGGGATGCCGATATGGAGCCACCCGATAGTCTAAAACAAAAGCGGCTAAACCGATTCGGTTCATCCATTCGGCAACCGGCGCCCCTTCCATTTCCGAACGGTGATTATACCCTCCTCCCGGACAAATTATCACCGCTCCGGTGGGCTTACCCGTATTTAATAAATAAGGCGTAAGCTGCGGCGTAAAGTCGCCAATCTCCGGATTATAACCCGGCGGATTACTATTCCAAAGCTTAATCGATTTTAGCATTCGAGCGCTCCTGTGGCAAAAGTGCCTATCGACTAATATACCACTTTATAGCCAAAAATACAATTTTAGGATTCGTTTTTAGCGCTGGTAATGAATAATATAAATTTGTTTATTCGGAATATTCAAAACAACAAGGGCATATCCTTATACTAGGTGAACTGGTGTGATTTGAAGGGAGGCGCCGATTAATCCATGCTTCTTCATGATAACACTAGAAAAATCATTTGCGGCAAGGAGGTGTTGGGCTTTCAGGTTACCGAAAAAAAACACCGAACCGAGAAAGGATCCGGCACGGTTTGGAGATACGCCAGTATGGGGGTTTAAGGGACGGACACATATAAATTTATATAAATAGCTAATCAAAAGTATGCCAATCGTTGCCGCTAATTTTTTCTCCTTTCTCGTTCGGTACGGAAAGGAGGGGGTACGGTGAAATTGGTTTTGGATTTGAAAACATTTGTGCTCCAGCTTAGATTGGTTTTTGAAAATAAACTCCGTAAGAAATCCGGTTAATAAATTTAAAGATTAATAAAGAGAAAAAGGGGCTGTTGCAAAATGAACTCAGAAAGTTCAGTTTGTAGCAGCTCCTTTTTGTCTAAATAGAATTTGCAGGCCCCAAAGAGCCTGCAAAAGCTGTATAATTAAGTTATGACGCCTAAATTATACAACAAAAATTATACCGAATTTAATGGATGTTTTCAATTAATTCTTCCATTAAATTACGAAGTGTTAATACCGGAGGATGACTCAGTACGACTGCTCAGCCAAATATTGGAGGGATTAAATTACAAACAGTTAAGTATGGCATACCCTTCCAAAGGAAGAAAACCTGCAGTCGAGCCCAAAACCCTGTTTAAAGTATTAACATACGCTTACATGAACAACATATATTCCAGCCGAAAAGTCGAAACAGCCTATCGAAGAGATATCAATTTTATGTGGCTTCTACAAGGTAAAAAAGCACCGGATCACTCTACCATCGCCAGGTTTCGGAAAGACTATCTTTGTGATGCGGTAGAATGCCTTTTCTACCAAATGGTTAAATATCTAAACCAAACCGGCGAAGTAAACTTTGAGAATCTCTTTGTAGATGGTACAAAAATCGAAGCCAACGCCAACCGGTATACATTCGTCTGGAAAAAGGTTGTCGACAAAAATGAAGCAAAAATGTATGTGAAAATCCAATCCTGTATCGAGCAGATCAATCTGACCTACATGACCGGGTTTAAAGTTAATAAAGAAACCCTATTATACGACCTTAAGGCCGTACTTGCTTACCTTGAGGACAAAAGGCAGCAAGAGCGGATAGAGTTTGTTCATGGTATTGGAAAGCGCAAGTCAAAGCTGCAGAATTTAACCGAAGAATTGCAGTCTTTTTATGAACGTCAGGAAAATACAATACCCACAATCAATTGTTTGAAGGAAGAAACAGCTATTCCAAGACTGATCCGGATGCGGCCTTCATGCATATGAAAGATGATCATATGCGCAATGCCCAGTTGAAACCAGCCTACAATGTTCAAATTGGAGTGGAGAGTGAATATGTAACCGGAGTCGGTATATTTCAAGATAGAAGTGACACTGCCACGCTAATTCCACTTTTGAATAATATGGAGTCCCGTTTAAACGCCTCTTATCAAAAAGTCATTGCAGATTCCGGGTATGAGAGTGAAGAAAACTATCTTTATTTAGAAGAAAAAAATCAAACCTACTACATAAAACCGCAAACCTATGAAAAATGGAAATCGAAAAGTTTTAAAAACGACATCAGTAAACGGGAAAATATGACCTATGATTCAATAAAAGATGAATATACTTGTCACAATGGAAAGCGGCTTAAACCTGTAGGCATCACCCACAGGAGATCAGCCACTGGTTATTGTTCGGAAATAACCATATACGAATGTGAAGACTGTTTGGGCTGTCCCTATAAAGCCAAGTGTACTAAAGCAAAAGGCAGCCGGCAAATGCAGGTATCCAAAAAGTTTATCGAAAAACGTCAGGTATCCTATGAAAACATCATGTCTCAAGAAGGAATTCTATTAAGAGTTAACCGTTCAATCCAAGTCGAAGGGGCTTTTGGAGTCCTGAAAGATGACTACAATTTCAACCGATTTTTGACACGGGGAAAAACCAACGTAAAAAATGAGTTTATTCTGTTATGCTTTTACAATGTTAATAAACTGCATGCTAAAATACAGAATGAACGAGTTGGAACAGCGCTTCATCAGTTAAAAATAGCCTAAATAGCTTGATGCGATATTTTATAAAAAAGCCCTAAACCAAGTGGCTTATTTAAGTGTGTCTATAATCAGGCATTTTTAGAGACGGTTAAAGTATTATCTTATTTACTTTGTTGTTTCAATGCTTTTCATACAAAAAAGGAGCGTCGCTAACTACTTAAAAAGTAATTTTGCGACACCCCCTTTTAAACTTATCCAAGTTCCATTCCCTTTTCCAAGGCGGCTCGGTTAATTCCGATCAAATCCTTTTTCTTACCGGTAAGCACCTTTTCGGTCAACACCTTCATCACCGTATCCACACTAACCACGCCGGTTGCTTTTAAAACCGCCCCCATCACCACCATGTTGGCGACTTTGGTATTACCAAGCTCATTGGCAATTTCATTGGCAGGAACAGCAACCGCTTTAATATCCGTTCGTTTCGGTTGGATATTGATTAATGACGAATTATAGAACAAGGTCCCTCCCGGTTTTACCATCGCTTCGAATTTCTCCATGGATGGACGGTTCATTGCCACTAAAATACCGAGTTCGGAGATTACTGGCGAACCAACCGTATCATCGGAGACGATTACCGAACAATTGGCGGTGCCGCCTCGCATTTCCGGACCATAGGAAGGAAAGTAAGTGACGTTTTTACCCTCATACATTCCGGAATAAGTCAATAACTGGCCCATCAACATCACGCCTTGCCCGCCGAAACCGGCAAAAATCGATTCTAAGATCATTGCGCTACCTCCCGATCCCGTACTACTCCCAGGGGAAACTGGGGAATCATCTTGTCTTCCAGCCATTTGAGAGCGTCCACCGGAGCCATGCCCCAGTTGGTCGGGCAAGTTGACAATACTTCAACCATCGTGAAACCTTTGCCCTGGACCTGAT
>JAEZJK010000110.1 GCA_023415835.1 Bacillota bacterium
TTTTGATTTCTTTGTTGCTGTTGGCAGACCGCAGCTTATTATATCAAAAGGAGTTTTTATATCACCCTCACCGCTGTAAGCTTTTTTGAACCCCACGCCTAGCGTGGGGTTTTCACATATAAATAAAGAACCGGCCCATGCCGGCCGATTCTCCCCCGATTTAAATTGTACAATACCACCTTATACCAAGTTGCATTCAAAGTGCAACTATAGATTGCGTTCTCTCCGCAGCATTGCTGCGTTCCACACAAAAGTTGCACTATAATTGAATGCAACTTGGTATTAAATATAATTCAATGGATTTTTAGTCTGGCCATATTTTATAACTTCAAAATGGAGATGGGAGCCGGTACTGTTACCGGTGGAACCAACTGCTCCGATTTTGGCTCCTGTTTGGACCTTTTGCCCAACCCGTACATCGATCCTTGACAAATGAGCGTATCTGGTTTTAAATCCATTGCCATGATTAATCAAGATACAATTGCCGTATCCTCCGTTCCAACCCGCTTCAACAACCCTACCGTCAGTGTAAGCATATACATTGTTGCCATGATTTGCCGCAATATCCAATCCCTCGTGAAAACGTCTCCGCCCTGTAATTGGATGAATCCGGTAACCGTAAAGACTGGATATTCTCTTTCCTTGAACTACTCCGTAATTTATCCGGCTGCCCTTGAATACGGTCGTTCTGGTTCCCAATTGGATTATTGCGTTTGCCGGTTCTTTTAGGACTTTTTCAGTCTTTACTTCCAAGGAATTTTGATAACCGTTACAAAGAGTAATATTATAACTAACTTCTTTTAAGCCTTCAATACCCTCTTTAATGATTTTTTTCTGATTTTTCAAGAGGGTATTAACTTTTCGATATTCATTCTTAAAAGGGATCGATTCGACAACCGTATTTTCCAGTTCGACTATTACATCTAAAACGGGATTAACAGCCTTGACTATCAGTTTATCGCCGGGAAATATTTTATCCGGATCAACATCGGGGTTTAAGATCTCCAATTGGTCGGCTGTGATATTATACGCCTTAGAAAGGTTCCAAAAATTGTCACCTTTTTTAATCTCGATCCCCACCGCTTCCGTTTCAAGAGCATAGACCCTTTCTTTAGCTGCTTTTAAAGTAACTATTTCTTCAGGCTTAACTTCCACTTCAACAATTTCTAGTTTTTGTGAAAAAGCGATCTTTTTTACCCGCGCCTTTTTATCGATGTTGACAAGATAGCTCTTTTTATACTCATCCAATATCTTTTCTAAGGAGTCTTTGTTGGAAACGGTAAACCACTTTTCACCGTTTACCATCAATTGATAAGCTGGCTCTTTTCTCAATGCATCAGCAATAATTATCAAGCCGGGTAAAATTGCCAAAAGTAAAATCACTGCTAAGATCGACAATATAACATTCTTTTTAGTCAATTATGCCACACGCCTTCTCTGGTAGACATTAACTGCAACGATTAATTAAATATTAATAATTTTAACATAAAAGCTATCTCAAAATTGGTGGGAAAAAATTGAATATATTTTGCATTTACACCTAAAAATAAAGCGCGGTAATAGGCCTATGGCAGTTGATAAAAATATTACCCTACGTATGCCTTTTGTATCCGGCAATCCAATTAAAGCCACATACGAACCGGATTATACGGGGTTTTCCTCTTGTAAAAAAGGGTCACAGTTAATGAGCATCGCTCAACTCCCGATTACTATTTCCGTTTTAAAGAGCTCCAGTAAAGGCTGTTGAAAAAGGGGTTCCTTCTTAAACTTGGCTTTTTCAATGAATAACAAAAAGATTACGGCCCCCAGCAACATAAAGATCCGGATTAAAATTTTTTTCACTGGAAATACCCCTTGTTTTTCAATAATAATTAAAGCCTCGTCAACCCCTTCTTAATAATCGCTCAAATCCTGGTTGGATTACAATTGAATGATAGGTTGATCCGGCTCATGCATTAATAAAAAAAGCTTCCTATGAAACCATTAACCTACCGCCCGGAAGCCTTAACTAAATGATTGTTATATAGTTGGTTTACTGAAGTATAATAGAGCTGTAAAGTCACAAAGCAACTTTACAGCCTTTTATTTTAAGCTTTTCAAATTACCTTTCAATCTTTTGAAAAGCTATAACTGAGTATTCACAGATCCCCCGCCGAATCATGGTCTAAGTACAACCTGGCTTGGCTATGGTTACGCAGGATCGTCGCCGGACAGTCAGGGGTAATCGGTCCCCGGAGGGTTCGGTGGACTGCCTCCCGTTTGTGCAGGCTCGGAACGATACAGTATATATACTTGGCTGCAGTTAATGCTGGGATGGTTAAAGTCAGGGCATGGGTCGGCACTTCGTCTAAAGATGCAAAACAACCGTCATGAACCTGCTGGATCCGGCTCCGTTCATCAAGCTGCACCGGTTTGAGCAAATTGGGATCATTAAAGTCGGCCAAGGGTGGGTCGTTAAAAGCGATATGCCCGTTTTCCCCGATTCCCATGCAAACGATATCCACCGGATTATCCCGAAGTAGCCGGGTGTAACGTACACACTCGGTTTTAATCGCCTCCGCTTGTATCGCCGGGGAGGGTTTTCCGGTCAAATTAGGATCATCGTTAACCAGGTAATAGACATTTCCAGGTTTGACTCGGTTAAAAAGCCGTTCCCGTAAAAAAACGCCGAACCTTTGCGGAGCTTCTGATGTCAACCCCAAGTATTCATCCATATGAAAAGCATTCACTCGCGGCCAGTCAATTCCGGGAATATTGCCCAAAGCCTTGAGAAATTCGTTCTGGGAGGGAGCGGCGGCAAAGATCATATTGAGGTTGGTTTTTTGGGTCAATAATTCCTTCATCTTCTCCGCCACCGCTGAAGCCACAGCTTGCCCCATCAATTTTCGTTCCCGGTAAATCTCAACCGTCAAACGATCAACAGTTAAGCTTTTCTCCAAACCTTGATTTTCCAGCATAGCTAACAACTCCTATACATAGTTTAACAAATTTCAACCTTTGACTGCGCCTGCGGTCAGTCCTTTAACATAGAACCTTCCGACTAATGCAAATAATAAAATCGGGGGTACCGCCACAATTACGGAACTGGACATCAACATTCCCCAGTCGATAAAGTATTGATCTAGGAATAAGGCCATACCCACCGGGATTGTCTTCAGTTGATTCGACATAATAAAAACCGAGGCGAAAAGGTATTCCGTCCAACACAAGAGAAAGGAATTTAACGCTAATGCGGCAATGCCCGGAGCAGTTACCGGCAGAATTACTTGGAATAAAGCTTGTAATCTACTTGCCCCATCGATGGAGGCGGCTTCTTCCAATTCAAACGGAATGGTAGTGAAAAACGCTTTTAAGGTCCAGATACTAAAAGGAGCGGTAGTTGATACATTCAATATGATCAATGAAAACAGGGTATCTACCAGTTTCATTTTTGCTAAAATCACAAAGATTGGAATCATTATTAAAACCCTTGGAAATACGTAAACCGAAAGGAATAAAGCGAAAAAGGCTTTTCGGCCGCGATAATTACAGCGGTAAATGCTATATGCGGCGAGCGAACCCAACACCAGCGTTATCAATGTGCTGACTACCGCCACATAAGTGCTGTTAAAACAGTACCGCGCAAAATCCACTTGAGTGAAGAGGTTCTGGTAATGTTCCAAAGTAAAGGAACGCGGCCATAAAGTCGGGATGGTGCTTGTCAATTCCGGCGTTGTTTTAAATGAATTTAAAAAGATCCAGACCAACGGCAGAAATACTACGGATGTCAGCAGCAGCACGGATAGATATCTCAAGCTCTGTTTAAAAAAATTATCTTTCATGATTTACTCCTCCCAATCTAGCTTGAGTGAGCGTTTAAAATAGATCAAGCTACCAATCAGTAGAATTATAAACATAATAATCGCAATGGTTGAAGATTGGGAAATTCGGTACTCCTGAAAGGCTTTTAAGTAGATTAAAATTGGTAATGTGGTAGTGGTGTAGTTGGGACCCCCTCTGGTTAGGAGCCAAATTGTATCAAAAATATTAACCGCCCATAAAATGCATAATAGGGTTTGCACCCTAAGGATGGGAGCTATTCCCGGCAGTTCAATATAACAAAACTTTTGCCATCCATTAGCCTGTTCAAGATCGGCCGCTTCATAAAGTTCCCGCGGCACTGTCTGCAGAGCCGCCAGTAACATTACCGTGAAAAAAGGAAACCACCGCCAGACGTTTAAAATAATCACCCAAGGCAGAGCCAGGTTAGGGTCGCTTAAAAATGAAATCGGCGTGTCGATTAGCCCTACGGATTTCAAGAAATAATTGGCAATACCCAAAGAAGGATCGAGCACCCATTTTCCCAATGTCGCCAGAACGATGGAAGGCAGCACCCAAGGCACTATAATCCAATTTCTGATAAAATTTTTGCCAAAAAAGTCCTGGTTGAGAATCTTAGCTCCCAATATTGCGATCCCGATTTGGAATATTACATTCAGAACAGTCCAAACCAGAGTAGTCCATAAAGATTGAAGAAACACGATCTGTTTCATAACATTAAAGTAATTCTTAAGACCGACAAAAATACCATCGGTCCCTGCATAACCCACATTTTTAAAGCTGAGCGCCATCGCCTCAATCAACGGATAAATAAGGGTAACCATGACCCATATTAAAATTGGAGCCACTAGCAATAAACCAAAATACGGGTCCTTTTCGAGATAGCCTAAAAGCTTTTTCAACTTCACCTCTTGCACCCCGTTTCTAATCCCTGGAATTTTGAATGACGTTAAATTTGTTAATTCATTCGGGAGGCTTCACTTCATGTATTGTAACGGTTGCATAATAGTCAAATCATATTTTGGGATAGCTCAAGTAATCCGGGCGTTAAGTCCGGTCTCCGCCGTAAGCGGGAACCGGACTTCTAGCATAGAAAGGCGCCCGGAAAATTAAACTATGGTTATTCGATAGCTTCTTTCATCTTGGAGGCGCCGGCTTTAACAGCCTCTTCAGGACTTAACTTATCATAGACCATCCGTTGAGCAGTCCAGGCAATCAGGTTTTGTCCGGTGATCCGACCGATGTCCGGATTATAAGGACGAACAGTAAAGCCATATAATTTACCGTATTTAGCTTCTTCCACCATGAGCTGGAATTTTTCTTGATGCCGTTTTATGGTGGAGTTGTTTAACAATACCGTAGATTTGGATGCTTCCTCGGTTACCGGGAGGAAAAGACCAGGAGAACCAATCAACAGACTGCCCATATTTTCCGGTTGATAGATGAATTCCACCAGCCGCTTATAGGCCTCCCGCACTTTCGGATCCGACTTCAAGAGATTAATGGCGTTACTATAGTAGGTAGTACCCCGTTGTCCGTTTTTATCCGGAACAGGAACCGGAGCCGCGCCCAATAAATTTGGATCTAAGGTGGTTCTCAAATCCCATTGCTCAATGTACTGTCCTTTTTCAACTACCATGGCGACTTCGCCATTCATAAATGCGGCAACCGGTTGATCCCACTGCCATGACGCCGAACCCGGAGGAGACATGTCATATAACTTTTTGTACATCCGATAGGTCTCGACGGTTCTGGGGTTGTCAAAAACTATTTTGCCTTTGCCATCGATGATCGTTTCAGCTTTATTGACCACCATCAAAGGATAAACCTGTTGGACGGTTGCCAGATGCCAGTCTGCCGGTACTGCGATTGGATACTTGACAACTCCTTTATCAACCAGGGTCTTACACGCGGCCAACCATTCCGACCAGGTCTTCGGCGGTTTATTTGGATCTAACCCCGCTTTTTGGAATAAATCTTTCCGATACCATAACACTTCCGCCTGGCCATAAAGGGGTACTCCCCAGTAATGGTTATCATAATAATACGGATCGATTGCCGGTTGATAAACCTTATATTTCTTCATTAATCCTTTCATGATGTCATCTACAGGCCGGACCGTCCTGGTCAACATCATATTCATACTAAAATCCGGAATAGCAAAGATAAAGTCAGGATACTTATTAGCTTGAATTGCGGCGATTGCCTTTACATAAACATCACCCCAGCTTTGCACCTCTACTTTAACGTTGAGATCGGAATTTTCCCGGTTAAATTTATTGATTAATTCTTCAATTGCTTTCATTCTTGTCGGCCGGGCTTCCATATGCCAGAGGCTAAGTTGTAAGGGCGCTTTCTCAGCGTAAATTCCCGTCACCAGAAATACCATTGATAGGAGTACGAGTAAACTGATTTTAAACTTTTTCACATTATTACCTCCTTTTTAAAAGCAACGGTTGATTGAAAACTGGATATCCATAAAACCAATACTTTCTGTAATGCTGGGAAGAGCCGAAACTTTAAAACTACGACCGATAACTACCTTAAATGTCTTACCCGATCGAAATACTTGGCTTCCCAATTTTTATTTGCTTCATCACCTCCCGGCATATTAGCGCTCATCCATATTGGCGGTGTAAATCCGCGTTCCAGTAATTTATTTACTACTTCAATAACTAACAAGTTTACTGTAAATACATTAACCATGGTCGACGAAGGTGCGATCCTCTGTTCCAACCCATCAAACTTCACAATCGCGTCTCCCAGAGGCAAATGACAATTGATATAGATATCGACAATCTCGAATAAGTTTTTGTTACTGGGATGCCGCGAAGGGTGCCCCTCCGGCACATGCTTGGCAAAGCTGGTGGAAGTAATTCCAATAGTGGTCAAACCGCGTTTTTTTGCTTCCAAAGCGGTATCAATCGTCATGGAATTGATGCCATAGGCGTTGACGACAACAATCACTTCGCCATTTTTCACTCCGTAATAATCCAACACCGACTTGGCATATCCAGGAGTGCGTTCGATAATATTACTGTGTTTGGCGCCGTTTACCAGCTGGAGTCCAGGATCCAACATCGGATTGATTGCCGCCAAGCCACCGGCCCGCCAGACTAATTCCTCAGCTGCAATATTAGAGTGGCCGCCGGTACCGATGACATGGATCAACTGGTCTTTCATGATACTCTCGGCGATTACCTCGGCCGCCCGATTGATCGGCTCTTCTTCTTCAGCTTCAATACTTTTAAAAAGATTGGTGATCGCATTTAAATATTCTTGGGTATACTTACTCATCGCACCATGCTCCTTTGATATTTGTCTTTAGTAACATCAAACATGCTTCCGAAAGAATGAATGGTTCACCTCCCTTATTTACCGTTTAAAATTTCAGGTTCCCGCTACTATCGGATAAGTCTCAGCGCCGTAGGGCAACACTGTAACCTTAGCCGAAGGTCCGTATTGCGGTAATATTTCATCGATGGCCGCTTCGATTGTGGCATATTTGGCAAATCCCGCCCGATTGGCTTCAAATAAATCGATTCCGTCAGATACCAACGCAAGCTTAACCCGTTTTTTAATCCGGGATATTGTAGCCCCGACCGGGGCAGCCAACGGGTCTCGGATTCCTTCCGGTGAAACCGCGATTTCATCCAATTTGTTTTCAATGCCGGTACAACCGATATAAGTGGTATAACTCGGATGAGGGCCTACCCCTTCGGGGCATGGGGTGACCAATATCAAAGTTCCACCGTCCTTGAGAATAAACTCTCCGGACAATACCCCTTTGGTAGCTTGCCAAAAATCAGCGTCAGCCGGATGAGAACTGACTACAGCCACATCCACTTTACAATTGGCCTTGACTCCGTAAAGCTCTTTGGCGAAACCGACTCCTACTCGATGGGCTTTGATATAGTCTCCGGCCACCGCTTTATAGATCTTTCCGTCGGGAGTGCAGACCACATTCACGATAAAATGCAACCCTACTTGTTTGATCCATCGTTCCATATTCTCCCTGACCGGACTATTCTCAGAGCCGAACATATTCCAAGGGGTCTTCCCGTGTTGCAGATGAAAAGCTGCTACCGTAGCTTCGCCGGTAATTCCCGGATAGATAATCTTGCCTCCCCCGGACCAGCCAACCGCGGGATGTGGCACAATACTGCCAATCCCAATCCTGATATCGGCTTCCATAGCCCGCCGATCAGCCCATACCTGGGTTCCGCCAGGCGCTACCCCCAAGTTCACTTGTTTAGTTTGATCCCGAAATTCCGAATTGAAAACTGCCAGCCGTTCCCGTAAAGCGGCCCCTACTTTTAACTCTATCTCCGCTTCAGACATCGGACGATGGCTCCCGAGAGCCATTATTACCGTAATTTGTTCATCGGCGACTCCGCATAAATTTAGTTCCTCCACGATTAATGGCAATAGTTTAGCGGTAGGAGTCGGCCTACTGATATCGTCACATAGCAGAGCAATTTTTTGACCAGGGCGGACAATCTCGGATAGCCTGCCGGAACCGATCGGTTTTTCGAGCGCCTGTTTAACTTCGGTAATTTGATCTTCCGGGAAAGTAACCCGATTGGGATAGAGGATCTCTTGAAAATGATGGCCTGCTATCTTAAAAGTAATTTCTTTTTCACCGTAGGGTATTGATATTTGTGCCATTTTTATCTTCTCCTGTTAAATTTCGAGAAGCCATGATTGGTTATTTTAAACCGCAATTGCCCTCTTTTTGATACACTATCTCTCCCCCGGCCATAGTCAATTTGATCTCGATTTCCGGGTCAAAGGCCACCAGATCAGCCCTGAGGCCTTTGGCAATAATGCCAGTTTCATGGTCAATACGCTGCATCCGGGCCGGGTTGACAGTGGCCATTTTTACCGCATCTAAAACTGATAAGCCGGTAAATCGGACCATATTCCGGACTAATTGATCCATGGTAGCCACGCTGCTGGCAAAGGCGCTACGGTCTGCCAGCTTAGCTACATAGTTTTTTGCTTGGGTAGGAATTTCGAATACCTTTGGGATTTGGGCTTCGATAATTACTTTTAACCCTCCCAATTCAAAGTCCCCCGGCCCTAACCCGGCTGCAGCCATAGAATCTGTCACTAAACAGGCTTTATCCAATCCTTTAGTTTTCAAGACAAGCTTCATCAAGCTGGGCGGGAGATGATGGCCGTCAGCAATAATTTCGGTGGTCAATTCATCCAGCAACAAAGCTGATTCCAGCACTCCCGAGACCCGATAAGCGTCAATCCGTTGGACAGTAGACATTCCGGAGAAAATATGAGTAACATGGGAATAACCTGCCTCAACCGCCTGAATTACATCGGAATAAGTTGCGTCAGAATGGGCAATCGAAGCTGCGATTCCCCTTCGTTTTAGTTCACGCCCTAATTCCAATCCGCCTGGTATTTCGGGGGCAGCCGATACCCGTTTGATACATTGATATTTATCTAAAAGCGGCAGGTAATCTTCTGGCTTGGGATTAATTATATGCTCCGGGTTTTGAGCGCCTCTTTGCCGCATATTAAAATAGGGACCTTCCAAATGCGCGCCAAGAACCCTGGCTCCCCGGAGATTCGATTTCATTACTTGTTCAATACTTTGAACCGCTTTTTCGATTTGTTGTAGTGGTCCGGATAAGGTAGTGGGAAGAAATGATGTAACGCCGTTTTTAACCAGCCCTTCGGCCATCGCCGCAATATCTTTGGTTGAACCGCTCATTACATCTCCGCCCCAGGCTCCGTGAAGATGAAGGTCAATAAATCCGGGGCTAAGATAAGCGCCTTCTAAGTCAAAGACTAAAGCTTCTTTTGGTATCCGAATTTCAGGAGCAGAGCCGTAATCCGCAATTAATCCGTTTTTGATTACAACTGTCCCATTTTTAATCTCACGGATTGGGGTAATTAATGTCGCATTAGTTAATATAACAGCTTTTTCCATAATTTCGCCCCTTATCTACAATAGGTGAATTAAGATTCCTGTTTCAAAGAAAAAAGGCTCAATTTAAACCATTCCGCATCATGAAATAGTTTATCGAGGACTAAAGCATATACACCCATTAAAGGCGGGTCTTCCCACATCGTCGAAGCGAAGATTTGAACTGTTTCGCCGATCTCCGCCAGCGTCCGTTCCGTTACTTCCCGGGAGATAGTTTTTATTAAACAATCTCCAGCCCGGGCCAACTCACCTCCTAAAATAATTGTTTCAATATTGAAAAGGCTGACCAAATTGGCAATCATAACACCAATCAGTCCGGCCACATCTTGAAAAACCTCTTGAACTTCGTGATTTTTAAAGAATCTCGGATTCATGACATCGTCAATGCTGATGCGAGCCTTGGAAAGGCCTAGTTGATTAAAGATATCGTCAGGGACTTCCATTTTAATCCGTTCCAAGATAGCTTGAACGCCACAAAACGCCTCAAAACAGCCTTGCCTCCCACAAGTACATTTTGGTCCCCCGTTAGGTGAAAGGACCATATGCCCTACTTCACCAGCGTAGCCACGCGTCCCGCTATAGACTTCATTATTTAAAATAATTCCGGCGCCGATACCAACCGATAAGTTAAGATAGATTAGATCCGAAAAACCCCGGCCGCCACCATATACTTTTTCACCTACAGCGGCGGCATTTGAAATATTCTCGATATGTACCGGGAGTTGCAATGCCTCAGTAAGCATACTTCCGAATGGCACCTTACCCCAATTCAGATTGGCGGAGCGTTCCACAATCCCCCGATATGAATCCACCAACCCCGGCGATGCGACTCCACACCAGAAAACTCTTTGTTTGGGTATTTGAGTAATTTCTAATAATTGTTCAAAACAACCTTTCACCGCGGCAACCACATCTTCCGGTACCGCCGTTTCCAACTTTAAACGCCGGTTTTCTAAAATATTTCCGGCTAAATCAATTAGCGCCGATACGATTTCCCCTCTTTGAATCCGTACGGCAAAGATATACCCATAATCTGAATTGAGCTCAAGCATAACCGGTTTTCGTCCGCCGCTCGATTCCCCCTCTCCCACTTCATAAATAATTCCTGACTGCAATAACTCGTTAACAATTACCGTTACCGTAGGGGGAGTTAACTGGGTTAACTTTGCGACTTCATACCTTGCAACCGGACCTTTTTTTCTAATGATATCCAGTACCGATACCCGGTTCAATACTTTTAAATCATGGCTGTTAATAACATTATGAGGCAATTTCATTGATACTCACTCCTAATGATTCTGATTCTTATTAAAGCTTTGTTTTTTAGTTTAAAAAAGTAATCAGATAGGTATTGTAACTAAATTGTTTTTCATTTGCAAGCATATTAGTTTTTGTTAGTAGTAACAATTGATTTGATGCCAGTTTATAATACCAACATCAATAAAGGATTGGAATGGAAAACTAAAATTTTACGGTCATTTTTTAACTTTGTTTTTTTATCTAAAAAAGTAATTCGCTAGAATTTAAATTTCTCCTGCTACCTTTTAGATTTCTTTCCGTAATTTTTCTCTGCCAGAAAATATCTATCTTCAGGTATTAGTCAAAAAAAAGCCGAGAAGTTTAATTAACTCCCGGCGCTTTTCCCTTCTTATTTACAAATCTGTCTACAAACCGTATGCCTTAATAAAATCGGCCAACTGCTTCTCATTCAATCCCACACCCAATACTCCATCCAGCCGTTCCACTACTTTGCCGTTTTCGAAATAAAGCGCGGTGGGTACTACTTCCACATCATATTTATCAGCAATTACCCAACGGTCATCTTCTATCAGTAAATAACAATCCCTTCCTTGGGCATATTTCCGGTAAACCGGTAGGAAACTGACGCAATAAGGGCACCAGGTGGCATATATCAAGGCAATGACCCTTTCTTTGCCTCTTATTGCTTCCTCAAGCGCTGAAGCGTTTTTGACCAACATACCCTGATCAACATTACTCATCATAATCCTCCGATATATTCAATGCTTGGCTTTTAATTCTTCTCAATATCCCGATTTTTTACCCGTCATCTCTTCAATTACAATCTTTATTACTTCCGTTTTTTCAAGCATTGTTTCAGCATACTCATTCTGGCTTTCTTTGGTAAACTTACGCATCATAATATCCAAAGCCTTCTTTTTCTGATCCGGTTCCTCTAAAAAATAGGCTTTCCCAAAACCAATCACTGTATAATATCTCATCCCCCAGTCGCAAGGTTTTTCTCCCGGCACCACTTCCACCTTTGATTCAACCTCAAAACAAACCTGATTGTTCTTTCGGAGCAGATCGATCTTTTTCCCTTCCCGGGCCGAATGGAGATATAAATAGCCGTCCTGATATCCAAAGGCCATTGGAAATAGATATGGCTTTTCCCAATCGCACAAGGCTATCCTGCAAATCGGCTCTTCTTTAAGGATGGATTCGATCAGGCTATGATCGGTTATTTCCTTGTCTTTCCTTCGCATTTCATATCCTCCTTAAAATCATTTATTCTCCTGCTAACCTGATTACAAACGCTGTCTTTTCTCCTCGATCAAACCCGGCCTTTTCATAAAACCTCAAGGTGCTATCATCCTTCCTACCGGTCAGCAACATTACTTTATAACAATTCTGTTCGGCCGCAATTTCGATAGCCTTCTTTAATACGGCAGTCCCATACCCTTTATTACGGTAATTCTCATGGGTGACCACATTTTCGATTAAACCATAAGGCCTGGCCGACCTGGTTAAGTTTTTGATAATGGCCAAAGTACAGGAAGAAACCAACATACCATCTTCTTCAATGACCAGATAATAAAGGTGCGGATCGGATAAGATCAGATCCCAATGTTGCATTAAATCATGATCAATCTTGAGTTCCGGATCATCCGGGTTAAGAAAGCGATACAGCATTAACAAGTTTTCCAATTCTTCGGCTCTAATCAGGCGAACTTCAGCGGCCATAAACAACCTCTTTTAATCCTTTTTCACACTATTAATTCTGTAAACTACTTCATAATCCTTCCCAGCGCCAAATGGAAAAAAACAAACCAACAATCTGCTGATTTACCTTCTCACGCTTTGAACATTTTCATAATTTAATTTTTTTTGAGAAACCCCGAAGGAGTATTTAATTACCTTCGTTTTACACACTTCAATGCACTTACCGCAGAGAATACATTCCGAATTATCCATTCTTTGACTTCGAACCATTTCCATAACATCCAGACTCATTGGACATTCCCGGTTGCATTGGTTACATTTAACACAATTTACCGGATCGCTCGACAAATGTAAAGACGGCAATCTCAATAAACTTCCGATTTTTCTCCCCAATACCATAAAGGGAGCCATCCAACAAAGGTAATGGCAGGTTGCCCTTTTACCAAATATGAATGACATTGAAATGAAAATTAGAAGCACTCCGTAATAAATAATATACATAATCGGTCCCGAAACAGAAATTCCGTTTTTGGTAAAATAAAACGGATCAATTGCTTTATAACCTCCAACACGAACTACTGTTCCAACAATTGCAACTAACCAAATAATCCAAATAAAATAATTTAATAGGTTTAGTTTGCCCCCCTTAGCCTGTTTGCCGTTAACATTAAAACAAATTTCTTGTAAGCTTCCACAAGGCATGAACCACCCACAAAATGCCCTACCTATAAACATTCCCCCAAATAACAAAATTGTAAAAACGATCAGACTCCCATTGATTATACCCTTGGCTGCAGCACTCAAAATTATGTATGGCGAAAAATAAAACTGGGTGATGGGAAACAACAAGAACGAAATCAGTAAAATGCTTTGTCTAAGGTTTTGTCTTTTCAAGGTATCTCCTCCTATAATATTTCAAGGGTCTTGACTAGAACAGAAGTATAAAAAGGTGACACAATCTAGTCATGACACAGAAAAATCGTTATGCAAAAAACGCAAAAATTTCAGAAGCTAAATTCAGATCATTTATCCGGTTATTTGTTGCTGATTTAAATGCTACTCAAATAGCGATGATCTTTGGTATGAACCGTAATACAGTTAATCGTTACCTAAAAGCTATCCGAGAAACTATTGCCACGTTCTGTGAGAGAGAATCTCCTTTCTCTGGCCAAGTAGAAGTTGATGAAAGTTTCTTTGGAGCCCGGCGTATTAAAGGGAAACGTGGCCGTGGCGCTTTCGGAAAAACTATTGTTTTCGGCATTTTCAAACGTAGCGGCAAGGTATATACCGAGATAGTTCCAGATTGTTCTGCAAAGACTTTACAATCAATTATCCGCGGTAAAGTAACTGTTGAATCAGTTATTCACTCAGACGGGTGGCGTGGTTATGATGGTCTAGTAGATGTAGGTTACGCCAAACATTTTCGTATTGACCATGGCCAGGATGAATTTGCTAAAGGCCATGTACATATTAACGGTATAGAAAGCTTCTGGGGTTTTGCTAAAACCCGTCTTGTTAAGTTTAGAGGCATGAGTAAATCTACTTTCTACCTGCACCTTAAAGAATGCGAGTTCCGTTTTAACTATCGAGACAAGGATTTATATAAACTTTTGTTGAAAATCTTTAAAAATAATTCTCTGTTCTAGTCATGACCCTTTTAAGAGTAATGAAAGATCGGATTGACGCCTCAGCGCCGCGAATCGGATTGATTTTCCCGGTATACGCCTGGGGTATGCCACGAATTGTCTCCGACTTTCTTAAAAAGCTAGAATTACAGAAGGGTCAATACATTTTTGCAATAGCGGTTAACGCTGGAAATCCAGGTGGAACCTTGAAACAATTAGAAAAAAACCTACGCCGCAAAGGGGTTAAACTGAACGCGGGCTTTGCTGTAAAAGAAGCCAATTATACCCTTCTTTCGGAGAAGAGTGCTTTAATTGGTTTTGTAAGCAGTATCGCAGGAGCAATGCCCAAGTTAAGCGAGGAAAGACTCCCGGAGATTCTGATGACTATTAAAAATAATCAGAACCATCCCCCAGAAACCAGCGCTTGGGGGGCAAATTTATTAGGTAGCATGTTTCATGGCATGGCTATTCAAGCTTTTAAATTTGGAGACGGCGGTTATTGGGTAGATGGTAAATGCAATCGTTGTGGGACTTGTGAAAAAATCTGCCCCCGGGGCAATATTAGCCTGGATGGTGGCAAACCTGTCTGGAATCACGACTGCGAATTTTGTTTCGCCTGTCTTCAATGGTGCCCCCAAGAAGCAATCCAATACCAAAAGAGAACTCAGAATGTAAAAAGAACACATCATACCGAGGTACTGTTAAAAGATATGTTGCTCAGATAAGACTAAAATCTTAACCCTATTTCGCCTTGACTTTTCTTAGGGTCGAGGCGCTTTTATTAGTCCATTTTTGAGATAAAATTCCTATATTGTTTAAGCTTTATTTTAAAAACGATTATTCTACACAGACAGGCTTAATAAAAACCTTTGTTCATTATGATCTGAAAATCCACTCCCTAAAGGGAAGAATAATAAGCAGTTGAGCTCGGGGAAGATATTGGATAAAAAAATAACCACCTCGAAGGTGGCGGATGACAAACAAATAAAGCAAACATGTAAAGCAATTTAAAGCAAGTAAAACTTTTTAAACCTAAAACCAAAACCTTTAAAGAAGTATACGCCCCATTTTGGAAAGCCGGCTAGATATTCCGCCACGGGGTTGAGCATTTATCCGTCCACCGGCGCCAGCGTCTAATAAATGCTCGATAGTCCCTAAACGAACTTACCCGTACAAAAAGGGACTGTGTTAATATTATAATCGATTAATGGAAATAAATAAATTCCATATTTAAGGAATAATTGAGTGAATTCTAGGAAAAACGGCGGTTATTTGAAATTAGCTTTGCTTCTTCAAGGAATTTTACGGAAATGCTTTAGTTAACGTTCGTAAGTCAGTAAAGCCTAAATATTTGCTTATCAATTGAGCGAGTTTCATAATTACAAAAATTTATCTTCGCATGCAATATATAGTGTAGGTTTTATTTTAGTCTATCAATATATTGTATGCGAAGCCGGAAAAAAGGAATTATGAAACCGCCTAAATTAAAAGTTGAATCAAGGCTCAACTGAAATTTTTTGCTGACTCTTGCCTCCTTACAACACTAGGCTTTGAATACAAGAAGAGACTTGTAGTAACCTTATCTCCGGCTACCGCACCACGTTGCGTGGATACCCGCAACCTTTCGGCTACGAACACCCATTACACGTACTACGATAACCTTTGACCGACTGCTATCAAAACTTGGGGATCTACCTGCAATCTCTCGACTGCAAGCAAACCCTTTCGCTCTGATAACAATCTGGGCTCGACCGCCATAAATAAGTTTCCCTATCACGACGATCTCATCAACCGCCGTAATAAGTTGGCCCACTTATGACAATCTGCGCTCAGACCGATATGAATCCAAACTATACAGACCCATATCGATCAGTTGCTCGACTGATAACGACCTTTTAGGCCTCTGGGGCAAGGCCGTTATCAATCTGCGCCTCGGCCACTACAAATCTCTGAGTATAGATTAACCCCCCATACCCGGTTTTATTCTTGGAAAATAATGTGAATTATTTGTTTAAACCAAAGATCAAATAACTTAACAGGCTTTCACTTTAAGAGCCAGGGATTAGCGGCAGCCCTTCAACTTGCGGCTAGCTTATCAATTATTTTCCCTATTAGCTGCCGCCAAATCACAAAAAAGTTTATGTAAGGCTTTTTTCTCAATTCTTGAAACGTAAGACCGGGAAATACCCAGCATCTTTGAAATTTCCCGTTGGGTTTTATTAATGCCGTCATTCAAACCATACCTTAATTCAATCACTTTCTTCTCTCTTCTAGTAAGCTGATTTAATCTTTCCCTAAGTTTCTCCTCTTCGAGCAGGGTTTCTACTTGTTCCGAAACCACTTCATTTCCGGTATCCAGAATATCGATGAGTGTAATTTCATTTCCTTCTTTGTCAGTCCCAATCGGATCATAAATCGAGAGGTCATTTTTATTCTTTTTAATGCTGCGAAGATGCATCAAGATTTCATTTTCAATGCAGCGGGCGGCATAAGTCGCTAGCCTGGTATTCCGGTTTCGTTTAAAAGTCCCAATTCCTTTGATTAATCCGATAGTCCCGATGGAGATCAAGTCGTCGATATCCTCACCGGTACTATCGAACTTTTTGACAATATGGGCCACCAACCGTAGGTTTCGTTCGATCAAAATGTTCCTAGCCTCTTCATCGCCGTGTTCTAACCTAATTAAGAGCGCGCTTTCTTCCTCCTCCGATAATGGGAGTGGGAAAACATTGTTATTCGAGATATAACCGAAAAGATAATAAAAACCGGCTATTATTAGTTGAAACGCCGGCCCGATGATGGGAATAACCATTCAGTTAAGACACCTCCATAGGAATTGACGGATTGTTTTCATCTGTTTAAAGCAGCAAAACCATAAACCTTAAACAGAATTAGGCTCCGTATCAATATTCCTATGTCCGCTTAAGCTAATCTGTGCTAGTCTGATCTGTTGGTAATTTTATCCACCACTTCCCGGAAAATAGGCGCTGCAGTTTCACCACCGGAGATTCCCTTTTCGCAAAAAACAACTATTGCATAACGTGGAACGCGCAATGGGGCATATCCGGCAAACCAAGCATGATCCGGAAAGGACTGGCCTCCGATGTTTTGGACAGTCCCAGTTTTTCCAGCAGCTTGACATGACGGTTGCGCTTCACGTCCGGTGCCGTACTCCAGGACCGCAGCCATCATTTTTTGTACTTGACGGGCTGTTTCCATTTTAATTACTCTGTTTGGGGGTTCGGCAAGGCTAAACTCGATTAATCCTCTATTTTCAGCAGTTTTCCCCTTGAGTAACCTTGGCGCCAGCCGAACCCCGTCATTGGCAATTGTTTGGATTAGCGAAGCTACTTGCAAAGGGGTTGCAGAAACCAGCTGTTGTCCCAGGGCAAGGTTAGCCCGTTCCCCTAAGGAAAGGCCTATTCCGGTAGGAAGTTCTCCCCAAGCCTCATCAATCAGGCCAATGTTAACCGGTTTTCCAAAACCAAATTTTTCAGCATAACCGGTTATCAAACCGGGGCCTAATCGCAAAGCAAGTTCAATAAAGACCGGATTGCAAGAATAGGCAAAGGCTTCAGTAAGGTTTATAAAACCATGGCCACTCCCGGCAGAAGTGGTACAATTCCAACGTTTATCATCCAACTGAAAATATCCCTGATCCTTAAAGTATTCCTCTTCAAACACTAATCCTGAATCAAGGCCGGCGCAGAGTAGCACCGTTTTGAAGACCGATCCCGGAGGATATCCTGTAATTGCCCGGTTGACAAAAGGATATTCGGAGTCGGTTAGGCTTGCTTCCAAATCGGTCAGTTTGACCATGGGACGGCTAGCCATCGCTAAAATGTCGCCGCTATTTACTTCCAAAACTACTATCGCCCCGCAAACCTTCTTTCGATCCAAGATCTCCTCAACCAGCCTTTGAATAGTAAGATCAATTGTCAAATAATAACCATTTGGGTTCCGGCGCTGAATGGACCGTAACCCCAGTCCGGGGAGGGGTTGATGGGTAGCATCCGTTAAAGATCTAATTGACGCTGAAAATGAAGGCTGCTTTAGGACAGGTTCTAATGAAAATTCCAATCCGGATTGGGCTTTTTGATCCCTAATCATCCCCAATATATGCCAGGCTAATTTTTCCGGTTGATCTCTCCCGGTTTGGTTAGCTACAATTTTTAAATCCGGATTCCCTAAATGAATGATCCGGTTGATCTCCGATTGACTTAAAGGTTTGGAATAAACCCAATAACCTTTGGCTAAATTGGCTTTGGCTTCCAGAAAAAAATCCGGGTCAAAAAACGATAGGTTTTCTTGATATTCACCTAACAGTTTCGGGGTAATATTTTTGACTAGCAAATACCACTTTTGAGTTGAGCTTCGAAACAATTTGCCGTTCCGATCAAAAATAGGCCCTCTTAACTGGTTCTCTTGCAAAAGCAGGCCATGTTGGTCCCCGGCCAGTTTCGCATATTTACTAAAATTAATTACTTGAATCTGAAACAGGCGTATCCCAAGGGCTAACAACAGAAAAAAACAGATCCCGAAGAGGAATAGGATACGATGATATGATTTTTCATCCAGAGTTATCACCTTCATTAGGTAATAATAAAAAACCCCGGTTTTTAGTTTATCCGAGGTTAATTAGTTTTATTTTCCAAAAATAAATTGAATTAAATTTCTAATAGGCATCAGGTCCCTAAAGCCGAACCTGATGCAAAATATTAGCTTTTATTATATTCGGATTTTAAATAAGCCTCAATGAAAGGATCCAAATCACCGTCCATTACCGATTGGATATTACCGGTCTCCGTTTCAGTCCGGTGGTCTTTAACCATAGTGTAAGGGCAAAAAACATAGGAACGGATTTGGTTGCCCCAGGCGATCTCTGAATACTCCCCTTTGATCTGGGCCAGCTTGGCTTCCTGTTCCTGCCGGCGCCTCTCAAATAACTTGGCCCTTAACATTTGCATCGCCCGGTCGCGGTTTTGGAATTGAGATCGCTCATTTTGACAGGCCACCACGATTCCAGTGGGCAGATGGGTAATCCGAATCGCGGATTCGGTTTTATTAACATGCTGTCCCCCGGCCCCGCTGGAACGGTAGGTATCAACCTTTAAATCCTCAGCCCGAATCTCGATTTCAATCGAGTCATCAATTTCCGGTACGGTATCCACCGAAGAAAAAGAAGTATGCCTTCGTCCCGAGGCGTCAAAGGGCGAAATCCTAACCAAACGATGGACGCCTTTTTCGCTTCGCAGATATCCGTAAGCATTTTCACCCGAAATTTGGATAGTGACACTTTTTATCCCGGCCTCGTCTCCGGGTTGATAGTCCAAAAACTCAACCTTAAAGCCCTTACGCTCAGCCCAGCGGACATACATCCTGAGGAGCATCTCCGCCCAATCTTGGGATTCAGTGCCGCCAGCCCCGGGATGAATTGTCAAATAGGTGTTAAAACGATCGTATTCCCCATTTAACATGGTGCTTAGTTCTAAGTTGTTAACTTCTTTGGTTAATTCCGTGACCCCGTCGGATATTTCAGGTAAGAGCCCGTCCTCGCCTTCACTAATCGCCATCTCCAGTAAACTGGCCAACTCCGAACCTTGGTTCTCCAAACGTTCCACCAGTTCCACCTGATTTTTTAAGGCAGTCAGTTCTTGCAATAGTTTCTGGGCTTGAGCCGGGTCATTCCAGAGATCGGGAGCGGTTGAAAGGGCGCTTAACTCATGGATACGATCTTTTTTAGCAGCCAGATCAAAGATACTCCCTCATTTGCTGCATTCTTTTCTTCAAATCCGTTAACTGGCTACGTAACTCGCTTGCTTCAATCATGCAATCACCCCACTAAAAATATGCTAACTTATTAGATAAGAGTCAGAAAACAGGAGACAGGGGTCAGTGGGATCTTGCCGATGCCCCGAACCAAAAACTTTTGGGATTAAGCGTATTTGGGCTTTTATCTCCAAACCTCCGCCTAAAGTAAGGCTCCAAAAGCTTCACTTACACTACTGGCCCCTGACTCCTCAACTCATGACTACTCTGTTTTCAGCCCGCTTCCTGTCCGCAGCATTTTTTGAACTTTTTCCCGCTACCGCAGGGACAAGGATCATTCCGCCCCACCTTTTTACCGACTACGCGTTGTTGAATCGCGGCGCTGCCGTCTTCATTGAGGTTGGTGGAGATATTTCGGATTTTTGGCCTTTGAGTAACTTTTTCTTCGGAAGCTATTTGAACTTTGGCCAGTGTCCTTACTACTTCCTCATTTATGCTATCACGCATCTCCTTGAACATTTGATACGCTTCGATCTTATAAGCCACCAATGGATCATTCTGCCCATACGCCCGAAGGCCGATTCCCTCTTTTAATTCATCCATGGCCTCAAGGTGATCCATCCACTTAACATCGATCGTCCTAAGCATGACCAGGCGTTCAAACTGACGAAAGTGCTCGGATCCAATCTCTGCTTCTTTTGAGTGATAGTTTTCCAGGGCCAGTTCTAGGATCATCTCCCGGAGTTCTTGATGATTGAGCCTTTCCACTTCTTCAATGGAGATGGCGTCCACTGGTAGTAAGGTTGTATAAACTGCTTGCAGCAGCCCTTCCAAATCCCATTCCTCCGGGATCACTTTGGCGTTAGCGTAGATTTCCAGCAAGTTATCGGTGACATCCCCGAACATTTGGATAACCCGTTGATGCGAATCCTCTCCGAATAACGGTTTTTTGCGAAGCTCATAAATGATTTCCCTCTGTTTATTCAGGACATCATCATATTCCAAGACATTTTTCCTGATCTCAAAGTTACGGTTTTCCACTTTGCGTTGAGCAGCTTCAATCCGTTTAGCAATCGCCGAATGTTCAATCGGCATATCCTCAGTCCAACCCAGGCGTTCCATTAATCCGGAGATCATATCGCCTCCAAAGAGGCGCATCAAATCATCTTCCATTGAAACATAAAAACGGGAAGCCCCGGGGTCGCCCTGCCGTCCGGCCCGGCCGCGCAGCTGATTATCGATCCGTCGGCTCTCATGCCGCTCGGTGCCGATGATATACAGCCCACCCAAACCTACAACTTCTTCATGTTCCTTAGATGTTATCGTTTTTGCTTCTTGGAACACCAATTGATATTCTTCCTGGGTAGCTTCATTGGGATCAAACCCGCGGGCCCGTAAAAAATCCTTTGCCAAAAATTCGGCGTTACCACCTAGGATGATGTCAGTACCACGGCCAGCCATATTGGTAGCAATCGTGACCGCCCCTAGCCGACCTGCTTGGGCGATAATTTCAGCTTCCCGTTCATGATGCTTAGCATTTAAGACTTGATGGGTGACGCCTCTCTTCTTCAGCATACTGCTTAATTCTTCCGATTTTTCAATTGAGATGGTGCCGACCAGGATCGGCTGCTTACTCTGATGTACTGCTGTAATATCCTCTACCACCGCCCGAAACTTACCGGACTCGGTCTTATAGATCACATCAGGGTGGTCAACCCTGATCATCGGTAAGTTTGATGGAATAACCACTACCTCCAAGCCATAGATTTTACGGAATTCAGCTTCTTCGGTCTCGGCGGTACCGGTCATGCCAGCCAGCTTATGGTACATCCGAAAATAGTTTTGGAAGGTAATCGTGGCTAAAGTCTGGCTTTCCCGTTCGATTTTGACGCCTTCTTTAGCCTCAATGGCTTGATGGAGCCCATCACTGTAACGGCGGCCGAACATTAAGCGTCCGGTGAATTCATCGACGATTATCACTTCACCGTCTTTAACCACATAATCCCGATCCCGCTTCATAAGTTCCTTGGCCCGGAGAGCCTGGTTCAATTGGTGGACCAATTCGGTATTTTCATCGTCGTACATGTTTTCGACATTAAGCATTTTTTCGACTTTGGCGACGCCTTCTTCAGTTACAGCCACAGTCCGGGCTTTTTCGTCGATAGAATAGTCCTCTTCTTTTTTTAACTTTGGAGCGATCCTGGCAAACCTGTAATACAATTCGGTCGATTCATCCGCCTGACCGGAAATGATCAACGGAGTCCGCGCCTCGTCGATTAAGATGCTGTCAACCTCGTCGACGATGGCATAATTTAATTCCCTTTGCACCATATCTTCTTGAGAAAAGGCCATGTTATCGCGGAGATAATCAAAACCATATTCGTTATTGGTTCCGTAAGTAATATCACAACCATACGCATGACGGCGCTCTTCCGAATTAAGATTATGAAGGATTACCCCGACAGTCAGGCCCAAAAAACGGTAAACCCTTCCCATCCACTCACTATGAAACTTAGCCAGGTAATCGTTGACTGTAACCACATGTACGCCGCGTCCGTTAAGGGCATTTAAATAAACCGGCAAGGTAGCTACCAGAGTTTTTCCTTCTCCGGTCTTCATCTCAGCGATTTTCCCCTCATGAAGGACTATTCCACCCATTAACTGGACATCGAAATGCCTCTGACCCAGGGTCCGTTTGGCCGCTTCCCGAATGACGGCAAAAGCCTCCGGCAAAATGTCATCCAAAGTTTCCCCGTCAGTCAGCCTTTGTTTAAACTCATAAGTCTTGGCGCGAAGATCAGAATCGCTTAACTTCTCCATCTCCGGTTCTAATAGATTGATATTTTCGATTCGTTTGCGCAAGCGTTTTACTTCCCTGAGATTTGTATCCCACATTTCTGCCAACATTTTCAGCATCAATTTCCACCTCAATTTTTTTAAAAAACCGGAAAATTCAAGTAAAACACAGCGGATGAAGCCTATATTTTACAACGTATTTAACCCAAAAAAGTGCCATCCTTAATCACCGTAATATTATACCACTTGATTTATGCAAAAACAAATAATTCCTAATCTTGGTGATGAAGGAATCTTATGTTTTTTATAGAATTTTATAGAGATACATTAACCGGGGTGATCAAATGGGCGAGATGTATTTGAAGCTAGACTTAAATGAATTAAATAGAATCTTTCAAACTAATCAATCGTTAGAGATAATTATCAATAAAGCCTCCAGCAAAGGCAGATTTGAGGAAATCACCGGTAAGGCGACGATCCTGGAGGTAGATGCAGCGAAGATGACCCTCTCTCTTTCCCGGGATCTACTGGATTCGTTTGACTTATTCCTTCCCCAGAAAATGATTGCCATTCAATCGAGCCGTTCCAATGAATTATTCTTTTTTCGCAGTAAAATCTTGAAGCGGACTATTCAAGAAAGCTTTCAAATAACCATCGAAAGCCCTCGGGTGGTAATTAAAAGAGAACGCAGGGTCAGTAGGCGCCAACCTTTATTTTCCCCTATTAACTATCGCATTTTACGTCTGGGTGATCGCGACCTGAAACACCTTACCGCTAAAATCGGTACTGGAGAAAGTCAAGACGTAAGTAGAGGCGGAGTCACTCTCCTTACCAACCTGGAACTTCCGGTAGGGCTCACTTTGCTAATCGAATTTCCTTTGGCCGGTAGAAGCATCTCAATAATAGGCCAGGTAAGGCATGTCCGCCCCTTAAAAAATTCCGATTATTCTTTTGTCGCCGGAGTCCAATTTATCCAATCCGGCCCTGAGGAACAGGAATTAATTGATCGCAATATTATTCCAGATGACACGCCTCTAAAAGGTGGCCTCTCTTTTTAAATCCAGGTTAAAATTCCAGATGCCGGGAAGGCGTTAAGAGCCCGTTCATTTTTATATCATGCCTTTCGGCGGGAAGCGCCGGAACAAGTTGAAAATCATACGCCAGGCCCAGTTTATATGCATTAAGGTTTTTTGAGAGGAAACGGTCATAATAACCGGCGCCGTGGCCAAGGCGATTCCCTTTTTCATCAAAGGCGACCCCAGGCACAATTATCAACTCAAGTTCGGCATAGTCAAACAAAGCTGATCCCGGACCGGGTTCCATCAAGCCGAAAGAAGCCGGTTGAAGCTCACTCAAATTATTGATGACGGCTGCTTTCAAATCCCGTTCCGGGGTACATACCGGAAGAGCTACTGTTTTTCCTATATCCAGCAAATAGTTGATAATCGCTACCGTTTCCACCTCATTGCGGACCGAATAATAAACCATTATATAGCCAATTTCCTTTAAAGCCTTCAGTTTAATAAATTTCGAATACAAGCTTAGGTTTAAATCATGATGCTCTTTGGGTGTTAGGGCAGCCAACCGCTGCTTCATCTGTAACCGGAGTTCGTTTTTGGGAAGAATCGATTTCATTATGAAGCTTCATCTCCTATCAGAATTACGCAGACACACCGATTCCACTGATTGTGCTTTCTTCTAACAGCCCCGAGAACGATGCCATATGAAACCCTTTACTCTGTAAAATTGGTTAAAGGGCGATACCTTAATCGCCCTTTAATTCATACCAAATTTGTCTAATGTACGAAGGCAATTCATTCAATTACACTACTAAAAACTGTTAACTGATAACTATAAAAAAACCCCGCTATGCCGCTATGCTGAACGTTACCTGAACCCTGCTCACGCAAGGTGGGTGTTCTCCTACGGATCTTATGTGTCCTCTCAGGGAGGCTTACATGCCATCAATAGAGACCGAACTCCCAAGGTACTTATGTTGGTTCATAACAAATTCAGCTTCATCACGTACAAAGCAGGGATTTTAACCAGGTTGACAGATTAATCTAGTAATTGCATAGGTAAATCGCAGGCCAGTAACTGTTAACTTTGTTTTCCGTTTTTATCATAACATAGCTTCAGGTATGCTTCAAGTTCCAAAGTTCGGCAAATTCCCGTATTTCCAAGGGAAAAATGAGTAAACATTTAAACGGATCATTTATTGATATTGATGGAGAGTTCCTTTAACTGCCTGGGAGATACTTCAGAAGGCGCTTCGGTCATTAGGCAGGTGGCGCTGGCCGTTTTTGGAAAAGCAATTACATCACGGATTGAACTGCTTCCAGTGAGCAACATTACCAACCGATCAAGCCCGAAGGCGATTCCTCCATGGGGTGGAGTCCCGTATTCGAAAGCATCCAAGAGATACCCAAATTTTTCCCTGGCTTCTTCCATCGATAAGCCAATCATTTTAAACATTTTTTCTTGAAGGCTGCGTTTATAAATACGAATGCTACCGCCCCCTAGCTCAACTCCATTTAAAACAAGGTCATAGGAGTTGGATCTGACATTGCCGGGATCGGTTAATAATTTATCCTCATCCTCCGGAAGGGGGGATGTAAAAGGATGATGCACCGCCACATAACGTTTTTCTTCCTCGTCATATTCGAGCAAAGGAAAATTAAGCACCCATAAGAATTCAAAGTTCCCCTCGGGAATTAATTTTAAACGGCGGCCGAATTCCAAACGGACTTGGCCCATGACCGTCAAAGCAGTCTGCGGTTTATCGGCGACTAATAAAATTAAGTCTCCGGTTTTAGCCTGGAATCGTTGGATAATCTTATCCAGTTCCTCTGGGGAGAAAAACTTAGCGATTGGAGATTTGACTCCTTCGGAGGTAAGCGCCAAATAGGCCATTCCTTTTGCTCCGTAAGTCACTGCCAGCGGCGACAGTTCATCCAATTGACTCCGGGTATAATCGGCGCATCCGGGAACGGCAATTCCGATTACTTTTCCATTATTAGCAACTGTGCTGGCAAAGACCTTAAAACCCGATTCGGCTACCAAATCGGAAACGTCTACCAATTCAAGGCCGAAGCGGGTATCGGGTTTGTCTGAGCCGAACCTGGCCATTGCCTCTTGATATTCGAGCCGCGGAAACGGCCTGGATAATTCATACCCAACCGATTCTTTAAAGATCTGGCAGGCCATTTCTTCCATTAAATCCAAAAGCATCTGTTGATCAAGAAACGACATCTCAATATCGATCTGGGTAAATTCCGGCTGGCGATCGGCGCGCAGGTCTTCATCTCGAAAACAACGGGCGATCTGAAAATATTTATCAAAACCACTGACCATTAAGAGCTGTTTGAAAAGTTGCGGCGACTGGGGCAAGGCATAAAACTTCCCCGGATTGACCCGGCTGGGGACCAGGAAATCCCGGGCTCCTTCCGGCGAATCCTTAGAAAGGATCGGAGTTTCAATCTCCAAGAAACCGTTCGCATCCAAAAAGTCCCGGACTATTTTGGTTACCCGGTGGCGTAAGATTAGATTCCTTTGCAATTGGGGGCGGCGCAAATCCAGATAACGATATTTGAAACGGACGGTTTCATCGGCGTCAAGCTCTTCGGTTATGTAAATCGGAGTTGTTTTGGCCTCGTTTAATATTTCCAGAACCGAAGCTACAACTTCGATTTCACCGGTAGGCATGTTGCTGTTAACCATTCCTTCGGGACGGCCCGACACTTTACCTTTGACCGAGATTACATACTCGCTCCGTAAATTCTCCGCTAATTTAAAGACCGATGATTCAAGTTCCGGATTGAAGACCACCTGCACAATACCGGAACGGTCCCGTAGGTCAACAAAGATCAAACCGCCAAGGTCGCGGCGACGTTGGACCCAACCGTTTAAAACTATTTCCTTCCCAATATCCTGACGGCTCACTTCGCCGCAGAAAGAAGTCCTAATCGAATATTTCATTAATTTTCCCTCCAAATGCCAGCCAACTGCATTTAGTATAAATAAGCATCTATGGATCATATTCCGGTAAGTTTGGAAACATATATATCAATACGCGGAAGGCATATACCGCCCTCCGCGTATGCACTCACCATAAACCTAAAGGATACGCCCGGAATTATTTATCTTGATTGCGCCCTTCCAAATCCTGCTGGTATTTTTGGAGGGCTTCTTCTTCTAGTTTTTGGATTTCTACTAAAATTTGTTCTTCTTTCTCAACCGCATCGGTCATCTGCCAGTCGCTGAAAATCGCTCTTAGCTTTTGATGGACTGAGGCGTCATCCCGGTGATCTGCGCCATATTCAAGCAGCAACTCTTTTGCCTTCTCAGGTTGTTTGTTTTCCCGATAAGCTTTGCCAAGTGCAATTTGAAATTCAAGATCGGCCTTAACTTCTGTAGGGGCCTTAGTTAACATTTCAATCGCCTGCGAAGCTTGGTTGAGTTTCAAATAAACAGTTGTAGCGTCGACATAGGTATCGGCTTTACTCTTGTAATAGTTCTTTTTAATTGCTTTTTGATAAGCCTCGGAAGCTTCCTTCCACTTTTCATCCTTCATCAAACGATATGCGCGTAATCCCGGATCGAGGATTTCCATATTCTCTTCAGCTTTTTTAAAGGTATCCTCGAGCCATTTACGATATTTCTGGTCATACTCGGCTTTTTGATAAAGCAATTGATCCTCAACTTCACGATACTTTTCTTTATACTCTTTCCCGGTAGGCATCGTTCTTGATTCAAGTTTAATTACGTGATACCCGAACTGGGTTTTAACCGGATTGCTAATCTCTCCCGGTTTTAACGCCAAAGAGGTATCAACAAATTCTTTGACCATATTGGCTTTAAAATAATCAAGGGGCATCGGGCCAATTTTGCCACCGCCATCCTTAGAGCCGGTATCATCCGAATATTCCTTGGCTAATGTGGCAAAGTCGCCATTGTCGGTCAGTTTCCGATAGACTTCATTAGCGCGGCTCAAGGCCTCGGCATTGGAACGAATATCTTTTTCGCCGCTGGAATCCTTGGTGCCGACCAAAACATGACTGACGGTGATTTCCTCCATATAACCCAGTACTTCATTTTTAGGGACAGTGATTTTTAACTCGCGGGCTTTGTTTTGAACGAATTTTTGATATTTCAATTCCTTGGCCAGCGTCTTTCGCAAATCACTCTTGCTGGGAAATCCTTGCTGCTCCATAAAGCTTTTCAATTCTTCCTCGGTCGGGAAGTATTTTTTTAGGACTTTATCAAGTTCACTATTGCTGACTTTAATTTTAGAACCGGCTTGCTTCATTTCATGTTCGAACGCAACGGTTTGAACGGCAGTATGGATGGCGGCATCCCTTAGCTCGGCTTCACTGTATGTTTTAATTTGGGCAAATTGACTGGCTTGTTGGGTAGCGCGCGACAAATAATTATTAAAGTCGGCGTCCTTAACCTTCTTGCCGTAAATCTTAACCGACGGCCCTTTATATGCGTAAGAATCTTTCCCAAAGTTAGGGGCTCCGATATAAAAGACACCGATTAACATTGCTACAACCAGGATCAAAATTACCGGCGCCAGTAACTTATGCGCCAACCGACGGATCGACATAATTCCCATTAAATTACCTCCCTTAAACTTAAGAGCAATTTCCATAATAACGCTAAATACCGTTTTCGGAAAAGCCTTTCCAAAATTATTATAAAACCGCTTTTGCAAAAAAAAAATGAGTTTCTTTCATATACCCATGAATGTTGCAAAAATCAATAATCCCAAGTTACTTTTAATATTTTACCGAATGTCAATTCAAATGTCAACCAAGAAGTAAACGGGTTTGTTGGACTTTTTTAACTATTTCAGTTTTCAATCGCCCGCAATAGGTGGCCGGACATTTTGGGTTTTGATGACGGTAAACCTGATGTCCCGGACCGGCGACCCATTTGGTGACTGCTCCTCCCCCCAATCCCAGTATGGTTTGGCGTTCTTCCATCATTTGAATATTAAAAACACCTTCCCGATTGGGTTTCGTAAAACCGATGTTTTCCAAATCGGCAAGAATCAAACGTTGCCGGTAAAGATAATAGGGCTGATAATGATGGCTTCTTAATAAATCAACCGCTCCCTCCATCGCTTTTGTCAGATCAATTGTTTGGTCCAATTCAAGTTCGGTAAAGTTTTTATGCCAGGCAGCCGCCCTTTTCGGAGCCAAAGTATGAACGGTAATATTATCAGGCTGCAAAGCGATAACTTGGCGGAGGGACTCCAAGAAAATAGAGCCATTCTCTCCGGGCAACCCTAGAATCAGATCCATATTTAACGATAGTTCCGAAAATTTCCGGACCAACGCCACAGCTTCATATACTTCAATGATACTATGGCGCCGCCCGATCTCCTTCAAAGTTGAATCCAGCATTGATTGCGGATTGACGCTGATCCGGTTCACTCCAACACGGGACATTGCCGTTAATTTCTCACTTGAAACCGTCTCCGGACGGCCTGCTTCCACGGTGAATTCCACTGTTTCCGGAACGGAGAAAGATTGGGCCAGTAAACCGAGAAGCCGGGCAAACGCTTCCTCATCCAAGCTAGTGGGAGTGCCTCCGCCGATATAAATCGATTCCACTTGCCAACCAAACTCGGCGCGTAGGGAGGCCATGGCCTCAATTTCCCGTTCCAAGGCGTTTAAAAAGTTTTGAACCTGGTGACGATGGGTTTCAAGTGAAACCGCCCCAAAAGAACAATAACCGCAACGGGTCGGGCAAAAGGGGATTCCGATATAAACTCCGATTTTTTGGCCGTTAGTGAAATATTTCTCCTGGAGAGTCCCTACTTCTAAAAGCAGGTCGGCTTTTTGAGGAGCCAAACCATAGATATTCAACAACTTATCCCTGACTTCAGCCTGAGTAAACCCTTTATCCCGTAAATAGTGGTATATTTTTGTCGGACGGACCCCGCTTAATGTCCCCCATGGAGGATTTTTCCCAATACGTTTCCCTACTACAGTGATGATTCCTAGCCGGATTAATTCTTTCAGCCTCTGTCTCCGGTCGGATTCATTATAACGGTGGTCCCGGATTTCCCTGTCAAAATATTCCCATTCGCCTTCCATCCCCCTAGCCCCTGGGACAAATACCTTAACATGAAAATCCGGAGTATAAGTTACCGTCAGTTCAAGGTCAATATTTGATAAGGATTGACTGTCCGTAACAATTACGGCATTGGGATCAATAATTTTAAAAGCCGCTTCAATATTGGGAATTTGCCGTTGATCTTCGATATTGATTAAAAATTGCATTTTCTAGATAGTAAGGAATGGGTTCCAATTGGTTTCATGTTCAATTGTGGTTGACTCGCCGTGGCCGGGAAGCACGATAGTCTCTGCTGGTAAGGCCATCAGCCGTTCCCGGATCGACTTCAACAGTTGCCGGTGGTTCCCTCCCGGTAAATCAGTCCTCCCGATGCTTTCTAAGAATAAAGTATCTCCGGCAAACAATAGTCCCGGAGTATATAGGGAGATCCCCCCGGGTGTATGCCCGGGAGTATCGATCACCTGCAACTCCTCCTGGTCTAATTTAAGAATATCGCCATCTTTTAAGAGCCTGTCCGCATCAGGGCTGGTAACTCCCGCCCCCATAAATGCCGATAAATTGGCAGTTGGCGAGAGTAGCATCTCCCGTTCCCTTATATGGATCAAGATCGGGGTGTCAAATTCATTCTGGAGCATTGCATTCCCGGCAATATGGTCTGCATGTCCATGTGTATTAACAATCCATTTTAGGTCCAATCCGTTTTTTTTAATAAAATCAACCACTTCATGAACCGGACCGCCCGGATCGATAACGCCCGCTTCTTTGCCGGACCAAACTAGATAACAATTGGCCATTATTTCTTCGGTGATAAAAGAACGATATTCCAATAATAGCACTCCTACGGCAGTTAATGGCGATTAGTTCCAATACTGCCTCAATAATAAATTATTCAACAGTCCACTAAGGGATAGGCCATTAGCCATTAGCCGCTAGCCATTAACTATTAGTTGTTAGCCCCTAGCTTTAAAACAAAAAGCCTTAAGCCATTAGCCATGAGTAAAAACCGTTTAATCCTCCGGGCCTTGGTTAACTTCTCCTTCGAGCAGCCGCTCTGCTTCCGATTTTTGCTCAAAAGGCACCATAATAACTATCCTGGCCAACGGGCCTACGGTCAACCCAAATAACTCGCCAGCCGACTCCCGATCCACCTTGACCGGTATTCCGGCCGCCTCAAGCAAACCAATGACTAGATAAGCTTCTTCCGGATCATAAAGCTCGGAAACGGAAACCCAATTAATACTGTTTGGGTTCACCTAAATCACTTCTTTTCATAGTTTTAGTTGGGCTTGAATGGCTTTCAGGGTGTTGGCCGAATGGCGCAAACCTTCTTCTTCCTCGGGCGAGAGCGAAAGAATTATCTTTTTTTGAATCCCTTGGCGGCAAACAATACTGGGAAGGCTCACGCAAACATCTTCGAGGCCATACTCCCCGTTAAGCCGGCTGGAAACTGTCAAAACCGAGTATTCGTCCCTGATGATGCTCTCGGCTATTTCCACCAACGCCAGCCCGATGGCGTAATACGTTGCTCCTTTGCCTTTAATAATCTTGTAGGCCGCATTCTTGACATCGCTAAAAATTTCATCTTTCGGTAAAGCGCCACAGTTTCGGCCGCAGACCGGACAAAAATCGGAAAACCTTAAACCGGCGATATTCGCCAAACTCCAAACCGGAACCTCGGTATCTCCATGTTCGCCGATGATATAAGCATGGACATTCGATGGATCCACATGGCAATGACGGCTGAGTAGGAAGCGAAACCGCGCCGAGTCCAGCACCGTGCCGGACCCGATCACCCGATCGCTTGGGTAACCGCTTAATTTACAGGTAACATAAGTCATAATATCCACCGGATTAGTAGCTACCAAGATAATCGAGCTACTCCCGGAAGCTTTAACCTGATCGATAATCGTCCGGAAAATCCCGGCATTTCGAGACAGAAGGTCAATCCTGCTCTCCCCCGGTTTCTGATTGGAACCGGCGGTGATGACGATCAGATCGGCATCCTTACAATCGGCATAGGTACCCATTCTGACTTGCACCGGACGGACAAAGGCGATGCCATGGTTTAGGTCCATCACTTCCCCTTCGAGCCTTTCATGGTTGACGTCTAGCATTACTATTTCCGAAACCAAGCCGTTAATCATCAAGCTGTAAGCAAAGGTGGAGCCAACCAAACCAGCCCCGATAATGACAATTCGGCCGCTTCGTTCCTTAATCATCCTTACCCTCCTTGGATCCGAGTGTCTCTAATAAAATCTTCCTTCAGTTTAATGTAGGACTAGTATTTACTGATTAATCCGAAAATAGTGGTTGGATTGGGAATTGTTTTTGGGATCATTAGTTTAACCCGTTGTTGCTACAGATTACGATTACCCGCACGAGCGCGATATTTTCAAGTATGGGAATTCCAACTAATAAATGTTATTCACTTAGCGAACCGCTTTATTACTCGATCCCGAAATCTTTCAACCTCCGATAGTTGTTCCGCTGTAATGAGCCTATGATCTGAACCGTGCTTTCGGATTATACCCCACCGTATCATATTCCCAGTTTTTCTAAAGGAAGTCCTTTCCCTTATTATAGCATAATCACTCTTATTACCCAATTTCTTTCCAGATGATTTTAAAAGTAATTAGTATCCTGAGCGAGTTTCATAATTACAAAAATTTATCTTCGCATGCAATATATAGTGTAGGTTTTATTTTAGTCTATCAATATATTGTATGCGAAGCCGGAAAAAAGGAATTATGAAACCGCCTAATCCTAAATGTTTTCCCACGATAATTACTTTAATTCTCCCTTTGATGAACTACCGTATTAATTAATCCGTTTGCTTTGCTTCGATAAACCCTTATTCCCAGTCCCACCGCTAAGTATAGAATCGAAGTGATTACTCCGCTAATTGTCGAAATAAAAATTCCTTTTCCAGCTGCGATACTGATATAACCCGACAAAATTAACGGGTTTATCAGCGAATCCTCTACCGCATGTAGTATAACACAAGGCCAAATTGACTTTGTTACCCTATAAAGCTCAATCATGCATTGAGGATTTACAAAAGAAAATTTCCTGTCTTATTTAACTTGAGGCTTTAACCCGATCACCATGCCCAACATGCCTAATAACCTCTTGATATCCCAACTTCCCGCCGAAAATATCCAAGGCGCTTCCGACGGTGAAATCCATTTTCCCCTGACCGAGCCGGTAGACCAACTCCAGATCGGCCAAAGACCTGATCCCTCCGGCATAGGTAGTTGGTATGCCCACCCACCGTCCTAACTTGGCCACCAGGCCTTCCTCGATCCCCTCCCGGCGCCCCTCTACATCGGCGGCGTGAATCAGGAATTCAGCGCAAGATCCGGATAAATCCGCCAGATTGGCTTCGTTAATCTCAAAGTCGGTAAACTGTTGCCAACGGTCGGTCACCACATAATAAGTCCCGTCCTTGGCCCGGCAGCTCAAATCGAGGACCAACCGTTCCTTGCCGATGGCCCTGATCAAGCTTTTTAAGTTCGAATAGTTGATAACCCCGTCCCGAAAGACGTAAGAAGTGACAATCACATGGCTGGCCCCGTGATCCAGATAAAAGGCAGCATTGTCGGTGGTGATTCCCCCGCCGACCTGCAGCCCGTTTGGATAAGCTTGTAATGCCTTTAATGTTTCCGCTTCATTCCCCGGGCCGAGCATGATCACGTGTCCCCCGGCGAGCCCGTCCTTTTTAAAAAGTTCGGCGTAATAGGCGGCGTCATGTTCGGAGATAAAATTTTCCACCAAGTTTTCGGAATTATCGGTTAAAGTACCGCCCACAATCTGTTTGACTTTCCCCTGATGCAAGTCGATGCAGGGCCTGAATTTCACTTGTGATTATTCCTCCTAAGTAATGCCTGATTCCTACATGGTCGGCAACGGTCCCTACCCGGTGGTCAACGATTCCTACGCGGCCGGCAACGGTCCCTACCCGGTGGTCAACGATTCCTACGCGGTCGGCAACGGTCCCTACCCGGTGGTCAACGTTTCCTACGCGGTCGGCAACGGTCCCTACCCGGTGGTCAACGATTCCTACGCGGTCGGCAACGGTTCCTACCCGGTGGTCAACGATTCCTACACGGCCGGCAATGGTCCCTAATTATCAAAAACCCTTTCATTCATAGCCGGTCATTTAACCACCCGAAAACCCTCATCCACCGGAATACCGGCAATAGTTTCGGCAGCATAACGTTGAATCAAATAAGTATCGGATTCAAAGGCCATTTCCGGTAAAGCGCCGTTTATCGGAAACCACTCCAAGGCCTCCAGATCGTCCCCGGCCCGGAGCTGCCCGCCCCGGACGGCGGCCCGTAAAACTACGACCAAAGTATGAAGGCGGTCGCTTAAAAAATTCGAACCCACATTAAGGATTGAGTCGATGGCGATCTCCAAACCGGTTTCCTCACCGATCTCTCGATGGGCAGCTGAGATAAAGTCCTCATCGAATTCGATGAACCCTCCCGGCAAACACCAGCTTCCCGGACGGAAGCTTGCCGGACCCCTCTTGCCAAGGAGGATTTTCTGGCCTTCCATAATCAGCACAGTCACCCCAGGCAATGGATTCCGATATTGGATATAACCACAGGCGGGACAAGATCTCCGGGTGACAGTATTCTCGACTTTCTCCACCATCCGGCCCGCGCAATAAGGACAAAATTCGAAGTAGCCCGGTCCCACTCCAGAACTAATTTCACTCTTAAAAACCTGACGGATATTCATAATTTAGTTATTCCTTTTCCCCCTGAAACTCCCGAAACAGCAAACTGGGCTGCACCCCGGTATTGTTCTGATATTTGCCGCTTGAATATTTTTCATATTCCCCTTCAATGGTGTGATAGTAAATTTGACAGATTTCTACCCCGGGATAAATCCGCAGCGGTTGGATGCAGAAAATCTCCAGAGTCCAATAACCGCTAAAACCTACATCCCCAAATCCGGCGGTGACATGGATGAACAACCCCAACCGGCCGATGGAGGAACGCCCCTCCAACATTGGGACATAGCCTTCAGTCTTGGTATACTCTATCGTCCTGCCTAAGTATAACCGTCCCGGCTCCAATACCAGGCCTTCATCGGGAATAATCAGTTTTTTGGTCCGGTTCTCCAATTTCATATCCAGGACCGGTTCCTCGTAAACCAGGAGTTCATGGTGGAGCCTTAAATTATAACTATTGGGATTGACCCGCTTTTCATCAAAAGGTTCGATTACAATACCTTGGCCGATTTGGTTCTTGATCTCCTTACCGGATAAAATCATTAACATCCCCCCTTCTGCGGAAAACCTTTAAAAACGCCCTATCTACCTTAAAAACTAAATCCTATTAGTTTCTCTTTAGCGGATTGAACCGATTCCTCGATTGATTGGCCGGAACAATCAAGCACCAGGTCCGACTGGCGTTCGTATTTCGGGACCCGTTCCCGATATAGGTCGAACAACGACTGTCCCTGGCCAATTACAATCCCGCGGCTGGCCATATTGTTAATCCTCTGTTCAATCGCTTCATAAGTAAGTTTTAGATAGACGACGACCCCGTTTTCTTTGAGGTGCGCAATTGCTTTATCGCTATAGATGGCGCTGCCGCCAGTGGCAATTATTGTGTTATCGGCTTCCAGCCCCAAAATCACTCCCGCTTCAATCTCTAAAAAACGGTTGATTCCTTGTTCATTGATTATCTCCTGTAACAACCGCCCTTCCTTGGCTTGGATCAAAAGGTCGGTATCGACAAACGCTTTTCCCAATGCCTTGGCCAGTAAAACTCCAATGGTGCTTTTGCCGGCGCCGGGCATACCGATTAGAATGATATTCTTTGGTTGCATCCTTTTCACCCTTATTTGACAGATATAAAAATTCTTTAGTTAACATCAAATATACGTACTAGTTTGATTTAAATTAGCTCAAATATAACAGAATTACTATATTTACGCAATATTTAAACAAGAAAGGATAAAAAAACCACAGCTAATTAAACGCGGTCGAATAAGAATTTAAGGTTACCATGTCTTCTCATAGTTAATGTTTTTTGTATCGGAGCTTTGGGTTACAAAAAAACCAGACTGCCAAATAAAGACAGCCCGGTTTAATAATTGTTTAAAAACCTGCAAACCTAAGGTTTTAACTAGTCACACTTTGAGACATTTCGGCTTGATAGTTATTATTCATAAGAAATGACCTTACCGCATTTACCCGCTTCGGCAGATTAGGGTGGGTCCCTAAAATTTCGGTGAATGAAACCCAAAAACCATTTTCTTCTAAGGCTTGGCGGCCAAACCTATCTATGTTCATCCTTTGATACAGTTTTTTCCCGGCTGATAAGATTAACAAACCTTTAGCGCTTCCCTTAGGTTGATAGTAGGCGCCAAAGCGGTCGCATGTATACTCACAAGCCCGGGAATAAGCTGGGGCCAAAAACGGGATTATCATGGAAGGATAAAGCAACATTCGGTATGTTAAATGTTTTCGTTTGAGATGGGCCAACTCATGGGCTAGGATAAAAGCCAACTCCTGTTCGCCCTCTTCGTAAGCTAATTCTATAATATCGGAATAAATTACTACAAAGCTCCGTCCCAAAAATTTAGTAGCAAAAGCGTTTAACATGCCACCGGCTTGAATTATGTATATCGCCGGCAGATCCATCTGCATCTTTTGGGCTAAATCGCTGGCAATCCGGTAGACTTCGGGAAACTGGTCCTCAGAAACCCTTACTCCATTGCCTCTTAAATTTCCAATTAACAACCCCTGCAAAATCAGGCCTATCAGAGCGCCAATCAAGATGTAGAATAAACCGATAATCGAGATCAATAAAAGTAAATACAAGATAATACTAAAAACTAGTGAGATCACAAAATATACTTTCTCCTTCGGATATACCAAAAAATCCATCTAATCTCCCCCTAACTCAATTAATTCACGTAGTAAATCAGTCTGTTGAACATTTCCTACTTAGTTTCAGCTGAACTCTTAGGCGAAAATACTCCAGTATACCTATTTCCAATTGGTATAGACAAACAAGTATTACTTTGTTTCTACCAAAACCTAATTTTTCCTTCTAAAAAGTCTTATTCTGGAACTAAAACTGAAAAATTCTTATTTTTTCAAATTAACTTGCAGGAAAGATATTCCTAATTCACGAATTTGGTAACAATTCAGGTTACTAAGGCTTTATGCCTCCGCTTGTATCTCCCTAACAGTAACCACGGCCAAATATGCTTTGAGCAACTTAGCTGTTAATTAGGAAAAACAATTAATCTCCCGAAGACATTGAGTTTAACTGGTTTATTTCAGTTGATCTAATGAAAAAGGTGTTCTATCTCAATACCCCGGTAATTATTTTCTGCGTCTTGGGTTTCTGCTGAAGATAAAAGGTTTTTAAAGCTAAACTGTTTATAACTGAGCGAGTTTCATAATTACAAAAATTTATCTTCGCATGCAATATATAGTGTAGGTTTTATTTTAGTCTATCAATATATTGTATGCGAAGCCGGAAAAAGGAATTATGAAACCGCCTTAACTAGATATTCTTAGCTATCTGGATATCTTTAATTTTAGATACTATTTTATCAGGGGGATGAGATGGTGGATACCTTAAACCGATCCAAACTGGCTAATTCGCATTTTTACCGTATTGCTTTGATCGTCATTCTATTGATAACCGCAGCTTTAATTTTAAACATCAACATTTCGGCGGACAACTCGGTTCGGATCACTAAAATGGAGCCCAGCGGCGAAGTGGAACCGAAGTCCAACTTTACCTTCACTTTTTCTTCGGATGTCGCCCCTAAAAGCCGGATCGGCAAATTAATGGTCACCGACAAAATAAGGTTCCGCCCGGCGGTCCCAGGCAAATACCGTTGGGAAACACCGCGGCGTTTGAAATATCTACCCGAAGTCAGCCTCCAGCCTTCAACCGCTTATACGGTCCAATTCAGTTCGGACTTTCTGAACGACCAGAAAAAGAAACTTACCGGAAACCTCAAGTTCAAATTCAATACCGAGCGTTTCCGGGTGCTTGATTCTCACTTGACCTTTGGCTACAATCCCGAACGTAAACGGGGGATGATCTTTCAAGGAAGGTTAAAGTTTAACTATCCGGTAGCCTTGGAGACATTACAACGTAGTTTAATATTAATTATGCAGGACAAACGCCAAGCGGTCAAATTCCATATTAATATGGCCAATGGCGGCCGGGAAGCTCTCATAACCAGCGAGCCCATTCAAAAAGGACCGGCCTCGCGCAGGCTGGAACTGACCGTACCGGAAGGTTTATTATGCATTGGCGCCAGCATCGGATTGAAGGAGCGTTATGTAAAAACCGCCGACCTGCAGGAACGCCGCACCCTCTCCATTAGCGAAACCAATGCTTTATCCGAGGATGATCGGAATGTCATCAATATCCGTTGTTCCGAACCGGTGGATCCCGACGCGGTGGAAAATTTCATCACCATTAAACCGACTGTCAAACAACTACGGATCGAAACCAACGGCGATACGATCATCCTTTCCAGCGACGGACTAAAGTCAGGCCACTCATATACGGTAAAGGTCCTCAAAGGGCTTCCCGCTTTGAACGGTAATCCTTTGGATCGGGACTTTACCGATGATTGCGTTTTCCCCGATCTGGAGCCGGCTGTTAATTTTAACTCTCCCGGCCGTTACCTTTCGAATAAAGGCAACTTGAACCTGGGATTGGAAACGGTAAACATCTCCAAAGTGGAAATCGAAATCGCTAAGATTTACGCCAATAATATCGCCCCCTTTATGGACTCGGTTAATGAAGATGGCTATTGTTACTCATGGAACTTGGAACGTTACGGCCGAGTGGTTAATCGCCAGACAATCAACGTCGCCAATGAAGAAAATGAAGTGGTCACCACTGCGATTAATGTCAAGGAATTCCTTTCCGAACAACGGCGCGGGATCTTCCAGATCACGGCTTGCGATCCGGAGAACCGGTGGCGGCGGGCGGCCAAAATCGCCATCATTACCGACTTGGGAATCTTGGCTAAAATGGGCGAAGACGACCTGGTAGTTTGGGTTAACTCCCTCGACGATCTCTCTCCCAAATCCGGAGTAAAGGTCAGTTTAATCAGTTACAACAATCAGGATCTGGTTTCCGGAACGACCGACTCCCGGGGGATGGTTGTGTTCACCGGATTAAAACGCCAGGTTTCCGATTTCCGTTCTTATATGATCCAGGCGGAAATAGCCGACGACTTTTCCTTTATCTGCCTAAAAGACGGCCTTATTGACAAAACCGACTTTCCCGTGGACGGACGGCCGCATTTGACCGAAGGTTATGAAGCGTTTCTCTACACCGACCGCGGCGTTTTCCGGCCTGGGGAAGAGGCGAACCTAGTCGCCATCGTCCGCGGGCCCAACAACTCTACCCCTGCCGATTTTCCGGTCCGAATGGAGATCAATGGCCCCGACGGCATGGTCTTTAGGGAATTCAGCGGCAGTACTAAAAACGCCGGTATCTCCGAATTTAAATTAAGTATTCCCGATTATACCAAAACCGGGAAATATAACGCTTTTCTTAAAATCGCCAACCAGCCGGTGGGGAGCGTCGGGTTCAATGTTGAAGATTTCATTCCCGACAAGATTAAAGTGGAACTAACTACCGATAAAACCGATTATCAGAGCGGACAAACCGCCAAAGTAAAAGTTAGGGGAATCAATCTTTATGGTCCGCCGGCCGCCGGGCGTCGCGTAGACCTCGACATTCGGATGGAATCAGTCCCCTTTAAACCTTCCGCCTATAGTTCATATTCATTTGGCGATCCCAAACGGGAATTTAAAGTCGTTGATGAACCGGTGGGACAAGGCACCTTAAACGCAAGCGGCGAAGCCGATTTCAGCTTCGACTTTCCGGGAAATATTTACCCGCCCGGTTATATCCGGACCATCTTACAAGCGACCGTTACCGAAGACGGCGGCCGGTCGGTCAGCACCTACAAAGCGGTTGACCTTTATCCTTACCAATCCTACATCGGTTTAAAAGTTGACGGCGACTATTACGCCAAAGTCGGTGAGAATTATACCATTAAGCTTGTCTGTGTGGATCAGGCCGGAAAACTAATCCCCAACAGTTCCCTGGCGGTGGATCTTTATTCAGTTACTTGGAATTCAATCTATCGCCGGAATAAACGGGGCGAATACACTTACCATAGCGAGCGTCAGGAAAAGAAACTGGCCACCGATACGGTAAAGTTGGCAAACGGCGAGGGGACCTATTCTTACCGCCCTTCCGATTATGGCTGTTTTAAACTGGTCTTCTCCGATCAAGTCAGCGGCGCCCGAAGCGCTTATGAATTTTATGCCACCGGATGGGGATACGCCCCCTGGGCCATGGATCATCCCGACCGAATCGAGCTTGATTTGGATAAACCGGTATATAAAACCGGCGAGACCGCTAAAGTGCAAATTAAGGCCCCCTTCCCCGGCAAGGCTTTGGTAACAATCGAACGGGAAAAGGTCTATGATGTGAAAGTAATCGACTTGAAAGAAAACACCGGTATCGTTACCATTCCGGTTACCGATTCATACAAACCCAACGTCTATGTCTCGGTGGAAGTGATCCGCGCCGTCAAAAAGCTGGACAAACGCGCTCCAACCAGAGCATTCGGGACTGTCCCGCTGACGGTTGACAATCAGGATAACCGGATTCAAGTAACAATTAATTCCCCGGAAGAAATTCGTCCCAACCGTGACTTGGAAGTGGAAGTATCAGCTCCCGGAAGAAGCGGTCCGACCTATTTGACCTTGGCAGCCGTAGACGAAGGCATTTGCCAACTGACCGAATTTACCACCCCGGACCCGCTCGCTTTCTTTTACGGGAAACGCGCTTTAACCTTGAATACTTATGATTTATACGGAATGCTCCTCCCGGAGGTGGAGTCGGTTACCGCTCCGACCAGTCCCGCCGGAGACGAAGATCTGGAGGGCGTTCGCCGCCGTAATCTCAATCCGGTTTCCGCCAAAAGAGTGAAACCGGTCTCCCTCTGGTCAGGATTGATTAATCTCAATGCGGAAGGGAAAGCCGCCGTCAAGCTGTCTATCCCCCAATTTAACGGAACCCTTCGCTTAATGGCGGTAACCGCTTCCGGCCCTAATTACGGATCGGCCACCAAAAAAATCCTGGTCCGGGACCCGATCGTGATAAATTCCAGCTATCCACGGTTTATGGCTCCCGGAGATCGGGCGGTCATCCCGGTGACTATCTTTAACGGCACCGGTAAGGAAGGAACCTTTGAGGTTAAACTGTTAGCCTCAGGCCCGGTCAGCATCGACGGTTATGATTATAAAACCATTGCCGTCCCTAACCAACAGGAACGGACGGTCAATTATGCGGTCATCGCTAAAAATGCAGTTGGGAAATGCCAGTTCACCTTAGACGCTAAAGGAAATAACCAACAGGCCAGGGAAAGCACGGAATTAGCCGTCCGTCCCCCTAACCAGGTGACCGTCAAAAATTATTCAGGAATGGTCAATTCCAATACTCCGGTGACCTTGGATCTCCAGACAGCTTGGCTATCCGGGACCGGTGAAACATCGTTATGTTTAGCGCCGCTGCCAACCGTCAAACTGAGCGGCAGTTTAAAATATTTGCTAACTTATCCCCATGGTTGTATTGAACAGACCACTTCTAAGCTGTTTCCCTTGTTATACTTCGACGATCTGGCCCGGGTCGCCGCGCCGGAATTGTTATCCGGCAATAAAGCCAAGCAATACTTGAGTGAGGGAATTCAAAAAATTGAATCAATGCAGTTACGCGAGGGTGACTTTAGTTTCTGGCCGGGCGGCGATCAGGGTTATGACTGGGGCAGTGTTTATGCTGCCAACTTCCTGGTTGAGGCCAGAAAATCAGGGCATCTGGTTTCGGACCGGGTCTACAACCGGATGCTGGGTTATCTAAACCAAATCGGCAAACGCCGTTCCGATAACCGCTCGGCCTTACAACTCCGGGTCTATGCTTTATATGTTTTAAGCCTTGCCGGTAAACCCCAGTTGAGCAGTATGGCGTATCTTAAGAGCCAACGTTTAGATTCCCTTTTCTCGGATTCCCGGACCATGTTAGCCGCGGCTTATTACTATGCCGGCGACAAAAAAACCGCCCGGAGCCTGATTCCGGCAACCCTCTCTTTCTTTGACTCCAAACGCGAAAAAGGCGGCAACTTTAACTCAGGCGTCAGAAACGACGCGATTGTGTTAGGGTTACTGGCGGACATGGATCCGTTTCATCCGGCTATCCCGAAATTGATTGATTCCCTTTCTAAAAGCGCTACCGCTGAACAATGGGGGACTACCCAAGAAAACTCCTTTGCCTTTATGGCGCTGGGGAAGATTATGCAGCAAAAAGAAAACCCATCCTATAATGGAGAAGTACAGGTAAATGGCGAACGGATCGCGACCTTTGACAGTTCCGGCATTAAACTAGTCAACGATCAACGGTTAGCTAAAGGCAAGATCACGGTCAAATTGAGTGGCAAGGGAGACTGTTATTATTACGCGGCAACCAGCGGAATCCCAACCGGCACAGTAGATAAACCGGCGACCAACGGAATCGAGGTTAAACGGGATATCTTTACCCGCTCCGGGCAACCGGTCAATTTGGACCAAATAAAACAGGGCGATCTGTTGGTCGCTAAAATCACGGTTAAAACCTTTGAAGAGAATACCGCTAATGTAGCCATAGTCGATCTGTTACCCGCCGGTTTGGAGATTGAAAACCCGCGTCTCTCCTCCTCCGCCAAGATCAATTGGCTAAGTGATGACTTATTTACTCCAAGCTATATGGATATTCGCGACGACCGGCTTATTCTCTTTGCCGATTTCGAAGAGACCGGGACTTATACATTTTATTACGCCATCCGGGCCGTTTCCTGCGGCACTTTCTACCTGCCGCAAATTAAAGCGGAATGCATGTATGCTCCGGAAGTGTCCAGCCTCAATTCCGGCGGCGCGAAGATTACGATAATTAGATAGTTGCCATTTGCAATTGTTTACTAATTTTAGGTAGGCAAAATGAAGATTAAACTAATCCAAACCGCATCAATTTCTCTAAATCACTTACGTGACAAAAGTATTAAATGTTTAAAAAAAGTACTTTTATTAGAGAAAGCCTTACGTCAACGTTTATCAATATCATTAACTAAGTTATCAAAATCCGTTTTGCCAATTTACGATCAGATAAAATCCTATTACCTAAAGTATCAGGCAAAATTTCCCCAATTACCTCCATCTTACAAACCATGGGGAAAAGCAGCCGGCTTGATATTGACTATTTATTTAGCTCTTAAGATCTTGGCCTGGATTATTCCCCTTCCGGAAGCGGACCTTTGGCGTCCCTCTTCGACGCTGGTCTTTGACAGGGACGGCGGATTGCTTCATGTTTATCTCTCCACCGATGATATGTGGCGGATCCAAACTCCGCTCAACCAGATATCGCCCTACCTTCAAAAATCCCTGATCACCTATGAAGATCGCTGGTTCTATCTACACCCGGGCATAAACCCGTTTGCCTTGTTTCGGGCTGTTAGGCAAAACCACCGTTCCCGCAAAATAATCTCCGGCGGTTCCACCCTTACGATGCAGATCGCCCGGATGATGGAACCCAAAAAAAGGACCTTGGTAAATAAGTCACTGGAAGCGCTACGCGCTTTCCAGCTTGAACTTCGTTACAGCAAACGCCAACTGTTGGAGGTGTATTTTAATATTGCGCCTTACGGAGGGAATATCGAAGGAGTGGCCGCCGCCGCCTGGCTTTATTTCGGTAAGGAACCTTCACAGCTAAGCTTGAGCGAAGCGGCTTTACTGACTGTCATTCCCAACTCTCCCAACGCCAACCGGCCTGATCTTCATCCTAAACAAGCTGTTATAGGCCGTAATTTAGTATTAAAACAATTATTAAACCAACAACAGGTTTCACTTAAAGAATATCGCGAAGCTGCTGCTGAAACTATCAATTTTAGCCGTCAAGATTTACCAAAAGTAGCGCCTCACTTTTGCCGGGACTTGATGCTAAAGTATAACCAAGCCAGGTTATATACCACCCTAAACCGCCATTATCAGCAGATTGCCGAAGACTTACTCCGGATCCATCTGAACCGGCTTGCTGCGGAAGGCATTACCAACGGGGCCATTGTGGTGATTGATAATGAAACCCACGAGATTTTATCCATGGTGGGTTCGGGTGATTTTTATGACGACTACAATAATGGGCAAGTTAACGGCGCCACCGCCCCACGCTCCCCCGGCTCAGCCTTAAAACCGTTCATTTATGGGCTGGCGATTGAAAAAGGGCTCATCTCTCCTGCTCACTATCTAGAAGATGTCCCCACCGACTTTTCGGGATATGCGCCTGAAAATTATGATCGGACTTTTAACGGTATGATCTCCGCCCGGGCGGCCTTGGAACGTTCCCTGAATCTCCCGGCGATCGCCCTGGAACAGGCCCTCGGGGAGAAAGGCCTCTATTGGCTATTGCATGAGGCTAATGTAGCGTCGCTCCGTAGCCGTAACCATTACGGACTCTCAATAGCCATCGGCGGTTGTGAAATTAATTTGCTTGATCTTTCCATTTTGTACTCGTGTATGGCCTCAGGAGGCCAACTGGTCCGGCCCCGTTCCCTCAAAGCCGAACGGGAAAGCGCCGCTGTCGAAATTTTTCAACCCGGGACCGCATATATCATTACGGATATCCTTACCGGGCTCCGCCGTCCCGATCTCCCATCTTGCTGGGAATTCTCCTCACTGCCCCAAGTAGCCTGGAAGACGGGAACATCCTATGGTCACCGGGACGCCTGGAGTATCGGATATAACCCCCGTTATACCATTGGCGTCTGGGTAGGCAACTTCAACGGTAAAGGCGCCCGCAACCTGGTGGGAGCCGAAGTGGCGGCTCCCATCCTTTTCGAACTGATGAACAGCATCTGCCGCAATCGACAGATCCCCTGGTTTAGTCAGCCTCCCTCGGTTGAAACCAGAGAGGTTTGCGGTTTAAGCGGGCAACTTCCGGGTCCTCATTGCCCAACTCTAGTAAGGGAGTATTATCTACCGGATCGTTCGCCTGATAAAATCTGCGAGTGTCATTATGTAGTCGAAGTTGATCTCGCCACCGGGTTCCGGTTGCCCCCAGGCTATGGCGGAGACCGGAAGTCCAAAACCAAAGTCTACGTTCAGTATCCACCCAAAGTCGGCACCTGGATGGATAGTTGCGGGTTCAAAGTCGACCGTTTGCCGGAGCTGCTCCCTGATTGGCAGGGTTTGCTTCCCGGAACTGCGCCGATTATTCGGTCGCCTTCCCTTGATTGCCAATACCGGCTTCGTGAGGGTATTCCCTTGCAGTTTCAAAAGATTTGCTGCGAAGCATCGGTGGGGAGTGATGTCCAAAGGATCTTTTGGTTCATTGACGGCAAACTCCTGGGTGTGGTCAAGCCGGGAGAACGTTGTTTTTATACTCCCGAAGTGGGCAAACACAAATTAGTCTGCCAAGATAACCTGGGGCGGTGTACCGAAGTAGATTTAATCATCGAAAAGGCGGATTATTAAAAGGCTAAACCACCTTAGTAGTCCATTCTTCCACATTCCAAACATCAGTAACCCAGTCCTCGTAAAATTCCGGTTCATGGCTGACAATAACGATTGAACCTTTAAACTCCCGCAATGCTTTTTTCAACTCGGCCTTAGCGTCCACGTCCAGGTGATTGGTGGGTTCATCCAAAACCAGCCAGTTGACTTCCCTTAACATCAACTTGCATAGCCTTACCTTGGCGTTTTCGCCGCCGCTCAAAACCATCATTTGAGTATTAATATGTTCTTTGGTCAGGCCGCAACCGGCCAAAGCCCCACGGGCTTCGGCATTACTCAACCCCGGAAATTCGTCCCACAATTCTTCCAAAGCGGTCTTGTTATTAAACCGGCCCGACTCTTGTTCAAAATAACCCGGCGTCACAAATTGGTCCAAAGTCACCACTCCCGCCACCGGTTTTTGAATTCCCAATAAAGTTTTTAATAAAGTTGATTTGCCGATCCCATTAACCCCTTTGATCGCTACTTTTTTCCCTCGCTCCAGGGACAAACCCAACGGTTTAGTAAGGGGTTCCTGATAACCGATGACCAGATCCACGGCTTGAAAAACATATTTACCGGTAGCCCGGGCTTCCCTGAATTTGAAGGTGGGTTTCAACCTCACCCGGTCTTTTTCGATCAAATCCATTTTATCCAGTTTCTTTTGCCTACTCTTAGCCAAGTTGGCAGTAGCGGCCCTGGCTTTGTTACGGGCTACGAAATCTTCGAGCCGTTCGATCTCCTTTTGTTGCTTTTCATAAGCCTTCTGGTTCTGTACTTTCTTTAGTTCATACATTTGCTGAAAATCCTCATAATTACCCGCATACCTTGTCAATACGGCGTTTTCAACATGATAGATTACGTTAATGACATCATTTAAGAACGGAGTATCATGGGAGACTAAGATAAAACTATTTTCATAATTCTTCAGGTAATTCTTCAACCAGGCGATATGTTCGACGTCGAGAAAGTTGGTGGGCTCGTCCATAATCAGGATCATTGGGTTTTCCAGCAACAGCTTAGTCAATAGTACCTTGGACCGTTGTCCGCCGCTAAGATCGGTTACCTCCCGGTCGAGGCCAATTTCGCCCAATCCCAAACCATTGGCTACTTCTTCAATCTTGGCGTCCAGGTAATAAAAGCCGTTATGCTCCAGAGTGCTTTGGATTTCACCTACATCCTCCATCAGCGCCTCAAGTTCTTTCTCGGAAGCTACCGCCATCTTCTCATAGATCTGTTGCATTTCTTCTTCCAGATCGAACATATATTGAAACGCTTCCCTTAATACTTCCCGAATGGTCTTGCCTTTGGCCAAGGCGGTATGTTGATCGAGATAGCCGGTGGTAATCCAGTTGCACCACTCGATTTTTCCCTCGTCGGGCATTAGCTTGCCGGTAATGATATTTAGGAAGGTGGATTTACCTTCCCCATTGGCCCCGACCAATCCCACATGCTCCCCTTTGAGCAGCCGGAATGAAGCGTTTTCCAGAATTTTGCGGGCCCCAAAACCATGACTGACATTTTCAACTGTTAAGATACTCATGTTACCTCGTAAGATAGTTAATATTTAATATAACAATCGTGCTCGTACTCAGTGATTCGTTACGCGTTATGCGTTCAACGTTACGCGGGAAAACACTTAAATTACGTTTGAACATAATGCGGAAGACGACACTAGTTTAGTATGTCTTTTCGATTAACCTTAACTCCAAACCTCTAATTTAACCAACAATACTTTCAACCTAATACATATAAAAGTCTTTAGAATTACCTGACCAACTATCCACTTATAACGCGAAACCTATTTATACTAACATGATAACCAGCAATGCGTAACGCGGTACGTTTAACGCGTAACGGTTATATATCCTGCCTCTTACCTCACGCCTCATATCTTGCCTATTGCCCATTGCCTTATGCCTTATCTTGCTTCAACTTCGCCAACGCATCCGCCAATGCCGTATTCAACGGTTCATTTCCTTTTTGTTCCCGGATAAACTGTTGCACTTCACGTTTGTTTGCTTTATCTCCTTCCCCATCCCGGCGTTTGGTAAAGGCGGAGAGTTTCTCCCGATAACCGCAAGCGCAAAAGAATAACTTGCCCTCACCCTCGCCCCGGAGTTCCATTCGCTTGTGGCACTGCGGGCAGCGGGCGTTTGTAGTTTGAGAAATACCCTGGCGATAGCCGCATTCCCGGTCTTGGCAGACATACATCTCGCCCCGCTTGCCTTTGACTTGCAATAAAAATTTCCCACAATTCGGACATTTGGTACGGGTCAGGTTATCGTGCTTGAATGTTTGACTGCCGCCGGTTACTGTTTTAACTAGTTGAGCGGCATAACCTCGAATATTGGTAAGAAAATTGCTGCTACCGGTCTGGCCTTTGCTGATCTCGGTCAGTTGCTGTTCCCACTTGGCGGTCAGTTCCGCTGATTTCAACTCCGGCGGCACCAAACCGATTAACTGGATCCCTTTGGATGTCGGATGGATTTCTTTCCCATTTCGTTCGAGATAGAATGAATTGAATAATTTTTCGATAATCTCCGCCCGGGTGGCCGGCGTCCCGAGCCCGCTGGTATTCTCAAGCACTTCTCTAAGCTCATCATCGGCGATGGTTTTTCCGGGATGTTCCATTGCTGAAAGGAGTGTGGCTTCGGTATATCTGGCGGGAGGCTTTGTTTTAGCGGCGACCGGTTTTACGGCCAAGATCTTTAAAAGATCCCCCTGTTTTACTTCAGGAAGGGATTGGTCCTGATCCTGGTCGTCCCTTTCATCATCCATACTGCCCAGGCCATCATAAACTCCCCGCCATCCTTTATTTTTTATGATTTTTCCTTTAGCGAAGAAGGTTTCCCCGCCAGCTTCCATTTTGACCGTGGTTTGTTCATATTCGAAGGGCGCCGACAATACGGCCAGGAAACGTTTAACGATTAGATCATAAACTTTAAGTTCATCACTGCTTAATTTGGAAAGATATACCGGTTCCTCCGTCGGAATAATAGCGTGATGATCGGTGACTTTGGAGTTATCGACCAGCCTCTTGCCAGGATTGATTTTCGATTTTAAAATCAGACGCGCTATTTCAGAGTAAGGTCCTATGGAAATGCTTTTCAACCGTTCCGGTAAGGTCGGGACGATATCTTCGCTAAGATAGCGGGAATCGGTCCGAGGATAGGTAACCAGCTTGTGATTCTCGTAAAGCTGTTGCATAATGGCAGAGGTTGTTTTGGCGGAAAAACCATATCTCCGGTTAGCGTCCCGTTGCAGTTCGGTCAGATCATAGGCGAGGGGCGGTAGTTCTTTTTTGGCTTCCTTTTTAACTTCGCTAATTGTTCCAGTTGCTCCGTTGTTGATTTTACCAAGGATCTGATCGACCCGTTGGCGGTCGAAGATCCTGGTTTGGCCGCTCGCTCGGTCCTGCCATAGTAATGTAAACCCGTTAACCGTCAGGTTAACGATCCAGTAATCTTTAGGAATAAATCGTTTGATCTCTTCTTCTCGCGCCACCACCAGCGCTAAGGTAGGAGACTGGACCCGTCCGGCGGAAAGTTGAGCGTTATATTTACAGGTAAGCGCCCGGGTGACATTTAGCCCCACCAACCAGTCGGCTTCGGCCCGGCATTCGGCGGCGGCATATAACCGTTCGTATTCTTTTCCCGGTTTTAAATTGGCGAACCCTTCCTTAATGGCCCGTTCGGTTTGGGACGAAATCCAGAGCCTTTTGATGGGTTTATGCCAACCAACCTTCTTGATAATCCAACGCGCCACCAATTCGCCTTCCCGTCCGGCGTCGGTGGCAATGATCAACTCCTCAAGCTCCGGCAGTTTCATCAAGTTTTTTATGGCCCCGAACTGTTTGGCGGTTTCCCGGATTATCACCAGTTCCATCTTAGCTGGCAACATCGGCAGGTCTTCCAGTTTCCAGGTTTTATACTTCTCATCGTATTTTTCAGGATCGGCCAAAGTCACCAAATGCCCCAAAGCCCAGGTAACAATATATTTCGATCCGATAAAACAGCCGTTACCATTTTGATTGCATTGTAAAACCTTGGCAATTTCCCTGCCGACCGACGGCTTTTCGGCCAGCACTAAACTCTTACCCATAGATGATTCTCCAATCCTAAAAAGTAATTATTCAGCCAGAGAGACTCAGAGACACAAAGACTCAAAGAAACATTCTCTGTGCCTTTGTGTCTCATTGGCATTAAAGGTTCTCGCTAATCCGTTCCCAGATCTCATTCCGTCCCTGTTTGGTCTCGGCCGAGAAAGGAATCAACGGAACTCCCTCATTCAACTCAAGGGTTTTCCGGATATCTTGCAACCGTTGATGCGCTTGGTTGCGGGATATTTTATCCAACTTGGTGGCCACCACCACGTTCGGTTTATGCTGATCTGTCAGCCATTGATACATGGTTTGATCGTCGGCGGACGGGGTATGCCGGATATCAACCAACATGATAATCAGTTCTAATTGATTCCGGGTATGCAGATAAGTCTCGATCATTCTGCCCCAAAACTCTTTTTCAGCTTTGGACACCTTGGCATACCCGTATCCCGGCAAATCGACAAAATACAAACGATGGTCGATCTGATAAAAGTTAAGACCCCTGGTCTTACCGGGGGTCGCCGATTCCCTAGCCAGATTTTTACGATTTACCAAGACGTTGATGAGCGAAGACTTACCCACATTGGATCGGCCCACCAAGGCGATCTCCGGTAAATTATGATTGGGATATTGTTCCGGCTTAAATGCCGTCAGTTCATACGAGGCGGATTTAATCTCCATATTAGGCTCCTTTTTTGTAGGCAAGAATCGCGAGTGAGTAGGCTGTCATTCCCAATTACCCCTTGCCTTTACAATATCTAAACAGTAAAATCAAAAGTATCTTCGCTAAGGTTATTTTCCGGTTCGAGGAAATATTCATTCACAATTTTAACAGCCAACCTTCCGGCCAACCACATTCCGGTATTACCGTTGGTCATGATTACCACTCCGTTTTTACTGTCCTTACCGGTAATCATCATACTGCAATAATAGTAATTATTTCCCCAATGCCAAAAGAAATCCTCGTTTGGAGCTTTCAAAATACCGATCCCTAATCCCCAGTAAATATTCTTTTCCCGTTTAACCATCGGGGTCAACATCAGGGCTACGGTTTCCGGTTTAAGCAGTGTCGGGCGACAGATTTCCTGATTAAATTTGGCCATATCAACCGGGTTGGTCAGTAAACTATAAGCGGCATTGGCCTTCAATTTGGAGAAGGGAAAGGGGTTTCCCGCTTCATGGCCGTACGCCATTAACGGCTCCAATTCATCTTTAAAAACAAACGAACTTGATTTCATCCCCAATGGTTGAATAATTTCCCGATCCATAAATTCCGCAAAAGGCATCTCTGTTACATCCTCGATCACTTGTTGCAGATACCTAAACCCGGCCCCCGAATATGAATAAAGCGATCCGGGCCTGAAATAAACGCGCCTGTCCTTACCGTCCGATTCATTGGATAGGCCGGATGTGTGGTTGAGCACCATCCGGAGGGTGATCTGATCGGCATATTTTTGGTTAGGTAAATACGGCCGTTTCAGATACTTATTTAGCGGCTCGTCCAAGGAAAACACGCCTCTCTCAACCAGGATCAATGCCGCATAAGCCGTTAAAGTTTTACTTAGGGAAGCGCCCTGAAACACCGTTGTTTCTTCCACCGGTTCGTCAGTCCGGCTATTTTTTACTCCGTATGCCCGGGAATAGAGTGTTTTTTGATCCTTGAAGATCACCATCGCTAAACCGGGGACCCGATGTTGCCTCATCTCAGTTGTAATGTATGAATCTAAAACGGTATAATCCGTCTCTTCCACCGCTAATAAGGTAACAAGGGCTGGGGTTAGACAGAGGGAAACCAGGAATAAAACCATTAGGATTAACCGAGTTGGTTTTTTTAGGACAAAACGCTTTCGATGATAGTTCATTGTCTTCTATTAACCTTACTTTATAGTTTTTCTTTTTTATTTTAGAATCATCGCGCCGATATTACAAGAAGATCGAACTAATTTTACAAGATTGTTAAAGGAGTATCGTTTTATTTATTAGTTTTCAATCGAGTATGGGTTAATTAAAGATAAAAACCGAAGAAATCTAGGTTATTATGCGAGTTGAGATTTAATCCAACCCAATAATATCCAACTTATAGCTTTGGTAAGAGGAACCGGCTTTAAGGTTCTGGGCTAATCCCAACCGCCTTTAGATCCTCCCTGGCTACGATCTCGTCTAAAATCTCGGCTGCTTTCAAAATCACCAACCTGCACTTGGTTTCCTCATTACGGTATTTGGCCTTTAAAGGGGCGCAGTCGGTCTCGCCCATTTCCCGGCGATACTTATCAATAAGCTCTTTGGTCATTTCTTTAATTTTACTGCTTTCATGGGCCCGTTCCTTCACGTATAACCGGCCGAGGACCATGATCGCCGCGGTTATCGCCCCGCAGTCCCCCTCAATAGCCATTCCGCCGCCGAAACCTGCTGCCAACTTCAATGTTTCTTTATCCAAACCAAGATGATAAACTTGGTTTGCCCCGGCCAAAATCGTTTCCGCGCAGTTATAATCCTCAGCCATACCAAACCCTGATTTGATTAAATCAGCCAACATCATCAATCATCCTTCCCGCTTTTCGTCTTGCCAAATAGCTGTTTAAACCGGGTGATCATGTTTAAAGAAATCTTTGAATGAACAAAAGTGATTGTTACAATTATAACATTTTTCGGTTTAATTTCTAAACTCGGTTTTGACGGAAAGGATCTGACATCAACTCGGCGAAAGCTTTATTGGGGAGTGATCGATATGAATCGAAAAATATTTTTCTTATTACTTCTGACTACCCTTATTAGTTGTTCCGGCGCGGGTAAAAAGACTTGGTCGGCTATTACTACACCTGAGGAGAACGGCGGGGATCAGCCATATTACTTATCGGGCGGTTTCGGAACCCAAGCCGAAGGCGGGCTTGACGGCCGGGTTATCAAAGTGACCAATCTAAACAAGACTGGCGCCGGATCGCTCAAGGCCGCGCTGGAGGCTTCCGGTCCCAGATTGGTTATCTTTGAAGTCGGCGGTGTAATCAATTTGGAACGGAGTAGTTTATCAATCAAAAACCCCAATATTACCATTGCCGGTCAGACAGCTCCTTCTCCGGGAATCACTATTATCCAAGGTGGTATTAGCATCCAAACCTATAATGTGGTCATTCAGCACCTGGCAATCAGGCCTGGTGACGCTGGCCAACCGAAGGGAAGCGGTTGGGAACCGGATGGAATTACTACCTCCGGCACGGTCAAACAACCGGTATATAACGTGGTTTTCGACCATGTCTCGGCTACTTGGGGGGTGGATGAAAACCTCTCAGTCTCGGGTCCCCGGGATCTGTTGCCTGATGGTAACCCCAACTTCACATCTCACGATGTAACCTTGTACAAATGCCTAATCGCCCAAGGCCTCTCCAACAGCTCTCATTCTAAAGGGGAACACTCCAAGGGTACCCTGATCCATGACTCGGTTTACAATGTCTCAATCATCGGTTGCCTTTATGCCCACAACAAAGATCGTAACCCCCGGTTCAAAGGGGGCAGCAAAGGCATTTTAGTAAACAGTGTCATCTACAATTACAGCAATTCGTGCGTCAATGGTGGAACCATGGGTAACGATAAGAAATTAACCCCGGCTGAAATTGCGGTGGTCGGAAATGTCTGTATCAGGGGGAATTCCAGCACCCAAGATTACTTCCTTACCAGTTCGGATGGGGCTAAAGCTTATCTCTCCGATAACCTGCTGCTTACCCGTACTTCAAAACAAGTACGGGAAGTAAACACCAATGTAATAACCAGATTGGATCAACCTCCGCTATGGCCTGCCGGACTCATGGCCAAGCCGGCCAGTCAATCCTTGTACAATGTTTTAAGGACGGTAGGGGCCAGGGCTAAAGAGCGGGACCCGATCGATTCCCGGATTATTAAAGACGTAATCAATGGGACCGGTACTTTGATTGATAGTCAGGACAAGGTCGGAGGTTATCCTGACTATCCGGCGGTATACCGTAGTTTGGAGATCCCGGAAGGCAAGGAAGCGCGCCGTGCTTGGCTGGATGGGATAGCAGCCGCGCTTGACACCAATTTGGACTTGGATCTTTCTCCGCTCGATAAGTTGGTAACGCCATAATTATATAGCCTAAGATCATTCTAGCCAGGCGCTAGATACTCTTTCTCCCGCCTGGCTTCCCTTTCCCCTTGCTTTGCAGCCTTATCTCCCCCACAGAGACGCTAAGACGCAGCGAAAATAATATATTAGGGCATTGAGCAAACGCCTTTCATTAGCGCTTACCACCCTACAATCAACTCGGAGTCCGTGGCTTGGCGGGAGATTAATATTTTCCCTCCCATAAACCTGTTAAAATAGTTTCTTTCTTCCTAATCGCAGTTTTTGATGATACCTAATATATTATTATGGTAAATCAAATTGTTTGTAAGGAGTTGAATCAAATGGGAGGGTGCGGGACTCATTCCTATCGTAACATTAGCCAGGAAAAAATAAATATGGCCCTTGGAGCCTTGAGAAAATATAACGCAACTATAACTGGAAATAATCCCTGGACTGTCGATACTGGTAACTTCGGGGTCAAAATATCGGCCAACTGGGATCCGAGTACTTTAACCTTGGATCTGACCGTAACCGACTCGGACGGAACTATTCCTTGCTCCATGATCTGGAGCTATCTCGACCAGATAATCGCGAAATATAGTAGGGGTTAAGGTCTTAATAACCAGTTTTAATAATTCCGGTTATGACATTTAGCTGCTGATCATTAATATAGCTACTAGTTTTAAGCGCCTCAAAATTTGGATTAAAAGAAAAAATTTTTTTAGGTATTAAAATCAGTTTTGTTGTCGATAATGATATTAGGCGGTTTCATAATTCCTTTTTTCCGGCTTCGCATACAATATATTGATAGACTAAAATAAAACCTACACTATATATTGCATGCGAAGATAAATTTTTGTAATTATGAAACTCGCTCATATATATAAGCAATTGCTAATCTAGATCTTCTCCCTAAAGCCGGACATGATCAAGTAATTAAGATATTCAATTCTTAACTTATCTCATCTGCAAATCCTATCCAGTATCGAGGTGATAACAAACGGCACCACCTGGAAAATAGGGCCGGAGCATTATTTACTTATTCCGAATAATTGTTATAATTAAAGATACACACCTCAAAACTTCGATATTAGTCCAATTCGGCAAGTAATTGTTTTAATGTCGAAACCAAAAGAATCTCAGTACAATATTATTACTTCAAATAGCGCGCAATCTGCGCAATCCGGTAAATCCCGATTAAAAACCTCCATTGAAATTAAGTAATAAGAAGGTATTTCCGATGATTGTTTCCGAAGAACAAGTCCGTAATGTCTTAAAAATACAGCACGATTTGAAATCCGAAAATAGGCGCGCCTCAAAAGCCCCTGCCAAAGATAAGCTTCCCAAACTCTCCTCCCATGCCCAAGAGATGAACATCATCAAAGTGTCTCTTTCGGACGCCCCTGAGATCCGCATGGAAAGAGTAGCCGAGCTTAAGGATAATATCGCTCAAGGAAATTACCAGCCCACCGGTACCCGAATCGCTTCAAAAATGGTCAACCGCAGCCTGGTCGATAGCGCTTTAGTCCAGGCCAATTTAAAGTAGTTTGGATTAAAAATTTTAACTTCAAACAAAAGCAAAACGGCCGCTGTAATGTGTGAGCCGTTTTCTTGTTAATAAGATGCTTTTTAATCGGCAACCCCATGTTATCATAGGAAACACCGGCCTGTCCTACAATCACCCCTACCAACTGCTACCTTATTATTACTCTCCTTTGGAGTAACCGGATCTAATACGGTATTGTTTGATCTTCCGCCACAAGGTCGTCCGGCTGATTCCTAAATCTTCCGCAACTTTGCTTTTGTTTCCGTCATAGCGGCGTAGTAACTCGACGATTTTGGCCGGATAGTCAACTCCGCTGCTAGCCTGATTTGGATCTGAAATTGCCGCGATTGCCCCGCCTCCGGTTGGCGGGGACGAATTAGCTTCATTCGAGTGACGGATCGGGAGCAGTTCATTTTCAAGCTGGCGTTTGACTAATTCAACATCGAGTTCATTTTGGTTAGCCAAGGCCACCAGCCGTTCACAGAAACTTTTCAAGTGCCGGACATTGCCATACCAAGGATACTCCTTCACCTGGGCGATGGCTGCCTCGGTCAAGGTCACATATTTATAAAATTTCTTATTATACTCCCCGATAAAATATTGCATTAAATATTCGATATCACTCTGGCGGGCCCGCAATGGGGGGATATTCAAGGTCAACACATTTAACCGGTAATAGAGATCCTCCCGGAATTTCTTCTCTTCCACCAGTTTAATAAGGTTTTTATTGGTGGCGGCAATAATCCTTACATCGACCGGAATGACCCGATCATCGCCGATCCGGCGGATCTGCTTTTCCTGGATTACCCGGAGCAAGATAACCTGTCCGTAAATATCCATCTCCGATATTTCATCCAAAAAAATCGTCCCGCGATGCGCAATTTCAAATAAACCACGTTTACCACCCTTTTTAGCCCCGGTAAACGCCCCTTCGGAATAACCGAACAATTCGCTTTCGATCAAGTTCGACGGTATAGCGCCGCAGTTAACCGCTACAAACGGTCCCTGACTCCGTAAACTGGCATTATGAATACTCTGGGCAAACAGTTCCTTGCCAGTCCCCGTCTCACCTAGTACCAAAACAATCGAATCAAGTTTGGCAAAACTTTCCCCAATCCGTTTAGTCTCTTTGAGAGCGGCAGATTTTCCTTTAATATCACCAAAAGAATACTCGGCAATATTTCCTTTATGATAGAGCTCCTCCCTGATCTTGGCCTCTACATTCTGGATCCGGTCGATTTCTTGAAAGGATAAAATCGAAGCCATCACTTTCCCGCCTACGATGATCGGCGAAAAATTCAATACCACCGAAGCCTGATTGGTCTTGACTATCTTGGCCAGCACCTGTTTACCTTCAACAAATACGGAATTCAAGTCCTGTTCGTCCAGAATGTTTACGATTGTTTGAAGCTTCGAGCCGATAGCCTTGGCGGCGCTTACATTTAAAAACAGCTCCGCTGCAGCATTAAAAACCGTGATGATACCTTGATCATCCGTACCGATAATCACTTCAAAGGCAGAGTCCAGAATAGTTTTTAACTCTTCCGCCTTTTTCTGCTCCAATGTCCTGGCATATTTAATTTCTTCAGCTATCCGAAACGCCGCCAGCAACGAATCCTTGCTAGCCCCAAGGGTGACTGAAGGCAAACCGTTCCGGTCCGCATATTTGCCAGTCAGAACTCCGCCAATCACTACATCAATTCCATCCGCTTTGGCCTGAATAACCTTATTCTCAATATCTTTGGCGGATCGCACCAGATAGATCCGGAGATCAACTTTTAGAATCCCTGAAAACATCCGGATGTTCCGCACCATATTCTCAAAACCGATATACCCAATCACCGGAGCCGCTTTCCCGGAAATTTCAGCCGCCCGGTTGATTGCGTCGACCAGCTCCTTGCCGGTAATGGTTACTTCAACAACCGGGATCCCAATGTCAGCATTTTTAATCAAAGCAGCTGTGCCGCCCCGGGAAATAATAACATCAACTGCCTCTTTATTTAAAGAACGGGCCATTTCGACCCCAAAGTCCATAAACCCGGTCCGGATATCGATTGTTTCACTAATATCAGGCACAATTTCATATGCGAGCTTGGCCATTTCCTCACCGGGAGCGATAAAGACAATCTTTGACAAAGCGGCTTTTCCCCTTTCAACCTAAAAAGTCGATAATATCCTTGGCCTTCGGCGGGCACCCGTCAAGATGAAGAGTACAATTACGGGTACAGGAGCCGACGCCTATTCCAGGAACCACTTGATTGCGGTACCCCTGACCGATACATATCTTCTCCCTTAACTCATTGAGCCGTCCCCTTTCCTTCAACCGTCCCAGGGCATGGACCAAACTTCCGTAACATGCCGAACAAGCATCCCGATCATCGATATACCGTGTCAGTTCTTGCACTTTCCTGGTCCTGGGTAAAGGCTTGCAATATTGATCCCGGTTGAGTTCGATTACAGTGTCAAAATGGCGTTGGAGCCGGCCTACACCAAGTTGTTGAGCCAGGCCGATATAGGGTATCTCCCCGGGATCAAACCCTAACAGTTGAGCCGCATAGCTATCGATCAGCACCGGATCAACACCTGAGATTACCCGATTCATCTGCACCGGATTACCGCCTTCTTCGAAATCCAAGTCTCCCATCATGCCATCGACAATAATCAGATGTTGTTTGAGAAGCTTATTTAAATAGGCGATCGGCTGATGTAATCCCATCGTGTGAAATTTCCGTTTTTCCGAGTCGGGGATGCAACCTTTCAGGTTCTTCAACGCGCAGGTGATACCGGTCTGGCAATGTCCCTTCAATACCGGCATATTAATAAGATAGTCAACTTCCATCGCTTGATCGCAGACATTAAGGCGGAAACCTCCGGCATCATACTCCCTAAAGCTGTCTTTTTGGAGATCGGCCAATTGGACGCCGTACCTTTGGGCAAGCTCTTGGTATCCGCAGATTCGAAATGCCTCTGAGGTGCGGTCTCCCACCCAGGAACCTTCCAAGATCACCATCCGGTTATATCCTTTCGACTGAAAGTGTTCGATCACACCCGCCACTAATTCCGGCGAGGTAGTCGCTCCGGAGGTATGGGGCTTAGCCACGACCAGATTGGGCTTAATGCCTATCAGGGCTTGTTTGTCCAATCCTTGTTCAGGACGGGCTTGGTCGAGGAGAGTTTTTACCATGTCCCGCGGTCTATCCCCATAAATTACTATGATTTCATCCTGTTTCATTTTGATCGCCTCGGTAAATTCAAAAATAAATAAACCGTTCGCCCGGTTGAAAGATATGTTATTACATTCCAGTTATCGCTTTAGATATTTATATAATCGGCTAAATATCCCGGATTTCCAGTATTAAAACCGAACATTCCCTAATTATCCTCAAATATCAGGCAAAATAAGCTGATGATCCCGGCCATAGGCATTGTTCATTCAATTCTGATTCTTTAAGGAACCTCACCATACCGCCGGCTTTATATTTTTATAGGCACTACCTGATGATTGAGCTATTTCGGCAACGGATCGCCCAATCCTGCCAAACCCAATAATCTCCATAGTTAATATCACAGTCATAAATATAGGCAAAAAACATGCCAACTTTTTGTTTTTTTAGATGAGCGAGTTTCATAAATCCTAGATTTATCATTTCGATACAATATATTGATAGGCCAATCTGGGCTGAACATCATATATTGTATCAAAATCTTACTAAATGTATTTATGAAACCGCCTAAGTTTCCAATTTTTAAATCAAGGAAGATCTGAAAATATGGAGTATGGCTTAATGGATCCAAAGCCTAATGACCCTGATAAAATCATTGATTTTCAATCCTAAAAATCTTTTAACCCTTTGACGGCCAACTCCGGTACGTCTTCAAATTTACCCGATCCAAACCGGAACCTTCGAAACAATTGTTTATTATGATTCAACAAATGTTATAAATGAAACATTCGTTAAATTGTGAAACATTAATCAACCGGTTGAAATTGCGCTTCTGTTCCCGTTTTATAAGTTGGCATGCTTTTTGCTTTAATATCTTATAAGGGACCGATGAGTTCCGCATTTCGGTTCTTGGGGCAAAGTTTAAAATAAGGAGGAGAAAGAATGTTTAAAAGAAGGTTGATTCTGATTTTGCTGGTATGTACCCTAGCAGTCACCTTGGTATCGATCTGTACCGGGGCTCCCGAAAAAACCGCGCAAATCCGGTTTTCTTGGTGGGGAAATGAACTGCGTCATCAGGCCACCATTGATGTTATTAATCTGTACATGAAAAAGAACCCTAATGTTAAAATCGAGGCTGAATATCGCGGCAAGTCCGACCAAGCCAAAATTGCCACCCAGCTTGCCAGCGGGACTATCGCCGACGTTGTCCAGTTAAACCCGCCTTGGATGGTGGATATGACGGCCAATGGCGATTTCTTTGTGGATTACAAAAGCAAAAAAAAGCTAATCGATCTGTCCGGTTTTGATCAGGACTTTTTAAAGAGTTATGGGGTTTATAATGGTAAACTCATCGGTTTGCCCACCGGAGTCAACGCCAGGGCTACCATGATCAACGAGACAGTCGCTAAAGAATTCAATATTCCTACCGGCCTTAACCTCAAATGGACTTGGGACGATTTGTACAACATCGGAAAAACCGTAAACCAAAAGAACAGCAACAAATATTTCCTCAACTCCGACAGCCGTACCTTAGGCACTTTTGTCTTAAGGCCATATATCAAACAGAAAACCGGTAAACAATTTATCAAGGATGATTATACTCTCGGCTTTACCAGAGATCAGTTGGTAGAAGCCCTCAACTACATCGCCAAACTTTACCAAGGAAAGATCTTACAACCCGCGGCAGAGGCCAATGTATTCTTGGATGTTACTAGCACCAATCCCAAATGGATTAATGGCGATCTAGTTGCCGAATTTATGTGGACTTCACAATTCGAAGGCGCAAGCAGGGACACTAAGGGGACTATGGGAGCCTTCATTATGCCGATGGATCCTAAGAGTAAGGATACGGGTATGATCGTGCAGCCTTCCCAGTTAATCGCCGTGTCGAAAAAGAGCAAGTATATTGATGAATCAGTCAAGTTTGTTGACTTCTTCTTTAATGATATTGAAGCCGGGAAAATTCTCAGGGACGTTCGTTCGATACCGCCGGTTGCTAAAGTAAGAAACGCCTGTAGCGAAGCAGGCCTCCTCAACAAACTGGTTGTTGAAGGGGTTAATTATGGCCTTAAACATCCGGGCATGGCCGATAACGGCCCATCGACCAATGTGGAGATTGAAAAAATCATTACCGATGCCATCGAAAAGATCGGTTATGGCGTGTCGGCAGATAAAGTCGGCGATGAGGCCATCAAACTTTTAAATAATCAATTAAAATCCCTTAAGAATAACAGAAGTAAATAGTATCAAGTTTTAAGAGTATTGTTCACCAGGCTCTGTCTTCGGATAAATGTTCGATCCAAACACTTGTTGAATCTTGTGGAAAGATTGACAATTCTCTATGACAGGGCCCTTAGATTATCCGATTTCACGAAATACAATGACTGTGAGGTAGGTTATGGCTAATATCGCAATAACTCCAAAAACTAAAATGTTAACCGGCAAAAAAATGGCCAGATATAAAGGCTTGGTATATATTTCACCATGGCTGATCGGATTTCTAGCGTTTCAGCTGTATCCCTTTATTGCGTCCTTTGTCTATTCGTTCACCAACTACAATGTTTTGGGCACTACCAGGTTTATCGGGTTCGATAATTATGTTGAATTATTTACGATCGATCCGGATTTTTTAAAGTCGATCAAGGTATCCGCGTTATATGCTTTGATTTCCGTCCCCAGTAAGCTGATTTTTTCTTTAATAGTGGCTTTATTGCTGAATATGAAAATCAGGGGGATTAATTTTTTCAGGACCCTCTATTATCTCCCTTCGATCTTAGGCGGTAGCGTAGCTATCTCCGCTTTATGGAAAATAATGTTCATGAAAGAAGGGACCATCAATCAGATTCTGAACTTCTTCGGGATCGGTTCTATCAATTGGCTTGGCGATCCGAGGTTTGCCTTATTCACCATCAGTATGCTTCAGGTATGGCAGTTTGGTTCGTCAATGGTGCTGTTTTTAGCGGCGTTAAAACAGATCCCGGTTGAACTTTATGAAGCCGCGAAAGTGGATGGTTCGTCAAAAATACGGACCTTTTTTACGATTACCTTTCCGATGATCACGCCTATTTTATTCTTTAACTTAATTATGCAATCCATCAATGCGCTGCAAAACTTTACATCAGCCTTCGTGGTAACCAACGGCGGACCGATGAAATCAACCTACTTGATTGGTTTAAAGTTATATATTGAAGCTTTCACCAATTTTAAAATGGGATACGCCTGCGCCATATCATGGGTATTATTCTTAATAATTTTAGTATTGACATTTTTCACATTCAAATCTTCATCTAAATGGGTCTATTACGAAGATGGAGGCAATTCTAATGTATAAAGCGAAGGACAAAAAAATCTCACAAAATATTACTTTTGGGTTACTATTGATAATTGGGTTGATTATGATTTACCCGCTGGTCTGGATGTTTTTTGCCACCTTCAAACCAAATTCGGAAATCTTCGGCGCTGCCAACCTGCTGCCTTCTTCATACTCCCTAGAGGGGTACATCAAGGGCTGGAATGGGATCGGCCAGTATACTTTCGCCACTTTTTTTATCAACACTTTATGGATGGTAATTCCGACAGTAGTTTTCACGGTATTATCCTGTTCCATCGTGGCCTATGGGTTTGCCAGGTTCGACTTTCCGTTAAAGAATTTTTTATTCGCGCTGATGATATCCACCCTGATGTTGCCGAATGCTGTAATCATTATCCCCCGCTACCTGTTGTTCAATAAGATCGGTTGGCTTGATACCTATAATCCATTTACCATTCCGGCCTTATTTGCCTGTTACCCGTTTTTCATTTTTATGCTGGTTCAATTTTTACGGGGTATTCCCAGGGATTTGGATGAAGCCGCCAGCATCGACGGGTGCGGTTCGACAGGGATCTTCTTCCGGATTTTGATGCCGTTAATGAAACCGGCGTTGTTTTCGGCGGGATTGTTTCAATTTATGTGGACCTGGAACGATTTCTTCAATTCATTGATCTATATTAACAGCGTCAAAAAGTATCCTCTCTCACTGGGGTTGCGGATCTCACTCGATTCCGCTTCGGCAGTATCTTGGGACCAAGTTATGGCCATGTCCCTGATATCGATTATCCCGTTGATTGTAATCTTCTTCTTCTCGCAACGCTACTTTATTGAAGGCATCGCCACCAGCGGTTTAAAAGGATAAATAAAGGGGAAAGAACCATGACAATTAATTCTAAAGCCAAAAAACCGGTTGAGATTAGGCCTTATCTTGAAATGAATATCGGTCAAAAACTCCAGAACTTTCGGACGGTCCCGCTCAGCCTAGGCGCGAATGAAGCCAAGGCGTTCCTCAGCGTATATAGCGCCAATTACGATATTGACGCCAGCTATGAAATGTTTTGTTATCCGACGGATACTTTTAAAATGATAGTTTACACCGAAAAAGGCGAGATCCTTTGGAAACGGGACTTAGGCCCGGGAGTCTGTCCCGGAACCGCTTTCAGCACTTTCTTCGCTTTTGACCTGGATCAAGACGGAGTGGATGAAATTTGGTTCGTCAATAATTTAGACCCGATTCATCCTTTTAACTACCATCAATTTGTGCTGGAACGGGTGGACGCTTTGACCGGCAAGACCACCGGACAATGGCC
>JAEZJK010000034.1 GCA_023415835.1 Bacillota bacterium
CCGCTGAAAAATTAAGATTGAAATTAGGCGAATTATATGATTATCCGAGTAAGTAAAAGATTAAAAAATGTCGATTTAAACCGGGAGGGTTAAAAATGTCAAAGAAGCTGATTGTTTTAGGATTGACGTCAATCATAATTATGGCAACCGGATTTTATCTGTATCACCAGAAGCTTCAAAAACAGCAAGCTTCAACGGGGATACATAGTGAAACCGTCCGGGTGGAGCGGAAGGATCTAAGCGAAACCATTGAAGGTGACGGGACCGTGGTTTTTTCGAAAAATGGAGGAATCTATCCGGCCTATAAAGCCACGGTTCAAAAAATCCATTGCCAAGCTGGAGACAAGGTCAAAAAAGGCGATTTGTTAATGGTGTTAACTTCGGATACTTTGAAATCGAGCTTGGTGGAGGCGGAGTACAAATATCAAACTGCGAAACTCAATTTATCGTTGGCCCAAAAAGAGTTGGAACGTCAAAAAAAGCTTTATCAAGCCCAAGGAGCGACTATCGACGAGTTGGAAAGCGCGCAAAATAGCGTTGATTTGAATCGGGTTTCTTTGAACGAGGCCAGTTCCAATCTGGAATTATTGACCCAGACTACGGATGAGGCGAATTTTGTCGGGAGCGACCACCGCACTATCATGATCCGGGCCCCTTTCGACGGAGAAGTATCATGGGTTGAGGTCAAACCAGGACAGACGGTGAGCGCTATCGGTAGTAATAGTAGCGATAGCAGCAGCAACAATTTGCTGTTGTACTTGGTAGCCGAAGACTCGTTAGAAGTTGAGGCGACCGTGGATGAGACGGATATTGATCAGGTAAAAGCGGGTCAAAAAGCGAAGGTAATTTTGAATGACGCGAACCAAACCGAGCTTTATGGAATAGTTACTGAAGTGGGTTCGTATGGTTCCGAAGATTCAGGAGTGATTGTCTTCCCGGTCAGAATCCGGCTGGAAAAAGTGAATGTAACCGTTCGGCCTCAGATGACCGCCGATGTATCCATTTATATCACCGCTAAACCCGACGTCCTGGCGATACCCAGTGGCGCGATCATGAATGTCCGCGGTAAAACCATGGTTAAAAAAGTAAGCGGGGCTAATACCGAACTAATCGAAATAGAACTTGGCGACGCTAATGGTTCTTATATCGAAGTCCGCTCCGGTTTAGACGAAGGCGATCAGATACTGGTGACCCAAAAAGCAGATCCGGCAACCCGTAACAATTCCGGCAGTCAGTCTAAACAAAGAGGGAATATGATGGGGGGACCGGGTGGCCCGCCACGGATGTAAGGAGGTAGATAATGATGATTAACATTACCGGTTTGAGCAAGATATATCAAATGGGTGATACGCAGGTCCGGGCATTGGATAATGTATCGCTCACGGTTGCCGAAGGAGAAATGGTGGCGATTATGGGCCCATCCGGCTCGGGAAAATCGACCTTAATGAATATTCTGGGCTGTTTGGATCAACCGACCGCAGGCACTTACTATATCTCCGGCAGGGAAGTCAGTAAATTGGGTGAACGGGAACAAGCCATTTTAAGAAACCGGGAGATTGGGTTCGTCTTTCAATCCTTTAACTTGTTGCCAAAGTTAACTGCAATTCAAAACGTGGAATTACCGTTGGTTTATGCCGACATACCCAATAACGAACGACGGGAACGGGCGATCGAAGCTTTAGAAAGGATGGGGTTGGGAGAGCGGATGCACCATAAACCGAAGGAACTCTCCGGAGGTCAGCAACAAAGAGTGGCCATCGCCAGGGCCTTGGTCAGCCGTCCCGGGTTTATTCTGGCCGATGAACCCACCGGAAACCTTGATTCCCGATCCAGCGCCGAAATCCTGGGCGTCTTTCAGGAATTAAACCGGCAGGGGATTACCATCGTTTTGGTGACCCATGAAGAAGATATCGCTTCATATACTCGGCGGATCGTGAGATTTTTCGACGGTAAAATTGTCTCGGATCAACCGGTGTTGCAACAGACTATATTTGAGGAGGCTTGTTCATGAAAGCTTCCGAGAATGTGATGATGGCTTTTAGAAATATTCTTAATAATAAGATCCGTTCCTTCCTGACCATGCTCGGGATTATCATCGGGGTAGGGGCGGTAATTGCTATGGTTTCCATCGGTGAAGGGGCCAAAAGTAGGATTACCGATTCAATTTCCGCGATGGGTTCGAATTTATTGATTGTCACCCGGGGCCGGGGCGGCCGGGGCGGCGGTTTCGGGCAGGGCTCCACTCCTTTGGGTTCTAAAGAGGCGGAACTGATTGAAAGCAGTTCATCTCATATTAAAACCATAGTTCCTGAGGTCCGGACGAACCAAACCGTGTCGTATGGCGGTAATAGTATGGATACCACCATTCAAGGCTGTACTATCGATTTTCCGGCGGTGCGCAACTATCAAGTGGCCTCAGGGCGATTTTTTACAGCGGATGAAATTAAAGGCAGGCGCAGAGTAGCAGTGATCGGTTCTTATGTGGCAGAGGAGCTTTTCCCCGGCGCCAATCCTATCGGGGGGGTAATCAGCGCGGGACGGTTGCGTTTAGAAATAGTCGGTGTTTTAGCTGAGAAAGGGCAAAGCGGGTTCACTAACAGCGATGACTTGGTGTTAGCCCCGTTAACAACGGTTCAGAAAAAACTGGTTGGGACCAAAAATTATCAGGCCATTTATATTCAGGTTGAAAACGAAGCCTTGATGGATCAAACCTATGAGCAGGTTTATGCGGCACTGTTGGATCATTATCAAGATGAGGACAAATTTAACCTTCGCAATCAGGCGGAAATTTTAGCCGCCGTTCAAGAGTCATCTCAAACCTTCACCTTTTTATTGGCGGGGATCGCCGCAGTTTCACTATTGGTGGGCGGTATCGGGATTATGAATATTATGTTGGTTTCGGTGACGGAACGGATTCGGGAGATCGGTATCCGGAAAGCGATTGGCGCCCGTAAAGAAGAGATATTGTCTTTATTTTTGTTCGAGGCAGTGATGCTTAGCTTAAGTGGAGGGTTAATCGGAATTTTACTAGGCTGTTTGGCTGCCAAGTTGATGGCGAATTTTTCCGGGTGGGCGGCTACCATCACTTTACCCTCGATTATCCTCTCATTTGTATTTTCAATTGCGATTGGTCTCTTTTTTGGAGTGTATCCGGCCTACAAAGCCTCCGGTTTGAACCCGATTGAAGCATTAAGGCATGAATGAAGGAGTGAAAATCCAAATGAAAAGAGCATGGCTCGGTTTAGCAATTATTTTGGTTTTGGCATTGAGCGCGAATGTTTGGGGAGCTGAAAAAACCTTCCAGGAAGTAATCCGAGAGAACCAGGAGATGCGGAAGAACATTACCTGGATGACTGAAGGGCTTTATCAGTTGGGTAAAAGCCGGGATAAGCATTTGGCGATTACCAAGGAACAGGCTCGCCGGATCCTACCGCTCTATCAAGAATTAATTAATAAAAAAATTATCTTAACCGAGTTAAAATCAGAGGATCCGCGCAATAATGCTCCTAAGAATTTGCATGGTCCTAGTCGCCAATATTCCAATCTAAGTCCGGAAGAACAGCAAAAGAGAATAAAGGATATGGTTGTTTTGACTGAGTTTGGCAAGCAGCAGTCGCGCCTGATCGATAGTATCCTATCCAAGGAGCAAATCCAATTCATCGATAATTTGGATTTCAAGCCGGAAAAGTACGGTTATTTTCTTCGGCCAAATGTGTCTTCGGGTAATGGCTCCCAAGACCAATTTAATGGCGGTCGGTTCGGTAACGACCCTGATAACGATCAGATGAGGAAAAAACGTCAAGAAGCCCAAAAATTACTGGTGAAACTGAACTTAGATGTATTGAATATCTTGAAAAAGGGATAAGGTGGATGGCGAGTTTTTTAACAGTCCGAACTTCTTTTGAATAAAACGGCCTTATGTATGGATAGGGTCGTTTCATATAGTTTTTAAAGATGTTTGTTCGCTGATTTATGATTAAATTTGCAAAAAGGATAACGGGATTAAAAATCGAAGATCAAAGATCGAAGATACAATATTAAGAGGCATATTATGGAAAAGAAGAAAATATTGATTGCGGATGATGAAGCCCGACTTCGAAAATTAGTGGCTGATTTTTTAAAAAAAGAAGGATTTCAAGTTGTTGAAGCGGGAGACGGCGCCCAAGCGATGGAACTGTTTGCGAAGGAAACCAAGATTGATCTGGTGATCCTGGATGTAATGATGCCGTATTATGACGGCTGGGTGGTCTGCCACCATATCCGAAAAACTTCTGCGGTGCCGATTATCATGCTTACTGCCAAGAGTGAGGAATCGGATCAGATCTTCGGGTTTGAAATCGGGGCCGACGAATACATCAGTAAACCTTTTAGCCCCAGTATCTTGACGGCTAGGGTAAAAGCGCTGCTCCGCCGGGCTGATAATTTTAGTTTCAATAAAGCCATCATTGCTTACCATGGCTTGGTTATTGACAAGAAACGCCATTCGGTCTTAGTTGACGGTGAAGTGATTGAATTAAGCCCCAAAGAATATGAACTTTTAGTTTATTTGGCGGATAATGAAGGGGTCGCCTTGAGCAGAGATCAGATTCTCAATTCGGTCTGGGATTATGATTATTTTGGCGATGCCCGGACCGTGGATACCCATATTAAAAAACTACGGATGAAACTTAATGAAAAAGGGAAATTTCTCCAAACAGTACGGGGCTTCGGCTATCGTTTTGAGGTTGAAAAACTATGAAAAAATCGATTCGTACCAAATTATTCAGTGGAATATTCAGTTTAGTAATCTTTTTTGTAGTGATCTCGTGGTTCTTAAATACCGGCTATTTAAAGAAGTTTTATATCGCCAGGAAAGAACATAAGCTAGCCATCAATTACCAAAAAATCGACGCAATCTATGATGGCGATCCGGAGCAAATCAGTTTGGATTTGGAAAAAATAGCCCGGAATTCGGGGATGGCAATCCTAATTTTCAGTCAAGAACTGGAAGAGAAATATAATTCGTTTCCAAAAATTCCGGCAAAATCTAGACAGCGTGATTTTTCACCCCCACCGGAACGGCTTAGGGCTAATAATTCTCGAAAACCTCAAGTTAACCGGCATCTATTATTCATAAAATCAAAATTGGCAGTTTTAAATGAAAGATCCTACCAAACCGGAATCATTAAAGAAGATCGTTTGAATTCGGTTTTTTTATATCTGGTGGTCCGTTTAAATAACCAGGATTATCTTTGGTTGGAAACACCGATTTTCGAAATCGAAGAAAGCGCGGCAATTGCCAATCGGTTCTCCCTTTTAACAGGCATGTTAGTTTTGATCATCGGAAGCATTAGCGCTTATTTTTACTCCAAGAAATTCACCGAGCCGATCCTGGAGTTGAACCGGATTGCCCGGCGCATCGCCAAACTCGATTTTAGTTGTAAATATAATGTGAGTTTAAATTCGGACACCGAGGACGAACTTGGCGAACTGGGGAAGAGCATTAATTTTCTATCGGAGGAGTTGGGAAAATCCATCCGGGAGCTGCGGGAAGCAAACCTGAAATTGGCTGAAGACATTAAAGAAAAACAAAAGATTGATCAGATACGGAAAGAATTTGTTTCAAATGTTTCACATGAATTAAAAACGCCATTGGCGTTGGTTCAAGGTTATGCTGAGGGGTTAAAGGCTAATGTAATGGAAAGTGAAGCGGATAAAGACTTTTACTGTAATGTAATCATGGATGAAGTAATTCGTATGAATAAATTGGTTCGGGACCTGCTGGATTTGTCGCAAATAGAATTCGGTTCCTTCCAATTAGAGCCGGAGGAGTTCGATCTAATGGAACTGGTGGAGCTGGCGCTTGAAAAGTATAAATTGCGGTTTAAAGAAGAGAGCGTTCAGATTGAACTTGAAGGCCCGGACGCAATTTTTGTTGAAGCGGATTATTCCCACATCGAACGGGTTTTCTTCAATTACCTAAATAACGCGATCTATCACGTTGATGAAAGGAAAATCATTAAAATTTCCATCACTGGTTTGGCGGAGAAAGTTAAAGTAGCAGTCTTTAATTACGGCAAGCAAATTTCCGAGGAAGATTTGGATCAAATTTGGCTAAGTTTTTATAAGGCTGACAAGGCAAGGACTAGATCCTATGCCGGGACCGGCTTGGGGCTTTCGATTGTTAAAGCTATTATGGAACAGCACCATAATCAATATGGAGTGATAAACCATGAGGATGGTGTGGAATTTTGGTTTGAGTTGGATCGGGTTTCCTAGAAAATAAAAAAAGCATGAGGTATGAGGCATGAGGCAGCGGCATTACGCCATTTCGCCAGGGTGAGCAAGATATTTAGCGGTCTAAAAAAAATGAATCTTAATAAATCCCTTAAATTAACCGATTATGAAATTATTCTTTGATTTAATTTCTGTGTTAAAGCGGGGATAACCATGAGACATTTTTTGCTAATAACCATTTTTATTTTGCTTCTTCCCACTGTAGGGCTGAGCGCTGATACAAGTTTAAAGCCGTATCTAAGTATTCCCTTAGCGAGAAATTATGATTTCCAAAAGATCGGCCTTGGCGATTTAGACGGCGACGGGGAGCTCGAATACATTATCAAACAGCCTAATTTCAATACCGATCCTTATCATAAACCCGGTTATTGGAAACCAAGCACAACTATATATAAACTGGAAGCCTATAAGCGGGACGGCAGGTTACTTTGGGTTTACGATATGGGTTGGGCGATCGAAGCCGGTATCTGGTATTCCCCATGGGTAGTTTATGATCTGGATAGGGACGGCAAAGCGGAAGTGTATTGCAAAGCCGGTGAAGGCGATCCCCGTAATGAAAAGGGGTTAGTCGAAACCGGGCCGGAATATCTGGTTAAAATCGACGGAAAAACCGGAAAGATTGTGGCTAAAACTGACTGGATCGGCCGGGAGGGATACCCGGATTATAATTATTATAGCCGGAATTTTTTAGCAGTGGCTTACCTTGACGGGGAAAAGCCATCTTTAATTATGCAGCGTGGCACCTACAATGCGATTAAGGCTTGGGCGTTGGATCAAGATTTTAAAGTGCAGTGGAAACATGAAACCCTTGAGAAGAACCCTACTAAAGGAAAAAATTATTACGGCCAAGGTTCTCATGGATTGATTGCAGCCGATGTCGATCAAGACGGAAAAGACGAGCTGGTGATCGGAGCGGCGGTGATTGATGATAACGGCCAAGGCCTTTGGACGCTAGGTATGGGACATCCTGATATTTGCTACTGCGCCGATATTGACCCCAAACATCCGGGATTGGAGATATTTTACGGCTTTGAAAGCCGTCAGGAAACCGATGGGATTTGTGTCGTGGACGCAGAATCCGGCAAGAAGCTCTGGTCATTACGGGAAAAAACCTTTCATCTCCATGGGCAGGGAATGTGCGCCGATATTCTCGAGGAATACCCCGGAATGGAGGTTTTCTGCGGTGAACGGGATTATCCTAAACGTTGGCTATATAGCGCGACCGGAAAGTTAATTCATTCACTTGAAAAAGGAGACCTTTCTCCCAGACCGATTTGGTGGGACGCCGATCCCCAAAAAGAAATCATCAGCGGCCGAGGGATCTCTGACTGGGGCAAAGAGCCGATGTTTAAATTCGAAGGGACTCCCGTTTTAGTTGTGGATTGCCTCGGCGACTGGCGGGAGGAATTGATTACCGTCGTCAAAGGGGAGATCCGGATTTATACTTCTCCGGTTCCCTGCGACATGAAACGGCCGCCGCTGCTTTCGGATCGTCAATACCGCTTGGGAATCGTCAACCAAACGATGGGTTATTATTACCCGGCCCAAGTTGGACTGGGATATGCGTTTTGAGGAGATAATCACAATGTATTCTTTCTCATAGGAGCGGACCGGGACTTCCGGGACGTTGGCGGTTTCGGGTTGGAGTCCCCAAACCAGATCCGAGTGAGGGCTATTGGCATCAGTCGGCTTAAAATCTCTTTTCACGATTGCGTAATTGATTAAGCCAATCGGGGAATTAATCGTTATATCGACGCTTGGTTTCTCCTCGGAGTTGTTTGTACCAGTTTACAGGCTACTTTGGGGGCGATTAATACATTGCCTTCGTATACTGCGCGGATTGCCGCAATCAAATCCTCCGGAGGGACGTTTTTAACAAATATCCGGCTGCTCCGTATTTAAGGGCTTCGATAATGTATTCGTCTATTATGATATTCTTCTTAAAGATAATCATCCTCCCAGAAAACATATACCTATATAAAAAAGAACCGTGGGATTCCACGGTTCTTTAAATTACTGCGCTTTCACTTCGGTCCAAATCCGGTCGAATTCCTTCAGGACGCTTCCCAGCTTACTAAAGACCTCGCTACTTTTCAAATCATCCGCCAGTGGATAAGCCGTACGATTGCTGGTAATCTCCTCAGGCAACTTCTTGATTGCCTCGGTATGGGGAGAGGAATAGCCGATATAGTCGGCGTTCCGAAAGGCAATGTCGGTATCGCACATGAAGTTGATGAACTTTTCGGCTGTCTCTTTATGGGGCGCTCCTTTAGGAATCACCATCGCGTCAAACCAAAGATTCGAACCTTCTTTGGGAATTACATAGTCCAAATTTTCATTCTCGCGCATGCAATAAACGGCGTCCCCCGACCAGACCACAGCCAAAGCGGCTTCTTCGGCGATCATCTTATCTTTGACTTCATCGACCACATAGGCCAGGACTAATGGTTTTTGTTCTATTAACAGGTTTTTAGCCTGTTCTAATTCGGCCAAATCTTCGCTGTTTAAAGAGTAACCCAGCATCTTAAGGGTGATTCCAATACTGTCCCGCTGACTGTCCATCATTAAGATCTGTTTGGTATACTTTTTGTCCCAAAGAATGTTCCAACTATCCGGTTTGCTTGGGACCATTTTTTTATTATAAAGAATTCCGACAGTACCCCACATGTAAGGGACGGAATATTCGTTTTGGGGATCATATTCGAGATCTTTAAAGATTGAACCGATATATTTGTAATTCGGAATGTTTTTAAAATCAATTTTTTCAACCATACCCTCATCGATCATCCTTTTAATCATGTAATCTGAGGGAATAACCATGTCATAGCTGCTACCGCCGGCTTTGAGCTTGATATACATGTCTTCGTTGGTAGTAAAGGTGTCATAATTCACCTTGATCTTATGTTGTTTTTCAAAATCCTTTAATACCGACTCATCAATGTAATCGCCCCAATTATAGACATTCAATACTGATTTTGAGGATGGACCGCAACCTCCGGCCAGCATGATGATGCTGATTAATAAAACAGCGGCCATCTTCTTACCTAAATTCCCCATCAAAATTCCTCCTTTGTTTTTGAGTGTTTTTGCCGAGACATCATAATGTTGACGGTAACTAATAAGGTGAGCACACTAAAGAACATCAGTGTGGAAAGGGCGTTGATCTTGGGATTTACGCCCCGCCGCGCCATGGAATAAATAGTAATCGAGAGGGTCGATACTCCCGAACCGGTATTAAAGAAACTGATCACAAAGTCATCTAAAGACAGCGTAAACGCCAATAATAAGCCGGTAATGACGCCCGGCATGATCTCGGGAAGAATTACCTTCCGAAAGGCCAGTGTGGGGGTGGCCCCCAGATCAAGGGCCGCCTCATACATGTTCTTATCCAACTGCTTCACCCTGGGCAATACGGATAGGATCACATATGGTATGTTAAAAGTGATATGTGACAATAAAAGCGTAAGGAAACCAAGCCTTAGCCGGATGAAAATGAACAATAACATAAAAGAGATTCCGGTCACAATATCCGGATTTAATACCGGCAGATAAGTCAAGTTCATAACGGTAGCCCGGGGCAAGGGTTTCATTTTGTCGATCCCGAAAGCGGCTAGAGTCCCGATGAACGTGGCTATAATAGCGGCAATAGCCCCGATTAACAGCGAATAATAGAGCGAAGTCATGATTTGACGGTCCTGAAACATCGCCAGGTACCATTTGAAGGTAAACCCGGTCCAAGCGCCTCTAGTACGGGAGTTGTTGAATGAATAAAAAGCCAGCACAATGATGGGGGCATAGAGAAAAAAATAGATGAATATGATATAAGCCCGTTTCAGTATCCGAGTCACCATAAGCCGGTACCCTCCTGCTGGGTCTCGTATTTGGAAGCAAACCCCATACTGATTAAGATGACGGCCATCATTACCGTTGAAATCGTGGCGCCAAAGTTCCAATCCCCGACGGTCAAAAATTGTTGTTCAATCAGATTGCCGATTAAGGTATATTGGCCGCCGCCCAATAACCTAGAAATAACAAAGGTGGTAACGGCGGGCATAAAAACCATGGTTATTCCGGAGATTACCCCGGGAAGGCTAAGCGGAAAGATTACTTTACGAAATACCAAAGCCGGATCCGCGCCCAAATCTTCGGCGGCTTCGATCAGGTGGCGATCGATTTTACTCAATACCGAATAAATCGGTAGCACCATAAAAGGGAGAAAATTATAAACCATTCCTAAAAAGACGGCAAAATCATTATAGAGTAAATTTAACGCAGGGAGCCCCGCCAACCCAAGCAAGGTGTTGATTAGGCCCTTTCTTTCGAGTAAAGTCATCCAGGCGTATGTCCGCAACAAGAAATTGACCCACATGGGAAGGACCATTAAGAGAACCATGGTATTACGGTGTTTCAGATCGCGGCTCGCCAGGAACATGGCTGCCGGATAGCCCAGAATTAAACATAAGACCGTACTAATTCCCGCCAATACTAACGAGCGGAATAACACTTTGAGGTAGATTGGTTCGGCGAATTTATAAAAATTTTCCAAGGAAAACCGGTAATTGGTCAATGAAAAACCAATTTCCGGTTTGATTTGGACCGTTAAACTAAAAAAGAGCAATAGCAATAGCGGGATAATGGTAAAAATAATAATCCAAAATAGATAGGGATAAGCAGTCCAGGTTCTTTTCATCACCCAGCCACCTTTTTCATAATATGAATGTCATAAGGGTCAACTTTTAAGCCGACGTTCATTCCAACCGGGCGCATCCTGGTGCTGTGGATTATCCAATCCTGCTCATGGGCACGGATAATCATTTCATAATGGACGCCCTTAAAAGTGACTGATTTAACAACCCCAATAAATATACCTTCCGATTCATCCACGATCTTTAAATCTTCGGGCCTAATTACTACATCGACCGGTTCGTTTGTTTCAAAACCTTTATCGGAACAACGGACATTTTTTCCGAGGATATTCACTTGGAAATCTTCAAGCATAATCCCGTCGATAATATTGCTTTCACCAATGAAATCCGCTACAAAGGCATTGATCGGTTCGTTATAGATTGTTTCCGGGGTTCCGGTTTGTTGAATCACTCCGTTGTTCATGACCACGATCGTATCGGACATGGTGAGCGCTTCCTCCTGATCATGGGTAACGTAAATGAAAGTAATTCCCAACCGTTGTTGCATGGCTTTCAATTCGAGCTGCATATCTTGGCGGAGTTTCAAATCAAGGGCGCCCAATGGTTCGTCCAACAGAAGCACTTCCGGTTCGTTTACCAATGCACGGGCGATGGCGACCCGCTGCTGTTGGCCGCCGCTTAAGGAATTCACGGACCGTTTTTCGTAACCGGAGAGGCTGACCAGTTCTAAAATCCGGCTTACTTTTTTAGCGATAATCCCGGAATCGAGTTGCTTAATTTTAAGCCCGAAGGCGATATTTTCAAAAACGTTCATATGGGGAAAGAGCGCGTATTTTTGAAATACGGTATTAACTTTCCTTTTATATGGGGGAAGGCTGATAATATCGGTACCTTCAAACAGGATTTGTCCAGCCGATGGATACTCAAACCCCCCGATAATCCTTAGTGTAGTGGTTTTACCACAACCACTGGGACCGAGCATGGTCAAAAATTCATTTTTCTTGATATTCAAAGTTACGTCTTTAATGGCTTCGGTACCGTTATAATCTTTGGAGACGTTAAGCAGGCTAATCAAATATTCGTTCATAACTTTCCTCCGTGGGAAGAAAATGGATAGATCCCGTCTGAATTTGAACCAATATTAATTATCACAGAAAGCGCAAGAATGTCAATATCTTTAACAGGGCTTTTAAGCCCCGTTTTTTCGATTTTCATTGAATAACGCATAATTAAGGGGTGTAGATAACTGTCATAACAAAAGGGGGGCTATCTGATATGGGATAGCCCCCTGCAGAAATTTAATTCAACTTATTTCATCCTAGATAGTCGTCCACGTCAGTTACTGCTTGACTCACATGAAATTATGAAAATGGGGCTGACGTGGATCGACAAGCATCGGTAGCACTTTCTAAGTAGCATCTTATACCCTATCGTAGATTGCTTTCAGGAAATTACCGCTTTCAACTGCGGTTTCAGGAGATGCTCCCTCCAACAACACATTGATATATGGCTTATGGGTTTTTATTAACTTCAACAATAACTCGTAGTTGAGAATCCCTTTGCCGACCTGGACTAATTGTTTCTTGCCGTTTTCAATCACGAAGTCCTTGGCATGGATAATTATGATCCGATCACCGAACAAATCAAATGATTTTTGATAGATCTCATCCTGGTTTTGATAGTTAGTTTCCGAGATTAAATTTGAAGGGTCGAATATAATTTGGAGATTATTGGATTTAATAGTATCGATCATCCGCTTGATCTTTTCCGGAGAGGATAGCGGTTCCTTAACCACACCCTCGATACCGACAAAGGTCCCGAATTTCTCCGCTTCGGCGACTAACGCCGCGACACTTTCCAATAAAGTTTGAAAAGTTTCCTCGCTATGATTTCCGGGAGGGAAAGGATCGCCGGGATTGACTGATCCGGTTTCCGTCCCGACAACGCTACACCCAAAATCCCGGGCGTAACGGAGGTGCTCCTTGAAGCGCTCCAGTTCATTGCGGCGGATAGCGGGATCAGGGTGGACCGGGTTAATGTAACAGCCTAAAACTGCAATTTTCAGGTTATGTTCGGCAAAAACATCACGGATGTACCCGGCCATTCCGGGGTTTAACCGGCCAAAGCTAGTATCGACGCCTTCAATGGCTTTGGACAAAGGCAGTTGAACACTGGTAAACCCTTTAGCGGCAATCCGTTTGGCTAATTCCGGCACCGATGTTTTTCCAAAGTCGTGAGCCCGTACTCCTAGGATCACTTAGCATCACCTTCAATGAATGTTATTTAGGCGGTTTCATAAATACATTTAGTAAGATTTTGATACAATATATGATGTTCAGCCCAGATTGGCCTATCAATATATTGTATCAAAATGACAAATCTAGGATTTATGAAACTCGCTCTATTTAGAGATTTAAATAATATCATTATACCAATATTAATTGCAAGAAGGCTAGTAAAATATTAGCCGAGCTTTCGTCGGGACTTCAACAGTTTCCAGATTCCGGCGCCGATAGCGAGTAATGCAAAAAGCCCGAGTGATGCGATTAGGATTATTTGAAATTTCGGGCCCCATTCCAAGTAAGCCTCTTTCCAGCGGCGTCCCAGAAAACGCCCGACTAAAACGAAGATAGTAGAGGAGAGTAAAATACTGATTGAAAGAGCGGCCAATGTCCTTTGTTTATCGAAGTTGACGATTCCCGCCGCTAAAACAACTCCGGAACGGGCAATCGGTAAAAATCTACTTAGGATCAAGCTCCAATAACCAAATTTATTAAACCATTTTTCAATTTCCAGAAAAGCTTTGGTATCCAGCAGCCAAGAATATTTCGAAGATATTAGCAACTTATGTTCGAATTTGTTACCCAGCTTATAGAGGAATGATGAAGCCGCAAAAGTTCCCGCAAATGAACTGATGATGACCCAAACCGGGTTAATCCCGGCAATATGCGCTATTGAGCTTCCTACTACTAACATAGTATCGCCTGGAAGGGGAGGGATCACTACCTCCAAAAAACTAAAGATTAGAATAATCAACGGCAAATACTGGGCGTATTCAGCTAAGAAATCAGGGTTGGTTAGGTGAGTAATCAAGTTAAGAATGTTATTCATTAGCCACCTTGGAGGCGACGATTCAAGATAATTGGATCGGCCTTGTTTCAATTTTAATTTAGGTAAGGCGCCTAATATTATTAGCGATCTGAATTTAAAAAATCCTTGTAGTTTAAGTAAATTTGTTAAGCCTATTTTGGCTAAAATGACCAATCTTCAAAATTAATTTGCTCTCCAACTTTCCGGTATAAAAAGATCTTACTCTCGCTCTTGCCTAAATTTTCAACAAAACGTTTCAATGAGCCGGTTTTACCAAAGGTATGCATTGGGACAAAGAGAGCCGGTTTGACGGTGTCGATGAACTCAGCGGCGCCGGCCCAATTGGCCAACCGTTGGTCGGTATTTTCGAAGGCAATGTCAATTTTGGATTCAGCCAGAGTTTTAATGGTTTTTTGGAACTGATCCTCCATCCAGCGACGTTCCTCCGGAGTAAAATCATCCCAACTCCACTTGGCCAAATCGCCGCCGAAATAAACGTTCAGATTCCCGATCTGGATTAAATAGGCGACTCCCAGGTCATTGCTGGGAAAAGTTTTGATTTTGATCCCCTCGGTTTCATAAAGTCCTTGCGGCTTCACAATAAGGCAGTTTTCAAGGTTGCGAAACTGGGGATGGCTATCGATAATATCATCGGAAAGAACCAGTGTAGCTTGGGAAGCGGCTTTAGCCAAGCTGGCAATTTCTGGGTTAAAATGGTCTTGATGCCCATGAGAAGCGAAAATAAAGGCTCTTGCATCCCGTAGCTCAGAGGTTACAATTTCCCGCATCTTAGCGGTTAGGAAGCGGCCGTCAGGGTAATCGAAGAGGAAGATCCGGGACGTTTCTTTTAAGAGAAAACAATTGTGATTGATATAGGTAACTGAAACTTTCATATTTCCTCCCGTTTTAATAGATCACTTCTTACGTTTCTTATGATTATTCTTATTTTTGTTTTTATTTTTAATCTTGCCTGAACAGGAATACGCTTTGTTTTTAAGCGCCTTAAACTCGGCGGAACCCGGTTTAATCCCGAGCTGTTTAGCGATGTGGCCCCAGCCTCTTGCTTTATCGGTTTGATAAATTGCGATTACTCGATCGATTGGCCTTCCGCTCAGAATGGAGATTTCCGCAGCCATGAAAATATCGGAGGGCTGCATTCTTAGGTTAACGTGCCAATATTCAATTTTAGAGGAGGATAAATTGTAACGGAGGCCGATGTCAGCCTTATAAGAACCGAAGTCCAGCCGCGCCGAGGCGTTTAACTCGGCGAGAGCGGAATCAAGCCCGGAATTACCGCTGGATGGTAAGGCCAAAACCACCGAACCAAAAATAAGGCAAATTACCGGGATCAGCAATTGTTTTAATTTCATAATAAGATCCCCCCTCAATTTTTTAGTAAGGGGATTCGGGGTTAACTCCGTTTTTCCTTCCTTGGAATTTTTGGGTACAATTACTTTTAAAGATTGACTGTTGGGCTATGGAATATTTTTGAGTTGGATATCAAGTGGAGATTATTTTAGGGAGGTCTTTCCAATTAGTTCTCGAAATATAATAATCTGAAAAATTCCGGACCTATTTTGCCGTTAGGCCAAGCGTGAAGGGGGAACTTGTTTATGAAAAGAAAAATACTTATTCTATGTTTAGAGTGGCTGGAGGAGAAATGAAAACCAGATTTAAATTGAATAAAGAACAAAAAGAACAGATGGCCTTACTGATCAAGGAATACTTTTTGAAAGAGCGGGATGAGGAGATCGGAGACTTGGCAGCCGTCTTATTTCTAGATTACCTTATTGAAAAGTTAGCGCCTTTCTTTTATAACCTTGGGGTTCAAGACAGTATCGGCTATCTGAAAGATAAGTTGGATGATTTATACGGTTTAGAAATTTGAACCCCTAATCGAAAACTGCCAATATTTCATCGACCGCATTGCGGTTGGCGCCGTCGCAGCTAATGGATCGGCGTACCGGGAAGGTTTCGATTTCTTTAGCTTGCCGATAAATACTTAAAATGAATTGGGTACAGTGGTTGGATATTAAAACCGGAATGCCGCGCGCTGCCGTCCGAACGGCTGCTTCAGCCAATCTTTCCTGTTCCGTTCGGCCAAACCCTCCGGCACTGTATGAGGTGAAGTTGGAAGTCTCGGTCAACGGTTCATAAGGTGGGTCGCAGTAGACCAGATCGCCGGGACTGGCCTTGGAGAGCATCGCCTCAAAATCGATGGAGCTGAATTGGGCGTTTTTAAATTTAGCGAGAAAATAAAGCAGCTCTTTCTCGGGGAAATATGGTTTTAAGTACTTTCCGAAAGGGACATTAAATTCGCCGCTGGCGTTATAGCGGGACAAACCGTTATATCCATGGCGGTTTAAAAAGATAAAGAGGGCGGACTTTTTATAAATATCGGTTTCCTGATTGAATTGTTTCCGTAATTCATAGTATTTTTCAGGCGAATTGTTTTCTGGAGTAAAATATTCCCTACAGAACCCGATAAAATTAGTCCCTTCACTTTGCAATGCTTGATAGAGATTGATTAAGTCCCGGTTAATATCGTTTAACCAATAGGCTTGATAATCGGTATTTAACGATAAGGCGCAACTTCCGGCGAATGGTTCGAGCAGCCGGACGCCTTGGGGTAGTTTCGCTTTGATCCGTGCGGCCAAACGATATTTACCGCCGGCCCATTTTAAGAAAGGACGCATTGGGTCTCCTATTATTTCATCCTGTATAGATGCTATTTTATCATAATCGGGCGGGTAAATGAAGACATGTTAGTATTAGGCAGTGTTCTTTAAAACCGAGATACTGAGACACAGAGGGATAGACAAGACTTAAAGGTTTTTAAACGCATAGGAGGTTGACGTGGACGGCTATCTTTTTCGGCCTACCACACCACCGTCTAAAATTTAGCCAAAGTAATTTTGAAATTTCACTAGAGAAATTTTAAGATTAAGCCAAGGAATTTTAAAATTTAGCCAGAGGAATTTTTAGATTTTACCAGAGAAATTTTTAGGTTAAGCCAGAGGAGTTTTGAAATAAAGCCAAGCAATTAACAATCCTTACTGTACCGGACTTAACTCCCAGTTTTGCCTACACGACAGCCGAACCAGGACGGTGGGCTGGTTGGCAATCCTGAATTAATCAAAATTCATGTTTCTTAGGACTTAAATCCTTTTTCTGCCTTAGGAAGAATAACTTTCTGAAAAGCTTCATCATTCTCTATGATAAATGACTCCTCAAATCCCTTTCCAGTGTTGCCAATAAAAATTTCTTTAGTAAATTTCAGGGCATCAGTCGGAGCTTCTAGTATTGTTTTTCCCACTTGAATTGCATGTTCAAGCAATTCATAATCCTTAAGAACTTGGCTAACCAACCCTATTTGGTATGCTTCTTGAGCATTAATCTTACGACCAGTTAAACATAATTCACGAGCACGACCCTCTCCGATTATCCACCGTAAAGGAGTAAAAAAAGGAGGAGCCCCGAATTTAATTTCCGGATACCCGAAAAAAGCGGAATCCGAACATAATCTTATATCACAAAGAGTTGCCAAATTAAAACCTCCACCCACTGCCGGACCGTTGACAGCAGCAATTGTAGGTTTAGGGAAGTTCCATATATCTAAATGATATTCCGTTGATGTTTTTAAAAGCTCTGGAAAACAATCGGGATTACCAAACTCATTTAAATCAAATCCTGCGGAAAATGAAGAACCAGCTCCTATAAATATTATAGCGTCGATGGCCGATGCTTCTCTCCATTCATGAAGGCAATATGAAATTTCTTTTCGCATTTGAATGCTGATTGCGTTTCGTTTTTCAGGGCGGTTTAGTGTAATAATTCCGATTCTGTCTTCACGAATATCAGCTTTTATGTTATTATATTCCAATATATATTTCCCTCCATTGCTTTTATCTTACCACTTAGGTTTTTTTCTTTAAGGATAGACATCTTTAAATTTATCTCAAAGGCCGTGCCCAGGAAGGGCTGGCCTAGGCCGGTATGTTGGAGAACGTCTTGGCATCTGTGAGTGCCTGAGCTTACAAGGCGGGATTCTTCATCGAAACTACTTTTCCCGCCCGACTCGGTTAGCGAAGGTATGTGGCGCGCAAACTTCAAGAAATTGCTTTCATACCTTTCCTCATGACGCTTTCTTTATCGCGTCCTTGCGCCAGATGCCTTGTTATATGAAGTTTCCTGCCCCGCGAAGCATAAGCGCCAATGATGGTGCGACCCTAGACAAAACCCTGACAAACCATCCTTTGTAATTGATGAAACTTCCAGGTAAACAGAAATATGCTTTTTCTATAATGATTATAGAATGCAATACAAATTTCTTAATCGTCCGCTCTCTGAATGCGTTTACCACCAAATGCATGGATAGTTCTTGTTCCGGCAATACACTTCGCCCATTGTTCCGTTCCCTTTGGAATGAAGATTTCATCGCCTGGATTAAGCGTAACTTCTGTATCATTCGTAAATACTGTATACTGACCGCTAACACAAACCATGTATTCATCAAATTCATGGGTGTGCTTTTTCGAAACTCTATCAGAGTAACAAGTCCAAAACGCCATTTGGCTTCCGTCCGCGCCTTCATAATAATAGCCATCAACATCTTTAGTATTTTGTTCCTTATTATTGATATGATTTCTTTTACTCTTCATAAATTCCGGGAAATCTTTCACAACAAAAACCTCCTTGTAGTAAATAATGTACGTAAAATTAAACATCTACACAATAGAATTAAAAAGCTATAGCGGCTTTCTTTCTCAATTCGCGCCATGGAAGGGGCGGCCTTTGCAGGGAATTTCTTATAAATAGTAGTATCCTGATGAATATTCGGAATAAACGTTCCTCTTCCGCTTATTAGGAATCTTTTAGCGAACTAATATATAGCCCCAAATTTCCCCGGCCAAATATTATCAAAGTATCAAAGCCGGTTTTGGATAGGTAATTCTTGACCAGGTCATCGTCTTTCGGTAAATGTGGGGCGAAAAGGTAGGTGCGGACGTGTTTCATGTAATATTTTAGAGCGGTGTTACCTTTTACGAAAAGTCAACAGCATCCACCTATATCCAATAAATCTACAGTAATATTTTAACATAAAGGCAATCAATTAACAAATTTGGATTAATATAAAGCCGGAGCAGAACAAGAAAAATGGGCGTCGAAATTAAGTTGGGATGAGGCAATTGCCGCTTGCTTGATATTTGAATAATTAGCTTCAATTATTTAAATCTTGTTAATTGAATTTTATAGTAAAATATTAAGCTGTGTTTTCAGTAATGGTTGATCTAATAGGTCCATTTTGTTATTATCCCGTAAAGGCGCGGAGAAAAATAAGATTTGATCAAATAGAATATTATTGTAAAATGAAAGTGTTTATAAGTTTCATTAACGATTATTTTATTTTAAAAGCTCAGCGCCTTTGCGCCTCAGAGGGAGATATTGTATTTGGCATTAAAATTTTATCAAACAGGTATTTCAATCAACCATTCTTAAGAACACAACTAGATATTATTGGTGCGGAAGCTTTGTCGCCCGTTTTCAAAGATAAAATCACCGGTCCAGGGCTTTCCTCGATTTCCCGGGGGACTTCATTCCTGACCCAGACTATTCCTGATATGTTAGCAAGACATTAAAGACTCAACAATAGACCTCGAAGCATGGTGGTTATCCTTTAAAGGACAAAGGATCGCTTTTAGGCTCGAATTATTGAGACTGATAAAAAAGTTTGCGTTAATCCATGTTCTACTGATTAAGCAGTTGGACTTCGATATTAATCTGCTCTCCCATAAAAAAGATAAAATAGAACTTGAAACAATCATATTTCCCATCTCCAAACCCTGTTAATTATATTGAATAAAAAGGGGAGGCCAATAAAGATGAAATCCAGGGAGAACTCGATGGACAGGTTTGAGTTGATCTCCGATTATAAGGATAATAATCAGTTAAGATTAAGCTTTAACCAATTGGCTAAAAGCACCTTCGGAATCGATTTTGAAGATTATTATCAAAGGGGCTTTTGGAATGGCCAATATATCTGTTATTCCTATCTTGATAATGAAAAAGTGATTGCCAATGTTTCAACCAGTTTTTTGAATGTGGTGTTAAACGGAAGCAAAATCAGTGCGGTTCAAATCGGTACGGTCATGACCCATCCGGAATATCGAGGGAAAGGGCTTGCCGCGAGCTTAATGAATTTCGTCTTGGAGAAGTATCAATCCGAAAAAGAGTTGCTATTTCTTTTTGCCAATAAAACAGTTTTAGAGTTCTACCCCAAGTTTGGCTTCAGGCCCATCAAACAAAATTTATTTCAGAAAAACATCGGTATGCCTATAACAAATCATGACCGGCCCAGGAAGTTGGAGTTAAATAACAAAAACGATTTAAATTTGGTCCTGCGTTTATCCTCGGAAAGAAAGCCGGTTTCAAACATTTTTGGAGTCGAAAATGCCCAATATTTATTGCTTTTTTACTGGATGTATGTTTTTCGGGATGACTTTTATTACTTGGAAGGGCTCGATGCAATTGGGGTCTATCGAATTGAGGAAGAGGAGATCCATATTTATGACATTATCAGTAAAGCGGATCTTAGCTTTGCCGGGATTATAGGGAGAATCGCCTCTGATAAGGTAAAGAGGGCTATTTTTCACTTTACCCCTGATTATCAGGATTTAGAGGCGGAGAGAATACCATACGACGATGATCAGTTTTTCGTAAAAACGGAATTGGTTAGGATACCGGAGAATCTGATGTACCCTGCTATCGCCCATGCTTAGGAGTATTAAAGGATGGAACCATGCTAATGCCAGCTAAAGATTAAACTAATGTTTCAAAAGAGTTACCGCGAAGCAAGAAGAGATTTGGGTGGATTTAATAAATTTAACAAGGGAAATCCGGTTTAACCTCGAAGTAAAAAAGATAGATGCAACGACGTTTATCCAGTTGGATGATTCGCTGAAAATGGAAATCATTTATTATTTCCGCAACTAGGTTAATAATGCCGTTGCCTAGGGAAAAATACTTACTAGAAGAGGTATTCAAATGGATCAAATCAGGCTGGGAAGGACTAATCTCATGGTGAGCCGGAGCGGTTTCGGAGCTCTCCCAATCCAACGGGTCAGCTTGCAGGAAGCGGGGAAACTGCTTCGGAAGGCATACGGCCATGGAATTAACTTTTTCGATACCGCCCGGGGATATACCGACAGTGAGGAAAAGATCGGCGCCGCTTTGGCCGATGTCCGGGAACGGATTATTATCGCCACTAAAACCGCGGCCGAAGACAGGAAAACCTTTTTTGAACACCTTGAAACAAGCCTTAGAAACTTAAAAACCGATTACATTGATATTTACCAATTGCATAATCCCAAAACGCTGCCTGATCCCGATGATTCCCAAGGGCTATACCAAGCGCTGCTAGAGGCGAAAAGTAAGGGGACAATCAGGTTTATCGGTATTACCAATCATCGTTTGGATCTGGCAATCGCAGCGGCCAATTCCGGGCTTTATGATACGGTGCAATACCCTTTAAGTTTACTCTCGCATGATAAAGATCTAGGGTTAATCGATCTTTGCGGGCAAAAAGATATCGGCCTAATCGCCATGAAGGCTTTATCCGGTGGTTTAATTAACAATGGGCGGGCGGCTTTCGCCTTTCTGAGGCAATATCAAAATGTACTACCCATTTGGGGCGTGCAAAAAGAGTCCGAGCTGGATGAGTTTCTAGCTTGCGAGCAAGAACCGCCGCAATTGGATGAAGCGATGCGCCAAATAATCAACCGATACCGTGCTGAATTAAGCGGCGAATTTTGCAGAGGCTGCGGCTATTGCCTCCCTTGCCCGGCAGAGATTCCGATCCCGATGGCTGCTAGGATGGGGTTGTTTTTAAATCGCGCGGTTTATCAAAGTTTTTTGACGGACGAATGGCGAAAACAAATGGATTTAATCGATAATTGTATTAACTGCGGCCATTGCCGCGAGCATTGCCCTTATGAGCTGGATACGCCGGAGCTTCTAAAGAAGAATCTCCAAACATACCGGGAATTTTCCCGAAAACATTCATAAAAAAAGAGCCTTTCAAGGCTCTTTTTTAATTTTGTTCAATCCCAAAAAGATTTTTTTGTGGTAAAGCATACCCCCAGGATATCTGGGCCGGTGTGGGTTCCAATTACCGGAGAAATCCTAACTAAGTGTACCGGTTGCCCGGCGATCTCTTCTAATTGCTTGGCGTAGCTTTCCGCTTCTTCTCGGTTATCGCCATAATGAAGCCCGACTTGTTCGAGGCCATAATCGGCAATGTTTTGTTTGAACACCTCTAATACATGGTTTTTAGCATTTTTTAAAGTCCGGACCTTTTCAAAGGTAGTCATGGTTCCCTGGTTATCAAACCAGATAATCGGTTTAATCTGAATCATCGAACCGATTAAAGCTTGCGCTCCGTTAAGCCTGCCGCCTTCATACAAATAACGCAAGGATTCAACTACCAAGTAGACCCTGGTCCGTTTGCGCATCTCCTCCAAAGAAGTTACAATTTCCTCCCGGCTTTTTCCAGCGGCAGCCAGTTCCACCGCTTTTAAAGCCAAAGCCCCTTGATTTAAGCCGCTTTGGTAAGAGTCGAAGATCGATATTTTATCGGTACTGAGCATTTGCATTGCCAAATGGGCCGAATTTAAGGTTCCGGAGATACCGGTAGAGATGGTTACACAAATTACCTCGTCGCCGGATTCGATAAGCGGGCGAAAAGCTTCCATAAAGGAATTCGGATCCGGTTGTGAAGTGGTGAATTTTGAACCGGCCCGTTGCTTGCTATAGAATTCTTCGTATGAGATTTCAAGCATCTCTTTTTTAGTAGTGTCGCCTTCTCTGATATACAAGGGAACAGGAATTATGCCGTACTTTTCGTATTCTTCATTAGTAAATGAGGAAGTAGTATCGGTTACAATTCTTATCATAACATGGCTCCAATTCTTAAGTTTTTTAAGTTAGGCGGTTTCATAATTCCATTTTTCCGGCTCCGCATACAATATATTGATAGATTAAAATAAAACCTACACTATATATTGTATGCGGAGATAAATTTTTGTAATTATGAAACTCATTCAAGTAATAATATTCCGCCTGAATTTAATTCTTCCTTTTAATTTGATAATTTTTTTTAAAGTTATCGGAGGTGGTAATTAATGCCTTGATAAAACAGAATTATTTCAAGGATTTAGAATGTTTTGGGTTGGAAATATTTAAGTAAATTTCAGCCTGAATTTTGTAACCGGTCTGTTAAAATTATTACCTTAATCTAAAAGGGTCTTTTTTGGAGATGCCGAATATTTAAATTTGATAAAATTACGCATTCTAAAGCGCTTGGCAAAGATGATGATTATTTAAGCAAAGGAACCTATAATGCGGATGGAGATCATCCGGGAGACATCCCCGGAAGAAAAGGAGTTACAAAGGAAACAGCTTGAATTGACTCTGTTAGAGTCGAAACTTGCCCAACGGGAGTTGGAATTGGTTACCCTCCAGGCGGAGCTTAGCGCTTTTCGTAACCGTTACCTCCAAGCCCTTGGTAAACTCTACGCCGAATTAGACGCTATTTTAGCCGAGCTTGCTACCATTCAGGCCCGTAAAAAACCGGCCGATCATAAAGTTTGGAAAAAGGCCGAACAAGCGCGGGCTAAAGCAGAAGAGTCCGCTAAAAACGTAAATGAAGCTAAAGGTAAATTTGAAAGTTTCAAGCCTTCGGAAAGGCTTAAAAAACTTTACCGCGAGATAGCAAAGAGCTTTCATCCGGATCTTGCCGGAGACGAGCAAGAACGGGCCAAGTATCAACAAATCATGGCTGAAGCTAACCAGGCCTATAAAAACGGGGATGAGCAACTTCTGGAAAAAATTTTTACCCAAGGAAAACACAGCCCGGAATCGATTAAGGGAGTTGGAACCGGGGTGGACCTGGTAAGAGTGATTCGGAAAATCGCTAAAATCGAAGCGAGGTTAGAACAAATAGCCTCCGAATTGGAAACTATTAAGGAATCCTCCCTTTTTCAACTTAAATTGAAATTTGAAATGATGACTGAGAAGGGAATCGACCTTTTAGCTGAGATGGCCGGTTACTTAAACCGGCAGATCACGGAAGCGTGTATCCGCCTTAATAGAGCCAAAAAAGAATAACTTACAAAACGGGGTGTTGGGAAACGGTCCGAAAAGCTACTCGGAAGTCTGGGTTCCAGCTTGCATTGGGAAACCAAGATCTAACTGAATATTCTGGTGAAATTTATTGGCGCGGGTTACAGGTAATCAAGGATCTGGAAAAGGAGGCGGAAGTATCTTTTCCTGATCCTGAGTTGGATGCGGCAATTCGAATTGCAGTGGGTAAACCTCAGGGAGATTTAAAACTAAAGGATCTTAAAAACCTCATAGTTTTAAGTGCATCACGCCGAAAAATATCGAATCTGCAAGGGATCGAAAAATTAGTTTCCCTAAAAGAAATTCATTTAATGGGAAACCAAATTGCTTCTCTTAGCTGTTTGGAACAACTTGACGGTCTTGTTAGTTTGAACTTATCTCATAATCGGATCACGGAAATTACCGGGTTGGCAAGATTAAAACAATTACGCCGGTTATACCTGGGCCGGAATCAAATCACAGATATTCAGCAGTTAACAGGATTAACTAATTTAAAAGAACTAGTACTTTCTTATAACGAGATCGAGGAAACTCGGGCTTTGGCTGGCCTGAGGCAAGTGGAAGAACTTCATCTGACGGGGAATAGGATCCAAGACATCAGTTGGTTGAAACATTTAAAAAAATTAAAGATGTTATCCATTTCCGGAAATCGAATTAGCGACATTAGTAGCTTGAGAAACTTAAAAGGCCTGGAAAAGCTATGGTTAAGCAATAATCAGATCAAAGATTTAGAGGGCCTTAGGGAATTGAAAAAGTTACATTTATTATATTTGGGTTCAAACCAAATCCGGGAAATAGATTCCCTGGCGTCATTAACGGAGCTTACCGATTTGGACCTTTCCGATAATATGATCGATAATATCCGCCCCTTAATCAACAATTTGAACTTGAACGAACTAAGATTATCAAAAAATAAAATACGAAATATTAATGCCTTATTGGGTCTGAATCATTTAGGCATTATTGAACTGGACCATAATGCAATCCACCCGGGTGACAATGCCGCCGTTAGGCATGTTTTAACACAACTTGCCCAACAAGGTTGTTTGATTAAGTTATAATCTTAGGTAATAATTATTGTTCAATGATTTCCGTTGGAAATAAGATTTACATAAATATATAATTAAATGTCAGCATAATTAGGGAAAATGATCGGTCGACCTTTGAAAAATCAATAAAGACAGTGCCCGGTCAAGCTTATTCGCTTTGTTAACACGAAGTAAAAAAAAAGTAAAGAATGTTAAATTACTTGTCTTGGAATTGTTCCCGTATAATTATAAAATTTAAATACATGGTATAGGATGAAGTAAATTTTTTATCCAAGGTTTGCATTCTTAATGCCGAATGCAAAAGCAATCAAATCGGTATTTACTTCACCCTATTACAGCTGTAATAAGTGGAATTAAATTCATTAACCTTTCCATCATGGCCGAGGCTTATGGGACATGATGCATATTAGAAATTTAATTCAACTTATATATAAGGAGTGAAAATGATGACTAATTCAAAGCTTCAAACTAATCAGGCGATACTTGCGCCCCAACAGAAGGTTCCATTACTGGTACGGATTAACCAGCAAAAATACATCTTATTGCTGCTCCTTCCGTCGATCATCTGGTATGTGATCTTTATGTACGCGCCGATGGCATTTTCCATTGTCGCTTTTACTGATTACGGCTTTAGCGCCACGATCAATTTTGTGGGGCTGGCTAATTTCCAAAGGTTATTCCTCTCTCCCGGTTTCTGGAACGCTTTGGAAAACACCCTTCTCATCAGTATGTACAATTTGGTTTGTTATTTCCCGTTACCAATCGTTTTGGCTTTGTTAATCAATGAGTTTCGGAGTGTGGCCATTAAGCGGGTGGTTCAGTTTATCGTTTATATCCCCCACTTTTTTTCATGGGCTGTGGTAGGCAGTATCTTTGTAATGCTCTTATCGCCCGGTTCGGGAATTGTTAACGAAGTCATCAAAGCCTTTGGCGGAGAGCCAATTTTCTTCTTTGTTTCTCCGACATGGTTTCGTTCCATTCTGGTATCGTCTCATATCTGGAGGGATGTAGGTTACGGAGCTGTTATTTATATCGCCACTTTGGTAACGATTGACCCCGAACTATATGACGCAGCCTGGGTTGACGGGGCTGGGGCTTGGGGTAAATTGATTCATATTACATTACCTTCTTTATACAGCACAATTGCTACGGTTCTCTTATTGCAAGTCGCCAGTATTTTACGCGTCTTCGAACAGGTATTGGTTATGTACAATCCGGCTGTCTACGATGTGGCCGATGTTTTAAACACTTATTCATTTACTGAAGGATTACAAAACGGAGACTTCGGTTTTGCAACTGCGATCAGTTTGTTTACTTCGGTGACCAGCATGATTTTGGTCTTCGGCACTAATTATTTGAGTAAAAAGATTTTCCAAGAAAGCGTGCTTTAATAAAATTAAATACAATCAGGAATCAAGTCACATTTTATACCAAGTTGCATTCAAAGTGCAACTATAGATTGTGTTCTCTCCGCAGCATTGCTGCGTTCCACACAAAAGTTGCACTATAATTGAATGCAACTTGGTAATAGAAAGAAATTTAGAGGTGAAAAAAATGATTTATCAAGACTCTATCGGTCGCAAGGCTTTTAACGTGTTAAATACGATACTTTGTGTTTTTATATGTTTGGCGGTGCTCTTTCCCTTATGGATGGCTTTGATGACTTCCTTGGCTCCAGACAAACAAGTTATTTACAAGGAGTTTATCGTTTGGCCCGAATCATTCAGCTTAAAAACTTACGAACTGGTTTTTAAGAGCGGTTATATGCAAGGTTTTATGAATTCCGTCAGTACTACGGTTATCGGTACGATTGCTTCAATGATACTAACGCTGTTTGCCGGATATGCTTTAGCCCAAAAGGATTTGGTCTTCCGTAAATTCTTCATGAACTTTATCTTTATTACCATGGTTTTCGCCAACGGAATCATTCCTTTCTATATGGTAGTCCAAAAATTACACCTGATCGACAAAATGGCGGCGATTGTAATTCCGGTTCTGATTCAAACCTATAATTTGATTTTAATGAAGAACTATATGGTTTCCATCCCGGAAAGCTTGATGGAGTCAGCCCGCTTGGACGGATGCTCCGAAATTGGGATTTTATTCCGGATCGTGATTCCGGTCTCGATTCCGATCATCGCGGCAATTACCCTATTTTACGCGGTGTATTACTGGAACCAGTATCTTAATGTGGTAATGTTCATTAATGACGGAACCAAATACACGGTTCAGGTTCTCTTGCGCCAATTGGTCTTTGAAAACGCATCGGTTCAGACCGGCCAAAACCGGGTTTATAGTAACTTTAAGATGACGGTAATGATTGTGGCGATGCTGCCGGTTATCATCATGTATCCCTTCATCCAACGCTATTTCATTTCCGGTATCATGCTAGGTTCGATTAAAGGATAAATTGAAGATAAACTTTAAAAGCAGGAACGTAATTTTTTAGATTGAATTATATTTAGTACTGCAAATATTTACAGATTTGGCCATCACTCAATAATGATATCCGGCTTTTGGAGGTAGTGAAAGGTATTATATCTTTTACTATTCCTATCCAATTTTTCCGGTGGATGAAAGGAGTTGATGCCTGGATTGAGTGTAGGGGTTTCCAAGCAAGAAAAAATAAGGAGGTAAGATCGGTGTTTAATACCAAAAAAACAGTAATTCTTGTGCTAGTCGGTTTAATGGTGCTTTCCTTAGTAGGCGCCGTCGGCTTTGCCGCTAAAAAAACAGCTGTTCCCTTAAAAGTATGTTTGCCCAGCTCCAGTTGGGGAAATAGTGCAGACCCCGGTTTGTTGGAAGAAGTCAAAAAATACATGGAGAAGCAGACCAATACCACTATTAATATGATTGCTCCTCCAATGAATACTTACTCCGACAAGATTAACGTATTGCTCGCCTCCGGAGACATCCCAGACGTTTTCCGGGTTACTAAGGCCATGGTTAATGTCCATACCTTTACTCAAAGAGGCTATACTGCGGACATTACTAAATTAGTTAAGAAGAACAAAATTTTCGATAAGGTTGACCCGAAATACTTCAATTATATGAAAGTTAACGGTGTAGTTCGCGCTATCCCGCTGGCTAAAGAGAACGAGAAATTTATTTGGCTCCGGAAAGATCTGGCTAACGGATATGGCGTAAAATTATCGAGCACCCCGACTACCGAAGAGTTTTACAATGAGATGAAAAAGGTTAAGGACAGAATTCCTTTGACCTATCCGAAATTCCTTGACAATCTACCATTCTTCTACCATACTTTCGGCGTCTATGATGAATTCATCAAAGACAAGAAAGGCAAATATTACGATGTCTTTAACACCCCGGAAATGAGAGAATGCTTAACCTATCTCAACAAGCTTTACAAAGAAGGCGTTTTGGACAAAGAATTTCCGACCAATGATAACACAGTGCTCCGGAACAACCTTATTTCCGGTAAAGCTGTTGCCAACATCGACTATGACAACCGTTACTTCTATTATAACGCCGAAATTACCCGGTTAGATCCTAACGCCAAACCGGATCTGCAACCCATCTTTATGTTGAAAGGGCCCAAAGGCCTGGGTGGTACTTTGAACGAAGCCTGCTCAGACGCGCTTGCTGTTTCTTCAAAATCAAAAAACCCGGAAGCAGCAGTTAACCTGATCGGTTGGGCTTACTATACTGTCGACGGCCAAAAAGTAATGCAAGTCGGGCTACCTGGGAAACACTACGTGGTTGAAAATGGTGCAGCCAAATTGACCCCACAAGCTGAAGCCGGCGGTATGTCGTTAGACTTGACCCAGTTAATGAAACGTCATGTTGAATTAGAAGATTTACAAAAAGGCTTTGGTTTCCCCTTCCCGAATGAAGAAAACCTGAAGACCTATTACAGCTTGGTTAAAGATGTTAGCAAATATACCGGCCGTAAAGAAGTTATTTCTGTCGGACAATCAGCTATTTACGATAAAGTTGGACCGTCCTTGATCAAAAAGCGTCAAGAGATCGCGTTGCAAGCTATCATTGGCAATATGACTGTTGAAAACGCTTTCAAAGAATATGAAGCTTTCTTCAAGAGCATTAATGGCGACCAAATCATTAAAGAATTAAACACCAAGAAAAAAGCCCAATAATTAATCAAATAAATTAGTCTTTTTAATTGTCCTGTACAAGGGATTTTCCCTAGTGCAGGACAATTTTTTAGGAAAGTTTAGATCAAGAGCAACCAATGTACTTGATTTATTACTAGATTGATTAAAAAATGATTTTGCAGGATAGAGTTTCAATTTTGCTTAAACTATTCTTTAAGGAGGGTTAATCCTTGAATAAAAAAGGTATTTCAATAATTCTTTTGCTTGGATTTTGCCTTTCGTTTACCTTACTTTACGGGCAAGCGGAGCAAATAGTAGCCCAAGCCTCAGCCGTAAAATTACCGCCCAATTATATATTTTATGCTCCTGGGGTCAAAAATCCCAAAGACGCTAAGGCGGATGTCGAAGCTAACGGGTTGAAAGCTTTGGAGACTTTTAATTCTCACTTTTTATTCATTACTGATAAAACTGGGAAAAAAGTTTTGAAATTAAATACTTTAGATGGTCAAAATGATTATTTGGAATTTCCGCTTGATGGTACTGAGACAAAGATTACATTCATTTTTAAGGCGAAAGGCGCTGTAGTCCCTGATAAAGGCACTCCTTATGGAATCCTCTGGGCAAAATGGCAACGAGGAGAATATCAGTCTGTGCTCCGGCATAATGCCAGTAACCAGATTAAAGGTAGTTCCGGACTGTCGCGTTTGAACCCGGATAATATTGTCTCCGATTGGCATGATTTCAGGCTTGTTTTCGATTTGGCGGCTGATGGGAAAGCTATGACGGCTACCGCCTATATCGACGGTAAACAAAGGCACCAGACCTTAAACTTTGAAAAGCAAGACGAGTCCGGCAGCTATTTTCAATTTGGCGAGAATGACGGCAGCACAAATGGTTATGGGCGTTACCCCTACTTCTTGCTTGTTAAAAATGAAGATGTAAGCGTGAAAAGCCTTGGCGAATTAAGTAAAATCGTCGGTTTTGATCTCGAAGCCAAACCGGAATTGGTTGACGATTCGGACCCGGTAAGCAAAAAACCCGCTAAAAAACCGGTAGGCATTAATATGACTGCCGCTGAAGCAAGCAGTAAAGATCCAAAATATGTTGATCCCTCATTTTTAAAAGATGGCGTTATTGATCTTGCCAAACTGCCATATAGTAAAAATACGGCTCAAAAAGTAACCGCCAACCCCAAAATGCCGTCAAGAATCTTTAAAAAGGCCGCGGCGGTCGTTGATGCAACCGGGGCCAACGGAGCGTACAAAACAATTGCATCAGCAATTGCCGCAGTTCAACCCGGCGCTATGATTTATATCAAGCCCGGATTATATCAGGAGAAACTAAAAATCACCAAACCGAATCTTAGCTTAGTGGGCGAAAGTCCGACCAATACTATCATTTATGGTTATGAGGCGGATTACGGCGGAATTGGTCAAAACATTCTCGTAGAAGTGGATCTTCCTGAAGCCGGTTATTTTACCGCCGAAAACATTACCTTCTACAATAAAGGGGCGGAATGGAACAAGACCTGGGACAACGTGGAAAGAAGATCGGTTACGCTGGCGACGAAAAATGTTCATCAAGGTTATTTGAAAAATTGTATCTTTCTCGGGCAACAGGATACCATGTATTTGAGATCGGGAAGACAGTTTTTTGAAAATTGCTACATCGAAGGGGAAGTGGACTTTATCTGCGGCGGTGCAACAGTCCTATTCGATAAATGCCACATTCATTCGCTTTTCTATAAGGAAGGCGGATATATTACGGCGGCCGCTCCATCGGATACTAACGGCGCAGGATTTAACAATGGTTATGTGTTTAATAATTGCCTAATAACAGTTGACCCCACTATGGCATCAAAAAATATTTTTCTCGGCAGAGGTGCCTGGGAAGGTGGGAGCAATGGCGCCCCGAATCAAGCCAAGGCCGTTTTTATCACTTCACAGTTACATGGGCAGATTAGTCCTAACGCCTGGACTGACTGGGATAATGTCTCAACCGCAGCGAAACAATTTTTTAGGGAATATAAAAATACCGGCGAAGGCTCAATTTCGACCGAAACAGCAACCAGATTATTTTTAACTGATACTGAATATAAATCGACCTATAGTTCTCCTAAAAAGATCCTTGGATTTGTCCCGAAGATGCCGTATTAAATTTTGCAAAACAGGCGCTGGCATAAAAGCGCCTGTTTTGTTTTTCCAAATTATCAAAGAACGGATTACTATCAAATAAGGTATTTTAGGTGAAAAAATGGAAAAAATAATAGAATTTGCCGATAATGTATTGAAATTTGGGAGGGATCGTTATCATAAACCGTCATCCCCTTTATTGGCTGATGGTATTAATGTAGTTAGCGGGGAACATCTCAAATGGGTCTGTCCCGGAGGGCGCGAAACAGTAATTTCCAACTTAGCTTGCCAACAGAACTTATTTAGGGTCTTAACCGGTTTGGCCAATTTGACCAGTGATGATAAATATAAAGAAGCTGCCGAAGCAGGGTTAAGATGCCATTTTGATAATTTTGCTGATGAAAGCGGTTTGCTACAATGGGGAGGGCACCGTTTTATCGACTTGTTTACACTAGAACCAACCGGCCCTGGTGGGAAGGGAATGGTACACGAGCTTAAAAATGTCTTTCCATATTATGACCTAATGTATGAAGTAAATCCGGAAGCGACAATCAAATTTATCAAAGCGTTTTGGAACGCCCACCTTATTAATTGGGGCGAGCTCTATCTGAGCCGGCATGGCGAATACGGATTGAAACTCGGTCCGGCCTGGGATCATGTACCGGTGAACCGGCCTCCGTTTCGTGAGTCTCCCGGGCTGTCCTTTATTAATGCTGGAAGCGACCTGATTTATGCAGCTGGGACTCTTTACAAGCTAACCGGAGATCAAAAGGCGTTAACTTGGGCCAAACATCTGGCTCAGCAATACGTTGCGGCCCGCCATCCCCTAACCGGGCTGGGAAGCTATCAATTCACGCAACCGAAGCAAGTGGCGGAGATTGATGATGATAATATCACTCTTTCCAAATATGGAGACCGGGCTAAAAGGCAATTTGGAGCGGAATTCGGGCCGATCGCCTTGGAGGGGAATGTGCTCTTTTTTAAACAGGAAGAAAAGATTTATAGTGAGAATATGCTGATGCAGCTCCAACTGGCACGGGAAATTGGAGAAGCGGGCCGGGATTTAATGGAATGGAGCCATCAAGGGTTAATTAGTTTTGCCAAGTATGTTTATGAAGCGGAAACCAATCAAATTAAACCAATGTTTACCGATGGCAAGGATTTAACTGGTTATGTTTTAAAATGTAACGGTTATTTTGGTAAGAAAGGGACTATTTTAAAGAGGCAGAAAGCTGACTGTAAGTATTTACTGGTTTATGCCAGAGGATTTCTTTATATCAATGACGAAGAATTATGGCAGACAGCCCGAAGTATCGGTAAGGGAAATGATCTGGGCGATCTGGGGGTCCGGCCCGGTATTGACCTAAAAATAAATATGGGAACCAACTGTTCTGATGCGAAAGCCCTCTTTGCTGTGGTTGACCTTTTTAAGGCTACTTCAAACCCTGATTACTTGAGATTAGGCAAAGTTATTGCCGTTAATATTGAAAAAACGAATTTTCACAACGGATATTTTCTAAAGGGGCAGGAATATCTATACGCAAAATTTGACGCTATTGAACCGTTAGCATTAATAACCCTGGAAGCCGCGCTTCGGGGGGAACCGGATTTGATCCCGGTTTACATCAATAGCAGCGGTTATATCGGCGGGGACTACCAGGAGCCGGATGGAACGATTCGGAATGCTTATGATCGAGAGTTTTACGATTTGAAGAAATAGATTGAAAGCAGAGAATTCATAAACTTCAATTCGGTAAATAAACGTTTTTTGGCTTTTGGTCCATAACCCTGGCTTTTTACTATAAAGCTAATAACCAACACTTAACAGCTAATAGGCAATAGGATTTATGGCCAAAAGCCAATATTGAAACCATAGAAGCTTTGAAATCCTGGTTAAAAAGGGTATGATTATGCTTAAAAAATTACCGGTTAATCTAGAAACGGCCAGCGACTTCATCCTAACTTCAAAACTTAAAATGATTCTCTATTTGGGTGTCATTATGTTTTTGGTTTTTATTGTTATGAATGGAGTCTTCTCCAAGATGTATTCGGATAATGTTAAAGAGGTCGTCTTACGCGAGTTTAATAACAAAGTCGAACAAACCTGCCGTTATCTTGATTTAATTACCCAGAATATCGAGACTACTTCTGAAATTATCTTCACCAACCAGTTGGTACAAGAACAAGCCTTGGAGAGCTTAACCGGAAGTCCGGATCAGATTTTACAACGGATGGATTTACTATCTTTTTTACAAGGAATTGCCTTTACGACCGAAGAGGTAAACTCGATTGACCTTTTTTTAAATAGGACCAAAGTACTACTTCCATCCGATCAGGGCGCCTACTCGCGTTTAGATAGGGAAGTAATAAACTGGTACCATCAACTGCAACAAGTTGATCAAATAGTTTGGACAGATGATTATGGTTCAAAATTTGATTTTTTAAGAACAAGGCCTTTAAACCAAATTACAATGGTTAGGCCGTTAGTTTCTACCATTACCGGGGATAAGGTGGGGCTAATCGCGATTAACCTGGAAAAAAGAGTGGTTAAGGATTTAATATCAAGTGACTCTAATGCCAATAATATTCTAATTAACCAGGATGGAGAAGTAATTGTCGCTTCATTAAGCGATAATTATGGTTACGGCGATGTGGTAAAAAATATCGGCAAAATCAAACGAGAAATAAAAAAAGGTAATAATTTCTCCCGGATAGACGGTATTAATAGCGTATTTGTATCACGCGCATCTTCTTACACCGGTTGGGAGATTATTTCTTTTGGTCCAATCGGCCCGTCATTGATGGAGATTTCGCGGTTTCGAAACTATGTAATTTTATTTTTGGTCACTAACTTTTTAATCCTTTCCCTCTTAATTTTTTTGGCTTCCACCAAAATGTTTGAACCGGTGAATAAATTAATCGGCTTTATGAAAAAAGTGGAACAAGGAGATTTAAACGTAACAATTGAGGATAACCGTAAAGATGAGTTCGGTTATATTTATAGTAATTTCAATCGGATGGTAGCGAATATCCGATATTTATTTCAAGAACTATATGAAGAAAAATTATTAAAAAAGGACGCCGAGTTAAAATTATTACAATCTAAAATTAATCCGCATTTTATCTATAATATCTTTAATAACATGAGTTGGTTGCTGGAGCTGGAAAAGTACGACGATTTGAGGGAAATGATTGATTCGGTTGCTAAATACCATAAAACCAGCCTTAATTACGGCAGTGATTTTATTAAGATCGCCGATAATGTTGAACAGTTGAAAAGTTATGCCAAAATTCAAATGATCCGATTTAAGGATAAATTTAGTTGTGAATTTGACATTGATCCCAAGACGTTGGAGTATCGAATTCCGGTCTTTATTTTACAACCTTTGCTTGAGAACGCCATTTGCCATGGAGTTGAGCCTAAAGAAGATTATGGTTATATAAAAGTAGCGATCAAACAGAGTAAGGGGAACCTGATCTGTACTATTGAAGATAATGGAGTAGGGATCGAAAAAGGGAAGTTAGCGGAGATTAAAAAGAATATCAATGATGAAATCCTTGACAACAATAGGCACTTTGCCCTTACCAACGTAAATAAACGGATTAAATTAAAGTATGGCCCGGAATACGGCTTAAAGATAAGCAGTAAAGAAGGGGATGGCACTAAAGTAACCATAGTAATGCCTTTAGCGGAGTTGGAGGGAAACGCAATTGTTTAAATTATTGATTGCTGATGATGAGCAGATAGTAATTGAAGGGATTAGAAATAGCATTAATTGGGATCAATATGATATCGAAGTAGTAGGGACCGCCAAGAACGGAACTGAAGCTTTAAAACTTGCCCAAGATTTACGTCCGGATATCATTATTAGCGACATTAAGATGCCCGGTTTAAACGGTTTGGAATTAATTGAAGAATTGAAAGCCTTTTTGCCGAATGTTAAAGTGATCCTGATTAGCGCTTACGAAGAGTTTGACTATGCCAAACAAGCGATCCGCTTAGGGGTGAATTCGTATCTTTCCAAACCTGTCAAAAAGGTGGAAGTGATCAATGAGGTATCTAAAATCAAGTCCATGCTGGAACATAAGAAAGATGAAGAGGAGGAAGCCAAGCGGCTGCAGCAACGTTTTAACGAAAACCTGCCTATTTTAAGAGAGCACTTTTTGAATACTATAATTAGGGGGAACGCTGTCAGTGATTTGGAGACTAAGATCCAAACTTACCATATTGAACTTTCCTCCTATAAAATCGGGGTAATGGTATGTAAAATGGATCATTTCCGGAGTATTCGGTTGGAGGGAGATGAACATCAAGTCCAATTACTAATGCTTCGGATAATCGAAATCATTAATGAGCTGGCTTTTCAGGTAAGCAAAAGTATCACCTTTCAGAGTTACAATCAAGAGATCGTAACGATTTTCAATGCGCCTGTAGAGGTTAAATCTCCAATCCAAGAGTTGATTAATTTAGCTGAAAAGATTAAGGACCGGGTTTTAGAAGATACGGGCATTGAAGTTAGTATCGGAATTGGCAGGATTTATTCCGAGATAACCGATATCGGATTATCTTATAAGGAAGCTGTTAAGGCCTTAAATTACCGGTTAGTATATGGAGACAACAATGTCCTTTACATTGAAAATGTTGAAAATATTGAAACAGAAACTTATAGCCCGTTAATTAACATTAATGAGATACTTGAAAACATCCAGAACATTCTTTACACCGGGAAAATCGAAGAGGTATACGGTTTAGTCGATAGTATTACCCAGAGGTTGCAAAGAGCTGAAAAAATACCTTATTACTATATTCAACAACTGTATATCCAACTGCTTTCGATTATCCTGCGGACGGCGACAGAAATTGGCATTGGAACCCATCAAATTACGGATAACACTGACTTGTATGGAAGGTTGCTTAAGATTGATAGCTTTTCAGAGCTTGATGATTGGATAAAAGGGATTCTCGGTAATGTTTGCGAACAGATTAACCTTAAAAATCAATTAAAAACGAAACATTCGGTGCAAAAGGCAATTAACTATATCCGGGAGCATTGCCAGGAAGAGATTTCCCTTACTTCAGTCGCCGAATATGTGCGTTTAAATCCCACTTATTTCAGTAGGTTTTTTAAGGAAGAGACCGGTTGTTCTTTTGTGGAATATCTCAAAAAACTACGGATCGAAAAGGCTAAAGAGTTATTAAAAACTAGCAATCTGAAAATTTATGAAATCTGTGAAGCGCTGGGATATCAAAGCGTTCAGTATTTTTCGACCCTCTTTAAAAATATGGTTGGTGTAACACCGCAGGAGTATCGGGAGAAAAGTTGACCACAGCTACCGCGGATATATGAAAACTATTTTTTAGTCGGACAATCTCCGCCGCGGGCTTGCTTTGGACATCCATGTCGTCGCAAGCTTGCACCCATCCTGGGTACTAGCTGAAACCCCACGGCTGGGTATATTTCGCATAAACCCCCGTAAACGGGGCTATTGGGTCTAAGAGATTTTATTTGTTCTGGATTGTATTTTTTTGACATCATAGCCGGCTTTAGCCGGGTTTATTATTTTAGCTCAGCCGCGGGGTTTCAGCCCGCGGTGGACAGTTTGTCCATACACATTGCCCGTTATTCGTCTCCAGCCTTCAAAGATGGATGCAGCGACGTTTCTTTATCGGATGGGATAGAAGTGTCCAACGATTTTTCCGTGGTATTGATCGATTTTTTGGTGGCAGCCAACGACTTTTTTGTGATGGGATAATTCCCCTTGCCTGTCTACTTCGGGTTCAAAATGGGGTTAAAAGTGTTGATTTGCTGTTCTTGTAAATATCTCCCTTTTAAGGGAGTAGAATTATGGGTTGCTTATTTTGGTAATTATGGCAAACAAACCGAATTGATTAAAAATAAAATATTAGATAATGAAAAATTGTTTGGAAGGCCATCGGGTTCGTAAGAACTGATAAAAAATTAGTTTTAAAATGGCTGCCATCCTTTTATCACCGTAGGATCTTTAAGATCCTACTTTTTTCGGAACTGTTACTACAGAGATTGAGAAAACTTCTCACGAGATTACGTTGGGAAGAATCTCCGTTTAGCGCCAAATCCTCGATCGGTAGATAATTATGAGTTAGGATTTCATCGGCCCCATAGGTGTAAAGATTATTCCGCTGATGATTTTTAAAAGATTGGTTGGCAGTGTCCCAGAGGTAACGCACCTTACGTGAAAGTGAAAACGCTGTTTCCAAATCCGGTTTTGATGTTTGATTATTGAGATAAGTTATTTTTGAATTGATATCGACAAAATAAGAACCTGCGGTGATGCCTGTCTCCGCGACTGTCGAGGAGTACCGTTTGATGAAACCTGGTATTGATTGGTCTTGGTACACATGATACTGGAGAACTTCTCTTAGTTTAGGGGCATTTAAATCATACCAACGGTCCTGGTACATTCCGGGCAGATCCGGGGAGTCCGTTTTAGAGGTGATTACCAACCAAATACGTTCTTCAATCGATACTGTGCGGGAAAGCGGCTCAGATTGATCTTGGTTGGGTAAATCGATATGTCCGAAAAAATTCCAGGAACGGTTTTTAATATTAAAGCATAAATATTGCCAATCATTGGTTTCATTATTGGTAATTTTAAAAATGTGAAGCTGATTTCCTTCGGAATTGAGCGGTATGGTAAAAGATTCCGCTAGAAACGGGGAGCCATTTTTAAAAAGCCCTGATTTGACCCCTAATTCTTTCCAAATTCCTTGAATATCTTGGAGCTCGTTATTTTGAATTTTTTTAATGATAACAGATGTGTTTTTTTTAAGAGATTCGGGGATTGAAGATACCGAAGGTATTTTTTTAAAGATTATACTCGAAAACTCCTCTGGAATCGCAAAAGAGGGAAGCTCAATAAGTTTATTGAGATATTGAAAAGAGAAAAAGATAACGAATAAATATATAGCGTATTTAAGGAGTTTCAAGATAGGCTCCTCCTTTGCTAAGGTAGTTATTTTCGGAAACCCAGCAGATATAGTTATTTAGTTAGTTAGTTATTTATGTATTCGGTAATTTTCCGGAAAGATTTAATTAATAAAGCCGGGTAGCTAAGGCCCGGCTTTATTGTGGTAGTTTACCCCGTATTGCAAGGGATTGAATTTTACAAGAGCAGAAGAAATATAATTTTGGCTAAATAATTATTGAATTTTGGAATGATACTCCTGAACCGATTTAACACTGACAGGGCTTTCCCGGTGAGCTGCGATTCCTTTAGCGGAGGCTAAGGCTGCAGCTAATGTAGTTATATAAGGGACTTTATATTTGATGGCCGTTTTACGGATATAGGAATCGTCTTGCTGGCTGCTTTTGCCGATTGGTGTGTTAACAATCAATTGAATCTCACGGTTCATAATGGCATCGACAATATTTGGCCTGCCTTCTTGCAATTTGCTGATTAATTCGGCCTCAATTTTTTGTCCGGTTAAAAATTGATGAGTACCGCGGGTGGCTTTGATCTTAAAACCAAGTTTGGCAAATTCCCGGGCTACTTCTAAAACAGCGGGTCGATCCTTTTCGGCAACGCTAATTAACACTGTCCCTTCGATTGGAAGAGATGTCTGGGTGGCTTCTTGGGCTTTGTAAAAGGCCTCGCCGAATGAGTCCGCCATGCCTAAGACTTCACCGGTGGAGCGCATTTCCGGGCCTAAAAGCGGATCGACCTCGGGGAACATATTAAAGGGAAAGACCGCTTCTTTAACGCCAAAATGGTTTATTTTCCGGTGCCTGAGATCCAGGTCGGCAATCTTTTTACCAAGCATTACTTGAGTGGCCAATCGGGCCATGGGGATGTTGCATACTTTGGAAACTAGCGGCACTGTCCGCGATGCCCTGGGGTTGGCCTCAAGGACATATACTTTATCATCAGCGATGGCATACTGGATGTTCATTAATCCGACTACCTGCAGTTCCTGGGCGATCTTTTTAGTATATTCCCGAATAGTTTTTATGTGGCGTTCAGGGATGCTGACCGGAGGGATAATACAAGCGGAATCACCGGAATGAATCCCCGCCAGTTCAATATGTTCCATGACTGCCGGGACAAAAGCGTCGGAACCGTCAGCAATAGCATCAGCTTCAGCTTCCAAGGCATTATTGAGAAAGCGATCGATGAGAATCGGACGGTTGGGAGTGACATCAACAGCAGCTGCCACATATTCCCGGAGCATTGATTCGTCATAGATTATTTCCATACCACGCCCGCCCAGGACATATGAAGGGCGGACCATTAAGGGATACCCGATCCGGGTTGCGATTTGCAGAGCTTCATCTAGATTTATAGCCATTCCCGATTCGGGCATCGGAATATCTAATTGGGCCATTATCCGGCGAAACCGGTCACGGTTTTCCGCCAAATCGATCATATCGGTAGAAGTCCCCAAGATTTTGACGCCGGCTTTGGCCAGTTCCCCGGCTATATTCAAGGGGGTCTGGCCTCCGAATTGGACAATTACGCCTTCGGGTTGTTCTTTTTCATAGATACTCAGCACATCTTCAACGGTAAGCGGTTCAAAATACAATTTATCGGAAGTGTCATAGTCGGTGGAAACAGTCTCCGGATTACAGTTGACCATGATTGTTTCCAACTCAAGATCGCGTAAGGCAAAGGCGGCATGAACGCAACAGTAGTCGAATTCAATTCCTTGACCGATTCGATTTGGTCCGCCACCCAAGATCATTACTTTACGGCGTTTACTTACCGGAGCTCGGTCCAGTTGGTTATAAGTCGAATAATAATAAACAGCGTTATCGACTCCGCTGACCGGGATCGCATCCCATCCTTCCGTAATTCCTAAGTTTAACCGTTGTTTCCTAATTGTTTCTTCCGGAACCCCCAAGAGCTTGGATAGATAACGGTCGGCGAAACCGTCCCGCTTGGCGCGGGATAAAAGTTCATCCGGGAGGTTTTGATTTTTATATTTGATAATCTCCGTTTCAAGCTCGACAAGTTCTTTCATTTGCAGGATAAACCAAGTTTTTATATGGGTCAGCCGGTGCAGTTCATCGATGCCGGCTCCTTTACGCAAGGCTTCGTACATGATAAATTGGCGTTCACTGGAAGGTTCGCGCAACATTTCCATTAATTCCGCTAAAGGTTTTAGGTTAAAGTCTTTGGTAAAACCCAGTCCATACCTACCTGTCTCCAGGGAGCGAATCGCTTTTTGGAAGGCTTCCTTATAAGTCTTGCCGATACTCATTACCTCGCCGACAGCGCGCATTTGGGTGCCGAGTTTATCTTGAACCCCTTTGAACTTTTCAAAGGCCCAACGGGCAAATTTAACAACTACATAATCGCCGGACGGTGTATATTGATCAAGGGTACCGTTTTTCCAATACGGGATTTCGTCTAAAGTCAACCCGGCCGCCAGCATAGAAGAGATTAAAGCAATCGGGAAGCCTGTCGCTTTTGAGGCTAAAGCTGATGAACGCGAGGTTCGCGGGTTGATTTCAATCACTACTACCCGGTCGGATTCGGGATCGTGGGCGAACTGGACATTGGTGCCTCCGATTACCTGAATGGCCTCAACAATTTTGTATGCATACTCTTGTAAGCGTTTTTGGAGTTCGGGACTGATGGTTAACATCGGTGCCGTACAATAGGAGTCGCCGGTGTGCACCCCCATAGCATCCACGTTCTCAATGAAGCAAACAGTGATCATTTTATTATTGGCGTCCCTAACTACTTCCAGTTCGAGTTCTTCCCAACCCAATACCGATTCCTCAACTAAAATTTGACCGACTAGGCTGGAGGTAATCCCTCGACTGGCAATAATTCTTAGTTCCTCGACATTATATACTAACCCGCCACCGGTGCCACCCATGGTATACGCGGGTCGGATCACAACCGGATAACCAAGTCCGGCGGCAATTTTCTCGGCCTCTTCAACGGTATATGCAGGCTGGCTCTTTGCCATTTCAATCCCTAACCGGTTCATAGTTTCTTTAAACGCGATCCGGTCTTCACCGCGTTCAATGGCGTCAACCTGGACCCCGATCACTTTAACGCCGTATTGCTCAAGCACTCCGGCATGGGCTAATTCGGCGCAAAGGTTTAGGGCGGACTGTCCTCCCAGATTGGGTAAAATAGCGTCCGGCCTTTCTTTAGCAATAATTTCGGTCACTATTTTCAGGTTGAGGGGTTCGATATAGGTGGCGTCAGCTATACCAGGGTCGGTCATAATTGTGGCGGGATTAGAATTTACCAGCACAACATGGTATCCGAGCTTGCGTAGGGCTTTGCACGCTTGAGTTCCGGAATAATCAAATTCACAAGCTTGACCGATAATAATCGGGCCGGAACCGATAATCATTATTTTGTCAATACCATTTCTTTTGGGCATTTTTCGATCTTCCTCACTTTTCTAAACAGAATGTATACTAATAGGTAAGATTAATTGAAAAATATTTTCGCTTTTTGAAAACATTTTCCTCTATTTAAAAGCAGTGGGATGAATATTTAATTAGCCGTCTACGCCAGCCTTAACTTGAACCACGTGAAATTATGAAAAAGCTGAAGTGGAACGATAAGCATCGATAGCATTTTCGAAGCAGGCTATATACTAAGCGAACTAATTACTGAACCGTTTTGGGTGTTAACAATTCGAATCTGATTTTCTTCGATAATTGCCACAGTAGGGATCTTGGGGTCGTTTTTGGGCAAAGCCGGGCTACCGGGATTCAGCAGGATTTGATCCGATGTTTTCTGGAGCTTTGGTATATGGGTATGGCCGGAAATGATCAAATCGTAACCTTTAATCAGATTGGCTGGCGGTTGTTCCGGGTTCCAATGATGGCCGTGGGTTATTAATACTCTTAAGTTAGGAGTGAAGATATGGGCGTAAGGGGATTCCAATGGATAATCTAACAAAAGTTGATCGATCTCCGCATCGCAGTTACCTTTGGCAAAGATGATGGGTTGTTTAACTTTTTGGAACTCGGCTGTTAATGCTTGAGGGTTATAACCTTCCGGGAGCGGGTTCCGTGGTCCATGATAGAGAACATCGCCACAGTGTATAATGAAATCCACATCTTGAAAGCTGGAATTATAAGCGTTCTGCCAGGCAGGCAAAGAACCGTGGGTATCACTGATTACTCCGAATTTCAACTTAAGATCCTCCTTAATTAGGATGTTACTATAATAACATTATTTTTATAAAAAACATATTCGGTTTTCGATTGTGGGTAATTTAAATGGCTGAAGGTTATGAACCCAAGATGTTTAATATTGATTATAAAGCATTTAGATTTTTATTTTGAACATTTTGTATCATTTCCTTGACACTATTTATCAGGAATGTTTTAATGATAAAAGGTGTATAGAATGATGTGGATTATGCAATATATTTCTATTTTAAATCAATAGGCATCATAGAAACTTTGGATTCAATTGACCAAGGCAAATATATTGCGTTGCAGAATCATTAATAGATAAAGAATCAAAAATGGGGGATTATTACTTGGTAGAGTTAATTAACAAAGGTTTTTTCCTGGGTAAGGGAAGGATAATTCAAGAAGACATCGGCGATCAGACGCTTGACGCTGTTAATCAACAATTATCCCGAGCCGGCCTGTCTCCTTTGCCTTTTAACAAAATTGATCGGGATCAAGCCCGGGCTGGGACCATCGCTTTTCAAATACTAACCGCCCATAACCAAAGCGGAGATTGGCGTAACTTGCGAATCCGCTTCGATTCCTTGGCATCGCATGATATTACTTATGTAGGGATTGTGCAAACTGCCAGGGCTAGCGGTTTGACTGAATTTCCCGTTCCCTATGTCCTCACCAACTGCCATAACAGCCTTTGCGCAGTCGGAGGGACTATCAATGAGGACGACCATGTCTTTGGTTTGTCAGCAGCCCAAAAATATGGTGGAATTTTTGTACCGGCCCATCAAGCGGTGATTCACCAATATATGAGGGAAATGATGTCCGGTTGCGGCAAGATGATTTTAGGTTCCGACAGCCATACCCGTTATGGCGCTTTGGGTACCATGGGCGTAGGCGAAGGCGGGCCGGAACTGGTTAAACAGCTTTTAAAACGGACTTATGATCTTGCTTATCCCGAAGTAATTGCTGTGTATCTAGAAGGGAAGCCCCGTCCGGGAGTTGGCCCGCAGGATGTGGCCTTAGCTTTAATTAAAGCCGTCTTTAACAATGGTTTTGTCAAGAATAAGGTCTTAGAATTTGTAGGGCCGGGGGTTGGCAATTTGACGGTGGATTTTCGGAACGGGATCGATGTGATGACCACTGAAACCACTTGTTTGAGTTCGATTTGGCGCACCGATGAATCGGTCCGCGAGTACTACCGGATTCACAACCGCCTATCCGATTATCAACAACTCGAACCAGGCGAAATCGCTTACTATGATGGATTGGTCAAAATAGATCTTAGCATAGTAGAGCCGATGATTGCTTTGCCGTTCCACCCCAGTAATGCTTATACCATTGATGAACTCAACCGGAATTCGGTCGAAATCTTGAAACAGGTTGATGCCGAGGGGCAAAAACAATTGGATAACCCTAAGCTCCGCTTGGAGCTAAGCCAAAAAATTGTTAACGGCCGCTTGAAGGTAGACCAAGGAGTGGTTGCCGGGTGCGCCGGAGGCACATTTGAAAATATTTGCGATGTGGCGGAAATTCTTAATAATCATTCCATCGGCCAAGAAGAATTTTCGTTGAGCATTTACCCGGCCAGCCAGCCGATTAATATCCAATTAGCTAACAATGGGGTTTTGGCAAGGCTGTTGGCAACCGGGGCAACGTTTAGGACGGCTTTCTGTGGTCCGTGTTTTGGAGCGGGGGATGTGCCGTTCAATAACGCCCTTAGTATCAGGCATACTACCCGTAATTTCCTTAACCGTGAAGGGTCTAAACCGGCAAGCGGCCAATTGGCCTCGGTGGCATTAATGGATGCAAGGTCAATTGCCGCCACAGCGCTTAATGGCGGGGTTTTAACCGCAGCTACCGAATTGAATCCGCGGGTTTCAACTGAAAAGTATACTTTTAACGCAGCTGTTTATCAAAATCGGGTATATCAAGGCTCCGGCAAGGGTAATCCCGGCCAAGGCTTAAAATTTGGTCCGAATATCGCCGATTGGCCTTCAATGACCCCATTGCCGCAAAATTTATTGTTAAAAGTAGTCTCAGTTATTACCGATCCGGTGACTACCACCGATGAATTAATCCCATCGGGAGAAACTTCATCCTACCGTTCCAATCCTTTAAAGCTTGCCGAGTTCACCCTTTCGCGGAAAGACCCGGGATATGTAGGGCGGGCTAAAGCTGTTCAAGCATTGGAGGAAGAGCGCCGTCAGCTTTTTACCGGGGCAATAAAATCAGAAGTTGTGGGAACCTTAATCGAACCCGTCTTGATGGGCTTGGTTAAATCCGGGATCGCCACTGCTGAACAGTTAAATGAGTTAGCTGGGAGTACCGGGTTAGGCAGCTTAATTTTTGCGGTAAAACCGGGCGACGGTTCTGCCCGGGAACAAGCGGCGTCCTGCCAGAAAGTTCTCGGAGGCTGGGCCAATATCGCCGTTGAATATGCCACCAAACGTTACCGTAGTAATTTAATTAACTGGGGAATGTTGCCTTTAATCATTCCGGAGCTAACGGCAGTCAATTTTAAAGTTGATGATTACATCTATCTCCCAGGGATTCGACAGGCGGTAGCAAGTGGGCTTGAAGAGGTAAAAGCATATGTTATCAATTCGGAGGGCATCAAAGAGCTTAAGTTGACTTTACCTAATCTCTCCTCCGATGAACGTGAGATTATTCTGGCGGGTTGCCTAATCAATTATTACGCCAAATATAAGAGGTAGAACAGATACCTCATAGGGGAGGACAAATCGTGGCCAAGTTCATCTTTATTACCGGCGGAGTCGTATCTTCCCTGGGTAAAGGGATTACAGCCGCTTCATTGGGTTGTCTCTTGAAAAGCAGGGGGGTAAGCGTTTCCATTCTGAAGCTTGACCCATACATCAACGTCGATCCAGGCACTATGAGTCCGTATCAACACGGTGAAGTTTTTGTCACGGATGACGGAGCCGAGACTGACCTTGATTTGGGACATTATGAACGCTTTATAGATGTAAACTTAAGTAAAAGTAATAACGTAACCACCGGGAAGATATATTGGTCGGTGATTACCAAAGAACGGAAAGGCGATTATCTTGGCGGCACGGTGCAGGTAATCCCCCATATTACCAATGAAATTAAAGAACGGGTGCACCGGGTGGCCAAAGAGAGCCAAGCTGACCTAGTGATTGTGGAGGTAGGAGGGACTGTCGGAGATATTGAGAGTCTTCCGTTTTTAGAGGCAATCCGGCAATTTAAGAATGATGTTGGCCGAGATGATGTAATGTATATTCATGTTACATTGATGCCGTTTATCGGGGCAGCCACCGAATTAAAGACTAAACCAACCCAACATAGCGTTAAAGAATTACGTGGCATTGGTATTCAACCTGATGTAATTGTTTGCCGTTCCGAAAAACCGCTATCCGACGAACTTAAAGCAAAAATCGCCTTGTTTTGTGATATTCGTAAAGAAGCTGTTATTCCAAACCTCGACGCGCAGACGATTTATGAGGTTCCGCTCTTATTAGAGCAGGCCGGACTGGATGATATTGTCATCAATCGTTTGGGTTTAAAGTGTAACGAAAGGGATTTAAAAGAGTGGCGCGAAATTGTGGCTAAAATGAAAGCGCCCAAAAACAAAGTTACCATAGCAATTGTGGGTAAATATGTTTCGCTGCCTGACGCTTATCTGAGTGTCGCCGAGGCATTACGCCACGGAGGCGTCTCCCATGACACCCATGTCCAGATTAAATGGGTAGATTCAGAGTTAATTGAGGCCAAGGGAGTAGAAAAAGTCCTCGGGCAAGTTGACGGGATATTGGTACCTGGAGGCTTTGGAAATCGCGGCATTGAGGGAAAAATTGAAGCGATTCGTTGGGCAAGAGAAAAGCAAGTTCCATTTCTCGGGATTTGCTTGGGAATGCAGTGTGCGGTTATTGAGTACTCCCGTAATATCTGCGGTATGACAGGGGCGAATTCGTCGGAGTTTGATCCGAATACCCCATACCCGGTTATTGATTTACTTCCGGAACAAAAAGAGATTGAAGATATGGGCGGTACGATGAGACTGGGGCTTGATCCGGTCCGGATTCAATCAGGTTTGGCGTATCAAGCTTATCAGCAAGAGTTGATATATGAACGTCATCGGCACCGTTATGAAGTGAATAATGAATTCATCGCTTTATTGCAAAAAAAAGGTTTAAAAATTAGCGGGTTACTTCCTGACCGGCAATTGGTAGAGATAGTCGAACTCCCGGAACATCCTTGGTTTTTGGCTACTCAATTCCATCCGGAGTTTAAATCGAGACCGCACCGGCCACAACCATTATTTAGGGACTTTGTGGGCGCGGCCTTAAAACATTCTCAACAAAAGTAGATTGGTATTATTCCCCTCCGAGTTGTCAAAACTTACCCTTGGAGGGGATATTTTTTTGAAAAAATGGATTTTGTGGTTAATAGTTGCCGGATTGCTGTTAACCTATGTAACCGAAGGATTTACGACGACCCAAAGAGTTAAACCTGGTTATCAAAAAAACTGTTCCGAATTTGAGAGGATTCACAAAAACGGCCCGGGTTTGACTTTATTAACAGGGGAAATCATTGGAATAAACCGCGAGGAAATCTTGATTAACCCCTTAACGGCCAGTAATGGTATCTATCATCTGAAATTAGCGCAAGGCACGAAATTTTTTTGTAATGGGAGCCTCTCTCAATGGGAGGCGTTAACACCGGTTGCCCCGGGCGCTTATTTTGAAGCCCAGGTATTGATGAATGGGCAAACAGAGGTTATCGCTGTAAATGCTGAATATTACGGAGAAGAGTGTGTTATCAAAAAGTGTTATCAAAATGGAGGAAAACTTATTATCGAATTAATTCCGGTCCTTTCAGAAACGGAATTTTCTTGCCCGGTGGATCAAAACGCTAGGTTACCCGCGGGTGAAAGTTGGAAGCGAGAAGGGCAAGTTGCCTATATTCTTTTTAACTGCCGGGAAGAAATTAGGGCGGTTTTTTTACCGGATTGAGACAATAGGCAAGAGGCAAATGGATGAGGCATAAGTATAGGGACGCATAAGCCTAATTTGTTTGGTGCAAAAGCAGGATTTACTGGAGCTGCGTCGAAAAATAATTAGGCTAAATGGAAAATTAAATTCCAAGGAAGGATATTAATGGCAGTAACAGTATTGGTGGTTGATGATTCCTCTTTTGCCCAACAAATTTTGACTGATCTGCTTAATAATGAACCTGATTTGGAAGTTATTGGGGTGGCTAATGATGGCCATGACGCATTAGATAAAATAGCCCGCCTCCATCCGGACGTTGTTACCTTAGATCTTGAAATGCCCAAGATGAACGGGCTGGAGTGTTTGGCCGAAATAATGGAGACCAACCCATTGCCGGTAATTATGGTCAGTTATTTAACCGTAGCCGGGGCCAAATATACGATTGATGCCCTAGAACTCGGAGCGGTCGATTTTGTGACCAAACCGTCCAAAGATATTGCAAACCTGGTAAACATCGGGAAAGAATTAGTCCAAAAAGTAAAATTAGCAGCTTCGATTGAAGTTGATAAATTACAAAAGGTTGTCTCTAAAAAAGCTGCGCCCGCACATTCAATTAAACCGCCTAAAAATATTGAACTGTTAACTATCGGTTCCTCCACCGGGGGTCCAAGGGCGCTTCGGCATTTGCTCTCAATGTTTCCGAGAAACTTTCCTTTGGGCGTAGTAGTTGCCCAACATATGCCTAAAGGCTTTACGAAAGTATTCGCCGGACATTTAAACGATGTATGCGATGTCGAAGTCAATGAGGCTAAAAACGGAGATTTGATTATGCCCGGCAAGGTTTTAATCGCCCCCTCCGGAAAACAGATTGCGCTTCATCGTACACCAAGTAACTTTTTGACGGTAGAGGTTACAACCGAAACTGATCTTATTTATAAACCGTCGATTAATTATTTTTTAAAATCGGTAGCTACTGTTTGCGGGGGAAAAGTGTTAAGTGTGATCCTTACCGGAATGGGTTCCGATGGAGCGATCAGCATGCAAGAGCTGAGAAAATTGGGCGCCCGTACCATTGCCGAAGCCGAAGAAAGTTGTGTTGTTTTTGGGATGCCCAGGGCTACTATTGAATTGGGCGGAGCGGAGTATGTTGAAAGCCTGTCTAATATCTACTCGCGTATTACTGAAATCCTTTCTAAGGAATGATAGTTTCGGGTGGAAGAGGATCGGCGCCATGTTGATCTTGGCCATTGAGTTTTAGGATCTATTTGATTAAACGTATTTCCTATTCTGATTGCAATTGATTGAATAATCTTTAAAATCCAGTTTCTAAGATTAAGCTTGAGGCTAAGCCTTTAAAAAGAGGAATATTGGAAACGATGCCGAATTTTTATTACTTGAGGAGGCGGTTCAAATGCTAATCTCCACTCAACGAACCCTCGCTCTTCGCTGCCCTTTATGTGGTAGATTGGAATTTAATCCAATCTCCTGGTTTGATTTTTCGGGTAAAGAACCAATCCAAATCAAATGTGAATGCGGGTTTAACAAATTAATTATCAACCCGAAAAACAACTATCATGATTTTTATTTTCAAATCCCTTGTTTAATCTGTGACGAAGTACATATTATTAAGTTTTCCAAAACAGAATTATGGGGGAACATTAGTTTAGTGCTTCGTTGTTCCACAAACGGCCAGGAACTTGGTTATATCGGTACCAAAGCTGCAATTGAAAAATTAATCAATCAAAAACGGGATGACCTGGATAGTGTAGTCAATAACCTTGGGTTTGACGATTACTTTACCAATCCGCAAGTCATGTACGAGATTTTGAACCATCTTCACCAACTCGCCGACTCAAACCAATTGTTTTGCCTCTGTGGAAATAATCAAATTGAAATTGATGTTTTTCCTGAAAAGCTTGAGTTGCATTGCTCTTTCTGTCAGAGCTTACATATTATTTACGCCGAAACTATCGAAGACCTTCGGTTAGTTAAGGAGGCAAGCGAAATAGCCTTAACTGAGAAGGGATTTTCTAGTTTCGATTCGAGCAAAGTCCATCCGATCTGAAATGATATTGGAGGTCCTACCGCGTTAGTTAACTTCATTCAACCTTTCTGTCTCAACAAACTATTAAATTCCCGGCGAAAAAATAGTATATTAATATGCTGATGCCGTTAAGCGTTAGCCTGATTATATTTTGGCCTGAACTTATAATAAGTATTATCATTAATACTTAAGATATTTGGATTGATCAAGGGAGGATTATTTAATGCAACTGGCTGAACTGGAAGGGAAAACTCTCCAAGAATTACAGGTAATGGCTCAGGAATTAAATATCGAACGTTATTCAAGCTTTCGGAAGCGGGAATTAATCTTCGAAATGTTAAAAGTTCTAGCGGTCAAGGAGGGGCTCATTTTTTCACAAGGTATTTTGGAAATATTACCGGATGGATTTGGGTTTTTACGAGTGGAAGATTTTATTCCGGGTCCGGAAGATATTTACGTGTCAGCCTCTCAGATTAGGCGCTTCAATCTAAAAACCGGAGATATGGTCTCGGGCCAGGTCCGGCCTCCCAAAGACAATGAACGTTATTTTGCCTTACTTAAAGTCCAAGCGGTAAATATGATTGATCCCGATACACTTAGGTTACGCACTCATTTTGAGGAATTGACCCCGATTTATCCTAATGAACGGGTACGATTAGAGACCATTCCTAAAGAAACGGCAATGCGGATAGTCGATATCATGGCTCCTGTAGGAAAGGGGCAAAGAGGAATGATCGTTGCCCCCCCAAAGGCTGGGAAAACCACTCTCTTAAAGAAGATTGCCAATAGTATCACCACCAATCATCCGGAGATCGAATTAATCGTATTATTAATCGACGAACGTCCGGAAGAGGTAACCGATATGTCACGTTCCGTAAAGGGTACAGTAGTTAGCTCTACCTTTGATCTTCCGGCTGAAAACCATGTCCGGGTGGCGGAATTGGTATTGGAAAGAGCTAAACGATTGGTGGAAACGGGGAGAGATGTAGTCGTCTTACTAGACTCGATCACTAGATTGGCTAGGGCTTATAACCTGGTGGAACCGCCAAGCGGACGCACACTTTCCGGCGGTGTCGATCCTAGCGCGTTGCATAAACCGAAAAGATTTTTCGGTGCGGCCCGTAAAATTGAGGAAGGCGGCAGCTTAACCATTATGGCGACGGCTCTAGTAGAAACCGGATCCAGAATGGATGAAGTTATTTTTGAAGAGTTTAAGGGAACGGGCAATATGGAATTACATCTTGATCGGAAGCTGGCAGATCGCCGGATCTTCCCGGCCATTGATATCAATCGTTCCGGAACCCGAAAAGAAGAACTGCTGCTTAAACCGGAGGAACTGGAATGTGTATGGGTCTTACGTAAGTTGCTTGGTTCACTAGGTCCGGCCGAGACTACCGAGCTTTTGCTGGAACGTTTAAGCCATACCAAATCCAATGAGGAACTTCGGGAATTGATTATGACCTCGTCGTTCGCAGAAAATGTTCTGAAAAAAAGGAACCGGGAGAACTAAATCCAGGCTTGAGGCAATAGGGAATAGGCAAGAGTATAGAGAAAAAATCCGTTTACTTAGTTAACTTGATTGGATAGTTGTTGAAAATAATGTTTTAATGATAGTGGCAATAAATTCCAGAATTAGCTCCTGCAGGTAGTGGAAGACTACTTGTAGGATTTTTTTTTGGAGGAGATAGGTTGGAAACTGTAATTCCAGAGTTTATTCGAGTTAGGCGAAACAAGAACAATCTTTTATTCATGCTGCCACTAGTTTTATTATTGTTGCTCTCGGAAAAGATGACTGGAGCTCCGTTGCCTGGTAAAAAGTCAAATCTGGCAATTGAAGAAGTTTTCAAGTTTAAAACGGGCATAGTAAGGGAAGCATTGCTCAAAACTGGTTTTAGCGTCCATTATCTAAAAAAAGATGAGACGGTTTATCGCTTGAGTCAAAATTACTATGTATCAGTGCCGATATTGATGAAAATCAACCGTCTCGGCAATCCTCGTTTAATTTCGGTAGGTAAAAAGCTTTATATTCCCCCGGTAGAATACCAATCGGGGCGGTTGAAAAGGTACCGGGTTAAACCGGAAGATACTTTGGAAGGGTTACTCTTCCGTTTCGGTTTGGAACTTTGGCAGTTTAAAAGGATTAACCAGGGGCTTACCCGGCAACCTTTAAAAGCAGGGACCATATTATTCCTGCCTAAGAATGAAATAAATCCGTTATCCAGGCCGGTTCAATTTATTACTATAACTAGGCCGGTATGGGGGAGATTGACATCCCGGTTCGGAAGGCGATGGGGGCGGATGCATAGTGGGATCGATTTGGCGGCACCATTAGGCGCTCCGGTCCGGGCAGCGGCATCGGGGCGAGTGGTTTTTACGGGATGGAATGGCGGGTATGGTTGGTTCATCAAGGTTAATCATGGAAAGTATCGCACGAACTATGGCCATCTTTCTAAAATAATGGTCAGTAATGGCAGTTATGTCCGGAAAGGCGATTTAATTGGATTAGTTGGGGCTACGGGGCGGGCTTATGGTAGTCACCTCCATTTTGAATTGGAGATTGATGGTAACAAGGTAGATCCTAATCTTTATTTAGGGAAGAATTAGCTTGAAAAATAGCATTACAACGAGATTATGGGGATTTTTCATTTAAAAATGCAGAATTTGGGAAGGTAGCTGATTTCACCTTCCCTTGTTTTTTAAAAGAAATAAATATATAATAAGGTCAGAAAAGGTCAGAGGTGTAAGATGGGTAATTTGGCTGACTTAATTGAACAATACCTGAGGGCAATCTTAGCCCAACAGAATATGGTAGAACTACAAAGGAGAGAGTTGGCCAGGATGTTTCGGTGCGCCCCTTCGCAAATTAATTATGTCCTAGAAACCAGGTTTACCTTTGACCAAGGATATATGATTGAGAGTAAGCGGGGTGGCGGAGGATATATTCGAATAACCCATGTTCAATGGCAAACTCCAATGAATTTACCGGAGTTATTAGATTCCTTGATTTCGGATAAGGTTCAACGGGAAGAGGTTGAGAGTATCTTAAGCCGGTTGGTTTCAGAAGGTATCGTTAGGCCGGAAAAAGCACAATTAATATTATTGTTAATGGAGAAAGAGCTTTCCGATATACCTGATGGTTATGGGGATTATCTCCGCGCCAAATTTCTTAAAACCCTTTCATTAGTTATTGGAAGTAATGTTGAATAAAACAAATGGGAGTGAGTAAAGTGCTCTGTCAAAACTGTCAACAGCATCCAGCTACGGTTCATTTGACTAAAATTATTAATTTTGAAAAAACAGAGTTGCATCTTTGCGAGGCCTGCGCCAAAGCTGCCGGTAATGAGTTAGGGGTGATCTTTGGCACCAATTTCACTTTCCAAAATTTAATCGCCGGCCTGCTGGGTGATGCGGATCTTGAAATAGACCAGAAACCCAGCTTTAGTAAAGAAATGCGTTGCCAGAATTGTGGTTTGACTTTTTCTGATTTTAAAAAAACTGGGTTGCTTGGCTGCGGTGAATGCTACCACCATTTTAAAACGGGTTTAGATCCATTGCTCAAAAAAGTACATGGCAGTACAACGCATACTGGTAAAGTGCCGCGCCGAACCGGAGGTAAGGTTAGAATCAGAAAAGAGATTCAAGATCTCCGCTATCAATTACAACAAGAGATTCAAAAAGAAAATTATGAGAAGGCGGCAAGTCTCCGGGATGAGATTCGCCAATTAGAAAAGGAATTATAGGGAGGGTCGGAGGTGGATAATCAAAATATGTTTAAAGATATATTGCCAACCTGGATTGGAAATTCAAATGATGCTAAGGATGTGGCAATCAGCAGTAGGATTCGATTGGCTCGCAATTTAAAAGGGATATCCTTTCCAAGTTTTGCCGATGAAAAACAATTAGCCAATGTAAATGAAGAAGTGCTACGGGCGTTACAGCTTAAAACGAATATCGGACTTTTGCATCCGTTAGAAATGGAAGAGTTAACTTTGGCTGACCGGTTGCTGTTGGTAGATAAGCATCTCTGCAGCCCCCAGTTTATCGAACAACCCCATTTACGAATGTTAGTTGTTAATCGGGAGCAGACTATCAGTGTAATGGTAAACGAAGAAGATCATTTGCGAATCCAAACCATTACCCCTGGTTTTTCACTGGAAGAGGCGTTGGCTTTGGCTAATCAGGTGGATGATTATTTAGAGCAGAGCCTGGAGTATTGTTTTGATGAATATTACGGTTATTTGACTGCTTGCCCCACTAATGTGGGAACTGGAATTAGGGCTTCGGTGATGCTTCATTTACCAGCCCTGGCGATGGTGGATCAATTAAAAAAAGTTTTACCGGCATTGACTCATATCGGGATTAATATCCGGGGATTTTATGGTGAAGGTACGGAATCATTGGGTGAAATTTATCAAATCTCTAATCAAGTTACCTTGGGTCAATCAGAGGAAGATTTGACCAATAATTTAAAGAGTATTTGCCGTCAAGTAATTGAGCAGGAACACTCGGTAAGGGAGGCGTTGCTTAAAGAGTCGAAATTACAATTGGAAGACCGGCTGTGCCGCTCATATGGCCTTCTTTCAAATGCCAGGATTATTACTTCGCAGGAAGCTTTGAAATTATTGTCCGATGTTAAATTAGGCGCTGAGTTGGGCATACTTCCGAGTGTGAATAATCAAGTTATAACGAAATTAATGTTTTTGACCAGGGCATCTTTGATCCAAAAATTGATCGGGAAAGAGGTTTCTTCTACGGAACGGGACACTTACCGTGCTAAAATTATCCGGGAGGGACTGGAAAGAAAAAATGGAGGTGAGGTATGATGTTTGAACGATTTACGGAACGCGCCCGAAAAGTGGTCTACTTGGCACAACAAGAGGCCGCTAGATTGGGGCATAATGTGGTTGGCACTGAACACTTACTTTTAGGATTGGCCGTCGAGGGAGAAGGAGTAGCGGCCAAAGCTTTGGAAGTGATTGATATAAACCTTGATCGGATTCGGCAAGAGGTAGAAAAGATAATTGGAAGCGGAGAGCCGAATCCGTTTGGGGAAATTCCGTTTACTCCAAGGGCTAAACGAGTTTTGGAACTGGCAGTCGATGAAGGCCGACAGATGGGCCATAATTATGTTGGGACTGAACACATTCTTTTAGGCCTAATCCGTGAGGGAGAAGGAGTAGCGGCGCAGGTTTTAAAAAACTTAGGGGCCGATTTAGAAAAGGTACGTAAGCAAGTAATTACCCTTTTGGGGGGAGGGGCCAATGCCTTTTCGGAACAATCCAATCCTGGCAAAGGGACCAACCGGACCCAAACCCTGAATCAATTCGGGCGAGACCTTACCGACTTAGCGAAAATCGGCAAGCTCGATCCGGTAATTGGACGTGAAAATGAGATTGAAAGGGTAATTCAGGTTTTGTCGCGCCGGACTAAAAATAACCCAGTCCTCATCGGTGAGCCTGGAGTAGGTAAAACTGCTATTGCCGAGGGTTTGGCTCAAAAGATTATTAATGGGGATGTACCCGAAACCTTGAGGAATAAACGGGTAGTAACGTTGGATCTCGGGGCGATGGTGGCTGGTTCTAAATATCGGGGTGAATTTGAAGAACGGTTGAAAAAAGTGATGGAGGAGATCCGTAATTCCGGGGATGTAATTCTTTTCATAGATGAATTGCATACGCTAATCGGCGCCGGGGCTGCTGAGGGCGCCATCGACGCTGCCAATATTCTAAAACCGGCCTTAGCCCGTGGCGAAATGCAGTGTATTGGCGCAACAACCCTTGATGAGTACCGAAAACATGTTGAAAAGGACGCCGCTTTGGAACGGAGGTTCCAGCCGATCACGGTTGGTGAACCGACTATCGAAGAGACAACCCTGATCTTGAAAGGTTTGAGGGATCGTTATGAAGCGCACCATCGGGTGAAGATCACCGACGAAGCTATTGAAGCAGCCGTCCAGCTCTCCAATCGTTATATCACCGATCGGTTCCTGCCGGATAAGGCGATCGATTTGATTGATGAGGCGGCCTCGCGGGTAAGGCTCCGGACTACGATTACCCCTCCTGATTTAAAAGAATTGGAGACCCAGGTAAATAAATTGCAACAGGAAAAAGAAGCTGCAATCAAAAACGAAGAATTTGAAAAAGCGGCTAAATTGAGGGATGAAGAGCAAAAGATAAGGCAAAAGCTGGATGACTTAGGTAACGATTGGAAGAACGAAAGGGGCAAGTTAGAGCCGAATGTTGGCGAGGAAGAAATTGCTTATGTCGTTTCAAGTTGGACTGGGATTCCCGTTACCAAGCTGCAACAAGAAGAAACGGAGCGGTTGCTAAAGTTGGAGGAAGGGCTTCACCAAAGGGTTATTGGACAGAATGAAGCGGTTGAAGCCGTATCACGCGCGGTGCGAAGGGCTAGGGCGGGGTTGAAGGACCCTAAACGGCCAATCGGTTCCTTTATCTTCTTGGGACCTACCGGTGTTGGTAAAACCGAGCTGGCCAAAGCATTGGCGGAATCAATATTTGGCGATGAAAATGCCATGATCCGGATTGATATGTCCGAATATATGGAAAGGCATACTGTTTCACGGTTGGTAGGGGCGCCTCCCGGATATGTCGGTTATGACGAGGGTGGGCAATTGACTGAGCGGGTGCGGAGAAAGCCTTACGCCGTCGTTCTCTTGGACGAGATTGAAAAGGCGCACCCGGAAGTCTTCAATATCTTATTGCAGGTTTTGGAAGACGGAAGGTTGACTGATGCCCATGGCCGAACAGTTGATTTCAAGAATACGGTGGTGATTATGACTTCAAACGTAGGGGCTAATTTAATCGAGCGGTCTACCGGAATCGGATTTCAAGCTGGTACAGATGAAGAGTCCGATAACGATTATCAAAAGATGAAGAATAAGGTCCTTGAAGAGTTAAAACGGACTTTCCGTCCAGAGTTTTTAAACCGGATTGATGAGGTCATCGTATTCCACGCCTTGAATCGCGAAGAGATTAAATCCATTGTAGACCTTATGGTAAAACCTGTGGCCCAACAGTTAATGGAGAGAGGAATCCAACTGGAACTATCCGATGAAGCCAAAGAACTGCTGGCCAAGGATGGTTTTGACCCGAGTTTTGGGGCGCGTCCGTTACGGCGTTCGGTGCAACGGTTCATTGAGAACCCGCTTTCTGAAGAGTTGTTAAAAGGGGTTTTTGAACCTGGAATAGCAATCAAGGCTTTAGTTAAGGATGGCCAGATCATTTTTGAACCGGTTGAAAAGAAGGAAAAATTAATCCGATAAAGTTGGTTCTAACCTGGATTTATGGAATAAACGGATTACTGGGATCTAACACCATTTCTAAGGGATAATAATTGGAATTTGAGAATTAGCCTAAAAGTGACGGTAAAACCGTCGCTTTTTTTATGGAATACCTCTATCGATACCTATAAGTGTTTATTCCAAGGTAAATATTTAGTTAAGAACCTTGCGTTTTATACTAATGGATGGTATACTTAATTCATTGTGAAAAAAGGGACAATCAAGCTAGAGCTTTTTTTAAAGCGTTAGATTGTGCAAATTTTCACAAATTTTTTTGAAATAATTTGTGAAATAATTCACAAATGTTAATTTTTAGTTAAAAATGTTGTTGAGTTGATAAGGAGGCAAAGCAATGGCAAAATCAGCTTTACTGGAAAAAGAGTTATCAAGCAATTCTTCGTGCCGGAGTTTTGAAAAGGTTAATGAGGTAATTGAAAGGCACGGAAAGGCCCAAGCGGCCTTGATCCCAATTTTACAGGAAGTCCAGGGCGAATACAGGTACTTACCCGAAGAAATATTGACTTACGTGGCAACTGCTTTAAATTTGTCCCCGGCTACGGTTTATGGAGTTGCCACGTTTTACGCTCAGTTTTCTTTAGAACCGAAAGGTAAATATGTGATTAAAGTGTGTGACGGTACCGCTTGCCATGTCCGTGGTTCCAATCCGGTTAGGGATGAGATTCGGAAACGGGTAGGACTAAAGGGGGAGAAGCGGACCACCTCTGATCTACGGTTTACGGTTGAGACTGTTTCATGTTTAGGCGCATGCGGACTAGCCCCGGTAGTGATGATTAATGATCAGATCTATGGGCAAATGACTCCGGAGGCGATTAATATCATTATCGATCAAATACTGGCGGAAGAAGGTGAATCTGGTGATTGATTCCGGAATTAAATTGGAAGAAATGCGCCAGCAATGGCGTCAAGCATATCAAAAAGAACAAAAACGCATTTTAGTTTGTGCCGGGACCGGATGTGTCGCTAATGGATCCCTAAAAATTTACGAAGCCTTAACCAAGGAACTTATAGCCCGTGGAGTATATATTTCAGTTGAATTGCTGATTGAGGAAGGCGCAAACGGAACTACCGTTGTCAAAAGCGGTTGTCACGGTTTTTGCGAAATGGGGCCGTTGATTCGCTTAGAGCCTTCGGGGGTTCTTTATACTAAGGTTCAAACGGAAGATGTCCCGGAAATAGTATCCGCCTTATTGGAGGGGAAAGGCCCTGTCAAAAGGCTACTTTACAGGCACCCGGTAACTGGCGATAGTTTCGAACGGGAGCATAGTATTCCTTTCTATAATAAACAGCAACGTAATGCTTTGGAAAATTGCGGGTCGATCGACCCTGCTGAGATTCGGGAGTATATAGCTAAAAATGGGTATAACGCATTAAACAGAGCACTTGCCATGATCCCGGAAGAAGTATGCAGAGAAGTTTTGGATTCCGGGCTTCGCGGGCGGGGCGGCGGTGGTTTCCCCACCGGAAAGAAATGGGAGTTAACCCGAGTCTCCAAAGGAGAGAAGAAATATGTAGTTTGTAACGGCGATGAGGGCGACCCGGGAGCCTTTATGGATCGGAGCGTAATGGAAGGCGATCCTTACAAAGTGCTCGAGGGGATGGCGATTGCCGGATATGCTATCGGTTCCGATGAGGGATATATTTACGTACGGGCAGAGTATCCGTTAGCTGTGGAAAGGCTGAGGCAGGCGATTAAAACGGCTGAAGAGTATGGGCTGCTCGGCAAAAACATCTTGGGCACCGGCTTCAATTTTAAAATCAAAATTAAAGAAGGGGCGGGAGCTTTCGTTTGTGGTGAGGAGACTGCATTGATGGCTTCCATTGAAGGGCAGCGAGGAATGCCCCGGCCGAAACCGCCGTTTCCCGCTCAAGCCGGCCTTTGGGGTAAGCCAACTTTAATCAATAATGTCGAAACATTCGCTAATATCACCAAGATAATTGAAAACGGCGCCGGCTGGTTTAAGAAGGTCGGAACCCCTAAAAGTCCCGGGACCAAGACATTTGCCCTTACCGGACAGGTTGCCAATACAGGCCTGATTGAAGTGCCGATGGGTACCACTCTCCGGGAGATTGTATTTGAAATCGGCGGTGGAGTCCGGGGTGGTAAAGAGTTTAAAGCAGTACAGATCGGCGGCCCTTCGGGTGGTTGTTTGACCAAGGACCACCTTGATCTCCCGCTTGATTTTGATTCATTGTTATCCGTAGGGGCGATGGTCGGCTCCGGTGGTTTGGTGGTAATGGATGAAAGCACTTGTATGGTGGAAGTGGCGCGTTACTTTATGAACTTTACGCAGAATGAGTCCTGTGGGAAATGCGTCCCTTGCCGTGAAGGTACCAAGAGGTTGCTGGAAATTTTGCAACGGGCGGTGGATGGACAAGGTAAACCGGAGGATGTCGAAATATTAGAAGACTTGGCTATGGCGATTAAGGATGGTTCCCTTTGTGGCCTCGGCAAGACTGCACCTAACCCGGTGCTGACAATGTTGAAATATTATAAGGAAGAATATTTAGCCCATATTATCTATAAACGTTGTCCGGCCGGTGTTTGTAAGGGACTGGCCAAGTATGCCATTGATCCGGAAAAATGCAAAGGGTGTACTAAATGTAGCCGGGTTTGCCCGGTAGGGGCTATATCCGGAAAAGTAAAAGAACCTTTTATAATCGATCAGGATAAATGTATCAAATGCGGCGCTTGTATAACGGCTTGCCCGTTTCAAGCTATTAAGGAGGGATCGAGATGAGCGCTAATAACTTGATTTATATTGACAATCAAGCAGTTGAAATTATTGGTGAAAAAAATTTGCTACAATTAATCAGAAAAACCGGAATTGATCTCCCGACCTTTTGTTATCATTCAGAACTTAGCGTTTATGGTGCTTGCCGGATGTGCGTCGTTGAGATTGAGGGGCAGGGAATTGTGGCCTCATGTTCGACCCCTCCTCAACCGGGAAGCAGGGTTTTGACGAATAGCCCAAGGGTGCAACGGGTACGCAGGACGGTTTTGGAACTTTTGTTGGCCAACCATGAACGGGATTGCACTACTTGTGAAAAAAACGGCCACTGTAAGTTACAAGAGCTTGCTAATCGTTTTGGGATTCGCAAGGTCCGTTTTGGAGAACGCGATTTGAAATTACCAATCGATAATTCCGGGAGTTCGATTGTGCGGGATCCTAATAAATGTATTCTTTGCGGCGATTGTGTCCGGATGTGTTCCGAGGTTCAGGGAATCGGTATTTTAGACTTCAGTAACCGGGGTTCCCAGGTGAGGGTCTCACCGGCCTTTAATAAGAATATGGCTGAAGTTGATTGTGTCAGTTGCGGCCAGTGTACCGCGGTTTGCCCGACCGGGGCGTTAGTAGTGAAAAAAGAAACCGATAAGGCCTGGGCGGCGTTGCATAATCGAGACTTACTAGTAGTTGCTCAGGTAGCCCCGGCGGTCCGGGTTGCCTTAGGCGAGGAGTTCGGGATTCCAGCCGGAGAGATCGTCACTGGGAAAGTAGTGTCGGCATTGAAGCGGTTGGGTTTCGACAAGGTATTTGATACTTGCTTGGCTGCAGATTTGACCGTAATCGAGGAAACCCAAGAGTTCTTAGAGCGTTTGGAGAGAAATGAACGTTTGCCCCAATTCACCTCTTGTTGTCCGGCGTGGGTCAAATATGCTGAATATAATGAACCAAATTTCCTTAGTCAACTCTCGTCCTGCCGGTCGCCACAACAAATGTTTGGGTCGCTGGTTAAAAAACATTGGGCCAAATCCTTTGATAAAAAGCCCCGGGAGATATTCGTAATTTCGATTATGCCTTGTACTGGGAAAAAGTTTGAGGCTGCCCGGCCCGAGTTTTCCGAGAATAAGGTCAGAGATGTGGATTTAGTATTGACCACCCAGGAAGTGGCCCAGATGATCCGGGAGTCCGGTTTGGACTTTGCGAATTTGGACGCTGAATCTTTTGATATGCCGCTCGGTTTTACCACCGGGGCCGGGGTAATCTTCGGCGCCAGCGGAGGAGTGGCCGAAGCTACCTTGCGCAACGCATATGAGAGGGTAAGTGGAGAAACTTTAGAGCAGGTAAATTTTGAGGCGGTTAGGGGTTTTAGAGGTTTAAAAGAGACATCAGTAAAAATAAATGACCGCGAGATCAAAGTCGCAGTAGTCCATGGCCTAGGCAATGTCCAAAAGTTAATCCGGAAAATTAAAGAAGGCAAGGCTGAGTATGATCTGATTGAGGTGATGGCTTGTCCCGGAGGTTGTATCGGTGGCGCCGGTCAACCAATAGCGGCTACCGAGATTAAACAGGCCAGGGGACGCGCAATTTATAAGGCTGATAAATTGTCGCAGCTCCGTAAATCACAGGATAATCCGATTGTAGCACGGCTCTACCAAAATTGGTTAGAGAAACCCGGTAGTGATCAGGCTCATCATAGTTTGCATACCAAGTACCGGACCAGAGCCAAAATCAGCGGGGAGGACATTGAATTATTAAATAGTGGGGAAGAAGACAAAGTCGATATTGCGGTCTGTGTAGGCGCTTGTTGTTATCAAAAGGGTTCCTATGATACCTTGCAGGAGTTTATGAAGCAGGCGGATCAATTAAACTTAAGCGAACAGGTTAATCTACACGCCACTTTTTGCATGGAAGGGTGTCAGCACAGTCCGTCAGTTAAAATTGATGGGGAGATTTTTGAGGAAGTGAACCCCGATAAAGTAGAATCAATCTTTAAGTCCAGGGTTTTAAGCCGTGTCAAACGGGGGAACTTGAGAGTCGTATAAAAAAATCAGGTCGGCCAACAATTTGGCCGACCTGATTTTTTTATACCAAGTTGCATTCAAAGTGCAACTATAGAATGTGTTCTCTTCGCAACATTACTGCGTTCCACACAAAAGTTGCACTATAATTGAATGCAACTTGGTATTAGATTAAACCGGAGGTTAATGTGGATTTGAACCGGAAATCTGGAAATATCCATTGTCGGAATATTCCTGATAAGCAACAGCCATACAGATGACTGAGAATGGTATGGTTAAAACGGCCCCAATACCGAAGGCCAACGCTCCAATAGCTGATAAGATTGAGGCTATTAGGCCATAAATCCAAATAATTAGCGGGTCGGTTTTAAAGTAGGCAAATCCCTCTTTGAGAGCTTGAAGCGGAGTATAACCCTTCTCGATGATTAAAATAATCGTAATCGATGCAATTACTAGAATAAACGGGTTTAGGACTATACCTAAAAAAACTCCGATTACCGGTATATTCCCAGCAATTAATGAGCTTATTATAAAAGCCAGACCGACAAGCATTGTGGGTAGAAATTTGTCAAAATGAGAAAAGATCTCATTGAACTCCGTTGGTTTATTCCTAAGTAATTTCAAGATTAACATTATCAACCCGCCAAAGAGTGGTCCGGCTAAAACCCCCAGACTGATCACGGAAAGAAGTGATGCAACCAAGCTGGTTAAAAAGATAATCCCAAAATTATCCCGGCTCAGATATAAATCAATGCTTTTTTGAAGGTTTTTTTCGATATTCATCGGAGTCCTCCCTATTATAATTTTTAAAAAGTCCACATTAAGTACTATTAGAACTGAATCGATTTTATTACAGTCTTCTTCCGCCTAGAGACACCGTCATCTGATTTTCTCAAATTCCTGCGGGTAAGCTTTGTGTGAATGTTTAATCATTTTTGGTAGCCGTTTTTCCCTGTATCGTTTTTTACTCTTCTTGCCCTAAACCTATCATATTTTGAATAATTAACTATAATTGTCAATTAAATTCAAACATGATTAAAAAAGCAAAATGTAATTAAAATATTTACAAAAATATCTAAATTAATCATAAAATATACCGATTATTACATAAGGGGATGGATATTTCATAAGTAATCGAAATAAGGATCAGAATCAATATTCCTACTATAACTGCATAGTATAAGATAACAAGGGACGGAGAAGGGGAAATTGCCGTTGTGAGGGTGGTGGAAGCCCGTGATTTGGCTCAGCCAAAGCGATTAAAGTAATCAGGGATAAATAGGATTATTCTCTGGGACAATTTACAATTTTTTGGTAAGAATGAAATTGTGGTTACATTATCCAAAATTACATTATATTTGGAAATGTATAACTGGAAAATAAATTCAACATAATATTTTTCATTTTAATTATAAAGTGTTTATCAAAAACATTCGATATATATAATATATTTCAAGTTTATAGTTAATTGATACTAAAAGGTTACCTTTCTAATTGTTGAAAAAGATTAACCCCAAAAGGGTCAATTATCACAACTAATAAAAGGAGAGGTGATGTAAGGGTATCTTAAATTAAGATATCTTGCCATTACCTCTTTTTTATTTGAAATAATTTGAACAACTTTAAAAAGGACACGATATGCATCATAAAGAGATTACTCACTTATTTATTCAACGTTTTAAGGAAGTAATGGGAAGAGGCCCGAGCTTAGTTAGGATAAATATTTCGGAAAATATTATTAATGCGGATATTAAAGGTGTTTTAACAATCCCGGAGCAAAGCTTACTTAAAAACTCCATAAATAACAAAGTTCTTATTAAAGTCATTAGAAAACAACTAATGGAATTGGTATTTCGGGATTTTTCCGCAGAACTTCAAACAATAACTAATATTGATGATTTAGAATTACTAAATTATACTTTCGTAATTGATTTCGAGAATGATCGACAAGTGATGGTTTTGGTTTGTAATAAAGTATTATCGGAGTAGTTAGCGGATGTATCGACAACAGATAATAACTGGTTAACGTTGTTATTGGATGAGGAGAGTATATTTATGAAAGGAGATACCGTTTAATGGAAGCGCAGGGAGGAAAGTTTTTGACTTTTACCTTAGCTAACGAAGTATATGGGATACCGATCAAAAAGGTAAAGGAAATTATCGGGATAATGGAGATTACTAACATCCCCAAGACCAATGAGTGTGTTAAAGGTGTTATTAATTTACGGGGGAAGATTATTCCCATAATTGATCTCCGCCTTAAATTCGGTATGGAGGAAAAGCCATATACTGAGCGGACTTGTATCATTGTGATTGAGATATTTTTATCCGGAATTCAAAAATTAATCGGGGTAGTAGTAGACGCTGTAGCTGAGGTTTTGAACATTCAAAGCGGAGAAATTGAACCTTCTCTTGAATATGAAACTCAAATCGGGGATAATTTTTTGACTGGGATTGGCAAGGTAAAAGAAAAAATAGTTTTAATATTGGAAATAGAGAAAATTTTGAACGTCGCTGAAATTATATCCATTAAAAAAGAACAAGCTGCTTTGGGAGAGCCACTTAACAATATTGTCTAAAGGGTGATTTCAGGAAGTTTTCTATTATATTTCATGATTATTAAGATGTTATCAACACATTTAGTTTAGTAAGTTTAAATCTAGAACTGTGATTACCTTTAAAGCGTTAAAATTCACAGTTCATAAAAAGCGGAAGGGGTGATAAATAAAGGTTATTCAACTTTTCTAACGTTAGTTAAAAATTTACAGGGAGGAAATTGAAAATGACTAAAACAATACGTTTGACCCTGATTTTGTCTTTAACGTTAGTAGTATTGTCCGCTACTCTTGTTGCAGCTGAACAACCGACTTTAACCTGGGTATACCCGGATGATTCAGAACCTTTCGCTTGGGTGGAAAATGGGGTTCCTAAAGGGTCAGAAGTTGAAATTGTTGAAAAGGTTTTTAGCCGTTTGGGGATTAAAGTCAACCATAAAGGCTATCCCTGGTTAAGGGCTATGAAAATGGTTGAGTTAGGTGAAGCTGATATGATGATGACCACTCCGAACGATGGCAGGTTTAGTTATGCTATTTTTGGTAAGGAGTGGACAGAGGTTAATTTTTGGACTATTTATGTAAAAAAGGGCAATGCCGAATTGAAGAAAAAAGTGGAAGGATTTACAAGACTGGATGATTTGAAACAGTACCGATTGGCAGACTTCGCCGGAAACGGCTGGCAAACCTCTTACATGAAACAGGAAGATGGTTACAATATAGCGGTACAAACTGCAACAATACAACAGCTTCCTCAAGTATTGGCTAGTGGTAGAGTTGATATGATAATAAATTCCGAAAAATCAATGGACTGGAATATTGAAAAACTAGGACTTGCCGGACAAATTGAAAAGGTCAATGCTGAACTGCCAGGTACCCGTTTTCACTTTGTAGCAATGGTATCTCGTAAGTCACCTTGGGCTCAAAAAGGCATTATCCGAGCATTTGATGAAGAGTTAAAAAAAGTGAAACAATCCGGTGAATGGATTCAAATCTTAAAAAAGTATAAAGATCCCCATGGACTTGGGAAACCGTTCAAAACCCAAATCAACGATTCCAAGTATCTCGCTGACTATAACAATTACCCGGTCTACAAACCATGATCTAATTTAATATCCTGAGGGGCTGTTCCTTTGTGGAGCAGCCCGTACATTTTTTAATTTTGAGAGATTGGACTTAACTCTTAGAAAGGGGGAGCCCGCTCTGTTTGAGTAAAGCTCCATCCGATTGATGGGAGGAAAGGCCTAAAATAGGATAACTAACCGGATATACGGATTTACTGGTTAAGATAGATTTCAAATCATAGAAACTTCAGTTTAAATATTTGTCATTTCACTATGTTTCTGCTATGACACTAAGGGGGGAAGATACGTGCAAAATAAAAATTCGATCAAGTTTTCGATGTGGAAAAACTCAATGGTGGCATTATTTGTTTATGTAGTTTTGTTAATACCGATAATAATTAATTATATCGGTGCGAATATAAGTGATGGTGTTGATCTAGAGAAAAAAGCGAACACAATGATTGAGCTAGCTGTCTTGGCTTCGATAGATCCGCTGTGGAGCCTTAATAATGTTGCGGTGGAAGCTAATGGAAAAGCCTTAATGAAAGATGATGAGATCTGTTTGGTGGAGATTAAAGATGCTCTTGAAACTAGCATTTATAATGAAGAAAAAGAAAAAATTCTCACTCTACCGAAGAATATGATTCTTCTTGAAAGAAACATTGAAAAAAATGGGGAAAAAATCGGCCAAATCAAAATGGGTATTACTAAATACTACCGTGTTCGGGCCTTATGGTCGGAAATGTTCAGGAATATTATTATTACTACTATTTTAGCTATTATTGTGGGAATATTGATTATCTATACTATTTCCGTAAGTATTACCAAACCGATAAGTGTCGTCGTATCTTCCCTTAAAGAAGGCGCAGACCGGACAGCTTCAGCTTCCAACCAACTGGCAGCCACTAGCCAGCAATTATCCGAAGGTAGTACTGAACAAGCTAGTGTAATTGAAGAAATATCTACTACATTACAAGAAACATCTACGATGATCCAACAAAACAATGTTAACATTAAGCAGGCGGCTCAATTATCTGAACATACTAAAGAAGCAGCGGAAAAAGGCAACCATCAGATGCAGGAAATGGCAAGCGCGATCAATGAAATGAAGAAGTCGAGTGACCAGATTGCTAAAATCATTAAAATTATCGATGACATTGCTTTTCAGACCAATATTTTAGCCCTAAATGCCGCAGTTGAAGCTGCCCGGGCTGGCGAGGCAGGTATGGGTTTTGCAGTCGTAGCCGAGGAAGTACGAAATTTAGCACAACGTACAGCTCAAGCGGCTAAGGACACTACAACTATGATTGAAGCGAATATTGAATTATCAGCAAATAGTGTCTCAGTTACTGAAAAAGTTAAGGAGGCGTTAGGGGAAATCACCTCACAGGCTAAAAAAGTGAGCGAGTTAATGGATGAAATTGCTGGATTTAGCCAAGAACAGTCTCAAGGGATTGAACAAGTTAATAAAGCAATTGTCCAAGTAGAAACGGTAACCCAACAAAATGCCTCTAACGCTCAGGAAAGTGCAGCGACTTCCCAAGAGCTTAGTAAGCAAGCTAAAAAATTAAGAGAAAACACTCAACAACTTTCAAAGATGTTAAATGACAAAACAGTAGAAGATGTTAAACCGGCCTTCTTAGGAGGAGACAGCTTAAACAGTAATAACAATACTTTATCAACAAATATGAATGCTCAAGTAAGTCAATTAGAATCCGCTTCTTATTCCCGAAACAAATTATTAGGAGAACAAAGGACGAAGATTTGTACTCCGGAAGAAGTAATACCGCTCAATAAAAATAATAAGTTTTAAGATAAACTAGCTAAGCAACATTATAGTAACAGCTTTAGCAAGGAACTACTAATAAATAATAAATGGGTCACAATTTATTACGGCCCATTTATAAAATTTTTTTAGGTTATGAAAGATAGTTAATCTGTTTGAAAAGCTTTGTTTAATAAATATATGTGATTTAATTCTTCTCGGGTTTTATCATTTGTTTTCCGTTCACGTAATGGTTTCGCCGGTATTCCTCCAACTAAAATATTAGGTTCAACATTCCTATTAACCATGGATTTTGTAGCAACAATCGCTTGTTCCCCAATTGTAACACCTGGGAGTATTATACAAAAAGAGTATAATTTTACAAAATCATTAATAATTACCGGTTTATAATCTCTTTTAACATGATCGTCTTCAGAGTGACCGTGGCTAAAAATAGTAACTCCTTCAGCTATTCCTACATAGTTTCCTATAGTAATTCCACCTTTGGAGTCTAGGTATATGCCACGGGTCAAAAAGACATCATCGCCGAATTCGATATTTTCAGCGATATTAAAACGTATATTCTCTTCTGCAATGAAGTTCTTACCACATTTTTTAAATAACTTTTGAGCGATTATACGGCGGAAGGGAATAGCGAAATTAGTTACTACGCTTATCGGCAGTTTATCAAGGATGTCCCATAAAAAATGTAAATATCTTTTTTCAGGTGTAAATGACGCTTCTTGAATCTTTGGTAAATAATCGCAATATAGTTTAATTTCTTTAATAATATCAATTGGAAATGGTGAACCCAGTATCTGTAATATAGTGGGTAGTTCTTCGGCAGTTAATCCAGCATTAATAATTTTTTCAATTTGTTCCAATTTTTCTGATATCGACATATTAATTCTCCTTTAAGCAAAGATAATTTTGCGTCTAAATATGTATATTCCCAGGTACTTACCATTCATTAAAGTCTAAGTTAGCCGGTCTGTTGTTCAGTAAAGTCATTTAGAGGATCACATTCAAAAGAACTGTTATAATTTAAATTTGAAAGAACACTTTTAAGGAGATTTGCAGAATTCCTTAAGTTTTGAATTTCACTGGTGCTCAAACTAAGATTAAGTACTTTTTTAATTCCGGAGGAATCAATTATAACCGGTAAAGATAAACAAACATCATCAATGCCATATTGCCCATTCATTAAGGTTGAAACCGGGAATATCCCGCTATGATTTCTAATAATCGATTCGACCACCGTTCGTATCGCTACTGCTATACCATAATAAGTAGACCCTTTTCTTTCGATAATTTGATAAGCGGATTTAACTACCTCGTCATGAATTTTTTGTTTAATTTTGGCTATTTTTTCATTCTCAATTTGAAAATTATTAATATTTATACCGGAAACACTTATCGCGCTCCAAACCGGCACTGATTGATCGCCATGTTCTCCAATAATATAAGCGCTAATATTTCGTGAATCTACATTAAGATATTCATTTAGGATATACCGAAACCTTGCAGTATCCAATATGGTTCCGGAGCCGATTATTTTATATGGGTTTCGATTTAAAAGTTTTATTGTAACATAAGTAAGGATATCCACCGGATTGGTGACAACGAGGATAACGGAATTATCATAATATGGCTTTATTTGGCCAATGATCGATTGAAAAACCTCCGTATTCCGTTGAGCTAAGTTTAAACGAGACTCATTTGGATTTTGAGCTATTCCCGCTGTAATAATGATAATCTTAGAGTCGGCACAATCAGAATAATCGCCTGGGTATACATTAACCGGTAACAGGGCCGGCGTACAATGCCTTAAATCCATAACTTCCCCTTCTGTTTTTTCCTTGTTAATATCGATCAAAACAATATCGGATGCCAAAGAACTTAACATCAATGTATGTGCAATGGTAGACCCGACTAAACCTGCTCCTATAATGGTAATTTTGTTCTGAATCATAAGTTTATTCCTTTCTATTGAGGTTTTAAGGGCGCTAAAAGGATTTAGACAAATGTAATTACCTTACATATTAAACTGACTGTTTAATGCCTCTAAAGTGGCTTGAGTTATATAAACCCATAAGTCCAAGGCATTAATTTGTTAATACATTTATTTCACCCCTTTTCGTTTAATAATTCAAAGCATATTTCAATAAATCAAGGAAGAAAATGAAAATACCAATAGTATTACTTTAAATATAGTTACATTATTACTTCTGCAGAATATGAAATAAAAACTCTGTCAAGTGTCGGAGCTGAAATAAAAATCAAATCATCTCGTTAACTTGGTTATCATAGCTTAAACTTTAAACATTAGCTTTACGTCCCGGGCTTTCGCACGGATTTGCCCTTTTCGGAATTTAGTTTAAATTTGTATTTTCCCTAATTGTCCAACTATTCTATGATATCATCTATCTTCTAGTTTTGTCAATATACGGATTTGCCAGCGTGTATTTACATTTTAACCTTTAGTAGGGCCTCTACAGAGTCATTTCATTATGGGGGTTTTGTATTCAAGGTGATTTTTTCGTTCTAGCCTTTTCATTATTAAAAAATGTAAAAAATGGAGTTAGCTTATGGATTATAAATAAAATATTGTAAATCAATGGAGAAAAATACAATTGAAACAAATATAGCAATATATGGATATAGTGGTAAACGTTACGAATGTAAATTTAGTTTGGAGAAAGATTTTAATACAAGCTAAGTTATAAAAAAAATGGAATCAAGAGTTCAAACAATAAGTGTAAATAAATGGGGAAAAATATTTAGATAAACATTTAAATAATAACTAAATGTTTTTGTAGGATGTTTCGATATATTAAATAAATTAAGTAATTTAATCCAAATAACGGGTAAATAATTAATAAATAATACCGGGAGGGAGCACTAATGGGTCTTAGCGTTAAAATTCTGGTAATCGACGACTCGCCGTTCATCTCAAAAGCAGTTAGAAAAGCGGTAGAACCGGAAGGGTTCGAAGTGGTGGGGCAAGCATTTAACGGGCGGGATGGCCTGGAAATGATAAGCCAACATCAACCGGAGATTGTCATTCTTGATGTGACGATGCCGGTGATGGACGGGTTGGAAACAGCGGAACATATTTATCGGAAAAACCCGAACGCTAAAGTAATCATGCTCAGTGCAATGGGGGATGAAAAATTAATAGAATCCGCCAAAAGGATCGGAGTCAAACGGTTTCTAAATAAACCATTTAAAGCCGAAGAGATGGTCCTGGCCATCAAAGGTTTGTTATAAAGGAGCAATAAGGATGGAAGAGCAAAAGCTTAATTATTTTTATCAATATCTGGTCGAGGCTTTTCAGAAAGTGGCTCTGGAAATGACCGGAATTAACTACGCTCCGGCAAATGATTTCCCATTAACGGATGAGAAAAAAATTTCGTTAATCGTGGGTTTGGTAGGTCAGAATAAGGGACGTGTCTTACTTGAGCTTAATGAAGGATTGGCTCTAAAAATCTTTGAAGAAATGAATGGGGCTCCTCCGGATGATGATTTGGAGTTATACCTATACCTGGCCGAATTTGCCAATATGGTGAGTGGAAACGGTATCACCTGCATTAATAATACCTTCAAAAGTATTGATTTACGTTTGACCCCACCGGCGGTTTTTGCCGGGAAACAACTTGAGATTACCAGTCCCAAGGTGAGTTCTGCCGGAGGAATTTATCGTTCGGAGTACGGCTCAGTAAGACTGGAAATCGGAATCGAAGGTGCTTAACAATGGAGCTAAAAGATGCGTTACAGCGTTCGGTGCAAGAAATCTTTACCATGTTAAATCTCCAACCGGAATTAAAACAAGAGTTCGAAGAGGCTTCATTGACCTCGGCCTCCGAAATAAATGCCTTGGTCGGTTTCAATTATTCGCTCAAGGGGAATATAGTTTTTGCTTTGGATAAAAACGCGGCTTTAACGATAACAGCGGCAATGACCGGAGAAAAACCTAGCACTATTGATTTTAAAGTCAAAAACACTATAGGAGATGTGGCAAAACTAGTCACAGATCTGGCTCTTGGCAAATTGAACATTAATAGCTCAATTTATTTTACTCCGCCGCCAACGCTGGTTACCGGGGAAAATGTGTTTTTGCTAATCAGCAGGACCAGCTCCGAACGTTTATCATTTCAAATAAACAATGCCGAATTTTCGATCGCTTACAGTCTTGAATAGAAGGGGGTATTCACTTGGACCGGGAACAAGAAAAAAATCTGGTTGATCAGATCATTGCCGGTGAAGCCGAAGTCCGGGAGGAAGCCGACCCTGAACTGTTGGTAGATTTTTTAGTAGAGGCTAAGGAACATTTGGAAACAATCGAAATGCATGTTTTATCCCTGGAAACCGACCCCGGTAATATGGAAATCATTCACGGGATATTCCGCGAGTTCCATACCATCAAGGGTTTGGCCGGGTTTGTCAACCAAGAATTGATCCGGACCGTTGCCCACCAGACCGAGACATTACTGGATGAATGCCGAAAAGGCCAGATCCGGGTCAATAAAAGGATTATCGACCTGATCCTTGCTTCAACGGATTTTATCAAAAAAATCTGCGATAATCTTGAGTTAACTCAGGACTCCGGGTTTAAAGCATTAATCGAATCCCATCTGGAAATGGTCCGGGACCGAAGGCCAGGGCCTATGGAAGAGTTGCCTCCAAATCCAGCTGACGATATCGGCGCAGCTTCGGTTGGGGTCAACCCTAAAGGGGAAAAGCTTGGTGAAATATTAGTCGGCCAGGGGCGGATCGGGCAAGCCGAATTAAATGAATTGCTGGAGAGGCAAAACGGGGAATACCAAGAACTGATGCTTGGGCAAGTAGCCGTTAAAGAAAAGAAAGCCACCGCCCAAGATGTGCTGGAATCCCTCAGGCTCCAGGAAAAACTGAAGAAATCCAGCATTGACGGTGGTTACATCCGGATCCCGACCTTAAAAATAGATAACCTGGTGGATATGATGGGCGAGATGTTAATCACCCAATCCTTGATTGAACAAGAGGCCATCAAAAGGTTCGGGACTAACGACACTTTCATTGGCAACTTGTTAAGGATGAGCCGGATTGCCAAAGACCTTCAAAACCTGTCGATGTCGCTCCGGATGGTCTCCTTGAAATCGACCTTCCAAAAACTCAACCGGGTTGGCCGGGACACCATCGAAGAGTTGCGCAAGAACGTAACCCTCCGCTTCGATGGGGAGGGGACCGAGATCGACCGGAATGTGGCCGACCGGATCCTTGACCCATTGCTCCATATCCTCAAAAACGCAATTTCCCATGGGATTGAAACCGAAGGGGAACGGGTTGCCCAAAACAAACCCCCGCTTGGCCTGGTCAGTATTTTGGCATACAGCAAACGGGGGAATGTCTATATCGAAGTCTCCGATAACGGGCGCGGGCTCCCGGTAGAAAAGATATACCGGAAAGCGGTTGACCGGGGTTTATTAAACCCGGCTGATAACTATACCGAGGGTGAAATCATTGAGGTCATATTCCAACCTGGGTTTTCCACGGCTGAAAAAGTGGATAACGTTTCCGGGCGCGGAGTCGGGTTGGATGTGGTCAAAACCGAAATCACCAGGATTGGCGGTAGGGTTGAGGTTAATAACCACCCCGGCCAAGGATGTACATTCACGCTTAGGATCCCGATTAACCTAGCAGCGATCAACGGGACAGTCGTTGAGATCATGGGAACCAATTATATCATACCCACGGTTAACGTTAAGGAAATCCTCAAACCGGGGCAAAACCAATGGGTCAGCGTTAGCGGAGTCACAAAAATGATCCGCATCCGGGATCAGGTAATCCCGGTAATCCCCATCGCCGAAATTTTCGGTTTGGAAGGGGACAAGCTGGAGGAATTCGCCCAACTGGTAGTGGTAATGGAGTTGGATCAAAAACTAAAAGCCCTGCCGGTGCAAGGGATTGAGGGCAGGCGGGAGATTGTGGTCAAGTCATTAGGTGAAGAGTTTGTGAAGTTAAACTTCGTTTCCGGGGCTTCGATTTTGGGCGACGGTAAAGTATCCTTGATCTTAGATGTCGAGAATCTATTCAAAATGGAAGGTATTGAACGTAGGAAAACGGTGACGGCAAATATCCAGATTTGATATTGATTACATTAGGATCGTGTTAAAAATACTTTAGATCCGTTTCAAGGTAAACACCAGCCATTTCAAGAAGACATGCCAGATTGGGTAACTTATTTTAAATTAACTGTAACTTTTTCATTCGTTAAGATGGTTTTAGCCATAAAAGGTTTTCGCATGTCTTTTATAATAGCCCTAAAGTTGAGGGTAGGCGATAATAATGGTAACATCTAAAGTTAAGCTACAAACTCTATGCGATATTGTTAATTCAAATTGTGGCCGTGCTGATTTCATTGGTTATAGCAGTAAGAAACACTCGAAGATTAACCAAGGCCTTATCTCACTCCATGAAGTGAGTTTCAAATTTGATTCTTAACGCTGACTGAGATCTGTATCTAAAGTTAAAAATTAAAGTGTTTACTTGCTAGGCGGTTACGATTGGAAACGGGTATTGAAAAGGTAAAAAAACCCTTTTATAAAATAAATCAATAATAATGGAGGGTAATCACCAATGGAGAACAACGGCGGCAAGTATTTAACCTTCATTTTAGCCAAAGAGGAATATGGTATAACTATTTTGAAGGTGCGGGAGATCATCAAGTTATTGGAGATAACCTCGATTCCAAAAACACCGGGTTATATCAAGGGAGTAATTAACCTCCGGGGCAAGATTATCCCCATTATGGACTTGCGCCTCAAGTTCGGGCTGGAAGAAAAGGAGTATACCGAGCGGACTTGCATAATTGTGGTCGAGGTTACTCTAAATGACACCCGCCGGTTGATGGGCTTAATCGTGGATACCGTCTCCGAGGTGGCTAACCTGGCTACGGACCAGATTGAACCGCCGCCTGAATACGGAAACCTAAACAACCAAGGGTTCTTAATCGGGGTAGGCAAGGTTAAGGAGCGAGTGATTTTGTTGCTTGACATCGAACAAATCCTCAGCCGCGAAGAGAGCATCTTGATAAAAGAGATGAAAATGGAGGGGTAAGTATGAAACGCACTACGAAACTCGGCACCAAATTAATCGCTGCTTTATTAGCCGCCAGCTTGATACCCTTTATTGGAATAAGTTTCTTTAGTTACTTCCAAGCTCAGGAAAGTCTTTATCAGGAAGTCCATGAAAAAATGGAAGTGTTCAGTTCTTTAAAAGAACAGACGATTAATAAATGGATGGATGTTCAGATCTCAAATACAATCGTTTTGGCCGCAACCCGG